>JAFRUN010000002.1 GCA_017438865.1 Clostridia bacterium
CCACCGGCGTCGGCAAGACGGAGCTCTGCAAGGCTTTGGCCGAAGCGCTGTTCGACAGCGAGCGCAATATGGTGCGTATCGACATGAGCGAGTACATGGAGCAGTACTCCGTGGCGCGTCTCATCGGGGCGCCTCCGGGCTACGTCGGCTACGACGAGGGCGGACAGCTCACCGAAGCGGTGCGCAGAAAGCCCTACGCGGTGGTCCTGTTCGACGAGGTCGAGAAAGCCCATCCGGACGTATTGAACGTGCTTTTGCAGGTGCTGGACGACGGCAGAATTACCGACGGGCAGGGACGCACGGTCGATTTCAAGAACACGATCATCATCCTGACCTCGAACATCGGTTCCGATACGCTTCTGGACGGCATGGACGCCGAAGGACATCTGAAGCCCGGCGTCGAGGACTGGGTGCGCAACGAGCTGAAATCCCGCTTCCGTCCCGAGTTCATCAACCGTCTCGACGAGATCGCGTTCTTTAAGCCGCTCACCGGCGAGAACCTCAAGAACATCGTCGAGCTGCTGTTCAGGGACCTCGAGAAGCGGCTTGAGGGGCGCAGCTACCATCTCAACGTCACCGACGCGGCGAAACGCTACATCGTGGAAAACGGCTCCGATCCGCAGTTCGGCGCACGTCCGTTGAAGCGGTTTATCCAGTCGCACGCGGAATCGCTGCTTGCGCGGTACATCATCCGCGAATCCCCCGCCGAGGGCACGACGCTCACGCTCGACGCGGACGAAAACGGACTCATCGTGCGGTAAAGCGAACAAACAAAGAGGGTGTTCGGGAACAAAACCTGTTCCCGAACACCCTCTTAATGTATTTCATCGATCATTCCACATACATCATAATGGTGTATTCCGGAAACTCAGCATCCCCGGTATCAGTGCTCCATGCCGTGTCAACACCGCAGGGGCTGACGACCGTTTCGCCGAACGCGGGATTCAACGCAACGATTTCTGCGCCTTTGGCGTCGATCACAACGGTCTTACCGGTCACGGGATTACGGTCGAGAATGACCGGCTCCTTCGGATTGACGACGACATTCCAGGATTCCACCCACGTCAAAGACGGAACAAACGAGATGGATTTGACGGAGGAAAGCATCTCGTATGGAACGCCGTCGATCCATTTGGCCGTCCACAGAAGCTCGCCGCTTTCCTGCACGACGCAATTCAGATTCTGCGGAAACCACGCGCCGGCCTCGTCGTTGATCAGCACCGTGAATTTCAGTGAAGCTGCAAGCGCCTCCCGTTCGGCGCGTGTCCACGTTTCGGGTACTGTAATGTGAATCTGGATGTCGGAGATGCCGAGCGGATTGATCTCGGCGGTCTTCGCATCAATCCACATGGCAACGCCTTCCATCGACACCCGATACTTGGAGAACCGCATGCAATCGTCGCTTTTATCTCCGAGCGTGCCGTTCAGATCCTCCTCCAGCTTGCTGAGCGTCACCGTCTCCGCACCCCAAGCAATCGCGCCGTCCGCGCTTTCGAGCACGCCTGCTTCGAGGTCCCGGTGGGCGCGCACATTGACCGTGATCGTGCCGAGCTGCGCCCTGAAGAGCTCCGTGGACGGAACATAGCTTCCGTCGCCGCGGTCCTCTTCGCAAACCCGAACCTCATAGAACACCCTGACCTTCAGGTTGCCGTTCTCGTCCGCGTGATCGGCAATGTTTTCGCCCGGCCAGATCGCGGCGACCGCCGTGAGTCCGTTCTGCTCGAGGTATCTCCGGTTCTGCGCGTCGATCTGTTCCTGCGCGTCTTCCGGCGCGTCCGGTCCGATCAGTCCCTGCGCGTCCAGCGAATGGTAATACGGTTCAAGCGCGCCGGACAGATCGAGCGAGCCGACAAGCTGCGTGCCGTCCGGCAATTCGTAGAAGATGCGTCCCTGCGGACGTTCGTACAGCGTCCATTTGCCGGTCAGATACTCTTTGTCGGGACCGTTTTCATAGAGCCCCCATACCGCGTACGGATCGACCGGAACGCCGGTCTGCCAGCCGCCGGTGTACTCCTCCAAGAGGTACAGTCCCGAAAGCCCGTTCAGCTTGACTGCCTGATAGAAGTACTGCCCGTCGAACATCGCCTCGCCGAGTGCGATATCGTCGTTCTCATAGAAGAAGTCCGACAGCTTCAGCGCGCCTTCGCTGTTGACGGCTTTGGAATCCGTGCGGTCGATCGGGATCGCAACGAATCCGTCCCCCGGTTCCGGCGAAGCGATCAGCGCGTCGATCTCGGGAATATCCGTGCGATCTTCCGGGTTCGCCGTGAGGTAATCCCGCGGTGTCGAAACGCCGAACCAGCTCAACACCTCGGCTCTTGCCGACGGGATTGCAAACACCGTTCCGATCAGCACCGCGCACGCGATCGCCGCGATGCCGAGCGCCTTTGTCCATGCAAACGTTTTGCGTGTCGTGTATTTTGCTCTTGCTTTGACGAGCGCGTCGTTGACCGCGCAGTCGTGGATCATCTTTTTGAAATATTCTTTTTCGTTCATGCCTGTCTCCTTTCCTGTTCGCCGCGTTCCAGCATGGCGCGGATCCGTTCGCGCGTTCGGTACAGCCGCTGCCGCACCGCTTCTTCCCGGATGCCGAGCGCCGCGGCGATCTCTTTCTGCGAGCGGTCATAGCCATAATAGAGCACGAACGCTCTCTGATTGATCTCCGGCTCGTGTTTCAGAAGCCGCCAGACCTCGTCCATGCGCTCCTCCCTTAAAAGCCGTTCGTCGATCGGTTCGTCGTCCGATACGACCTCGAAATCCTCCGGGATCGGCTGTTCCGCCGCTTTGCGTTTCGCCGAACTGCGGTAATACCCTGCCAGCACCTTTTTCGCCACCGAAAAGAGATACCGCCGCGGATCCAGCACCGGCACGCCGCGCGTCAGCCGGTCGTAGAACCGGCGGTAAACCTCCTGAAAGAGGTCCTCCGCCTCGGGATCCGCATTCGTGCGGAGCGTCAGGTAGCGCAGCAGATCGTCGCGCGTTTCGGCATAGATGCGATCGAATTGCTCTGTCTGTCTCATAAGCGTTTTTCCTTTGTAAAACCGGTTTCACCTATAAAGAGCCGTGCGGCATGAAAAAGATAACGCAGGAAAGAAAAAAGGACGGATCGCTCCGCCCCTTGTTCTTTTCCGGCGCGATCGCGCTCAATCCTTTCCCTGCTGTTTGCACCAGGTGTTCATCACGAGCTTCACGGGCAGCAGCTTTACAAGCCGCACCTGCATGCGGACGGGGAAGCCCAGGATCGAGACGGTTTTCTTCTTTTTGAGATCCTTCATCGCGCGTTCGACGACCTGCTCCGCGGTGTACCAGCGGTCGAAATAGCGGATCGTGTCGTCGTGCTTCGCGCGGTCGAAAAACTCGGTCCTGATCCAGCCGGGGCAGACGCACATCACATGGATCCCGCGGGATCTGAGCTCGCGCCCGAGCGCGCGGGAAAAGCTCAGCACATACGCCTTCGACGCGGCGTAGACCGTCATATACGGCACGGGCTGCCAGCTCGAATTGGAGCCGAGATTGACGATCGCGTCGCCGCGCTGCATATACAGAAGCGAATAGAGGCACACGGCGGAGAGCGCGGAGTCGTTCAGCGAGACGATGCCGAGCTGGTTTTCGACGTCAAGATCCTCCGCGGCGCCGAACAGTCCGTAGCCCGCCGCGTTGACCAGGAGTTTGATTTCGGGTTTTTCCTCTTCCAGGAGCGCCTTGTACGCGTGCTGATTCTCCGGCGAGGAAAGGTCCCAGCTGAGCACGCGGACCGGCGTGCGGCATTCCGCCTGCAGCGATTCGAGCCGCTCCTTCCGCCGCGCGATCACCCAGAGCTCGTCCAAAGCGTATGCCTTGTCGACCGCCTTTGCAAATTCTCTGCCCATGCCGCTTGACGCGCCGGTAACGACTGCGATCTTCATATCTGCCTCCGAAAAAATGTGTTGGTTACAGTATACCCCGTTTTGTATGAAATTTCCAGTCCGAAAGAAAAACCTCCCCGCCCGGGGAGGTTGAAGTCGGCGTCTTTACGCGCCGTAGGTGCAGAGCGCGCCGAAATCGAAATCGAGAACGTCGAGCATTTCCGCGCCGCCGTCGAGCGTTTCATAGACATACATCAGCTTGTACTGCGGAAGCGCTTCGGGAATGCGCTCGGTAAACTGCACAAGCAGGCAGCGGTTCAGACCTGCAACGACCTGCGTGCCGAGGTTGGCAACCGGCTTGTAAACCGCAAGATATCCGTAATCGTTCAGCGCCTTGCCGAACCTGTCTTCGATTTCCGGCGTGATCTCGTACGATTCCGCGTACGCCCAGCCGCCGTCGAGCGTTTCTTCGTCGGAGATCGGCTCGATCCCGTCAAACTCGTTCGGAATGACGGGCATATCGGCAAAGTTCAGGATCTGTGCGTTGCCCTCGAGGTCTTCATAAACGTAGACCAGCACGAACTTCGGCTTTGCATCGGGATAGACGACCGTCGCCTGCGTAAGGAAGCAGTAGTTGATTCCCGCGACGACCTGCGTGCCGAGGCACGCGACCGGAACGTAGCTGACGCCGACCAGTCCGTCGAGCGCCTTGTCGAAGATCGCGCGAAGCTCTCCGGTCATTTCGACGCTCTCGGCAACCTGCCAGCCGCCGGAGATCGGAACGGCCGGTTCCTTCGATTCGGTCACGGGCACGGGGAGCGGTTCCGTCTCGGCTGTGGACTCGGGCGCGGGAACGGTCTCCGTTTCGGGATCCGGGACCGGCGCAGCCGGCGTTTCCGCTGGTTTTTCAGGCGCCTTTTTGCATGCCGCGGCCGTAACGAGCATGAGTGCGCAAAGCAGGATCGCAATCATTTTTTTCATAATTCTTTATTTCCTTTCCGGATGAATGATCAAATCAGAACGGCGCGAAGCCCGTTCACTTTCTATACTGCATTGTAACGGAAAAGGTTGCAGAGAGGCAAGAAAAGATTTTGAAAAAGCGATGGACACGGAAGCGGATCGGCTTTATAATCAAATTAAGGAGGACATGCCGATGGAACGATTCGACCGCGGTCTGGCGTTTATGCTGCAATATGAAAACATCGCCTGGTACGAGGACGGCGCGGTGCGCATTCTCGACCGGCGCTGCTATCCGCGCACGGTATCGTTCGTGACGTGCCGGCATTACGGCGAGGTGGCGCAGGCGATCACGGACATGGTCACGCAGAGCGCGGGACCGTATCCCGCGGCGGCGATGGGCATGGCGCTTGCGGCGTACGAATGCCGCGGCAGAAGCGAGGCGGAGCAGCGTGCGTTTTTATTGAACGCGGCGGAGACGATCTCCTCCGCGCGTCCCACCACGGCAAAGCGTATGGCGCGTGTGTGCGAAACGATGCTCGAGGCGGCGGAAGCGGCGTGGAAACGCGGCGAGCCGGTCGATCTGGCAATCAGGCGCCGCGCGATCGAAGCGAATGACAGCCGTTACGGAAAGATTGCAAAGATCGCCGTGTATCTGGTCGACAAATTCCCGGACGGGGGCACGATCCTCACGCAGTGCTTTGCGGAAACGATCGTCGGCATGATGCTGAAGGAAGCGAAGGCGAGGGGGAAAAAGCTTCGCATCTTCTGCCCGGAAACGCGCCCGTATTTTCAGGGCGCGCGGCTGACCGCCACGGTCTGTTACGAAATGGGCTTCGACGTGACCGTGATCACGGACAATATGCCCGCGTTCGTGATGCAGCGCGAGCATGTGGACGTCTTTACCTCGGCGGCGGACGCGATCACCCTGGACGGGTATGTGGTCAACAAGGTCGGCACGTTCCAGATCGCGATCGCGGCGAAGCATCTCGGCGTGCCGTACTATGTGACCGGCGTGCCGGATACGGTCCATCCGAAGATCGACGACGTAAAGATCGAGTTCCGCGATCCCGCGTTCGTGCTCGAAGCGATGGGGGTGAAGACCGCGCGCGACGGCGTCAAGGGCTATTATCCGGCGTTCGATATCACGCCGCCGGAGCTCGTGACCGGCGTGGTGACCGACCGGGGCATTCTGAGTCCCTATGCGCTTGCGGACTACGGCGCGAAGGACGCTTACGAGGTAGTTGTATAAACGGAGGAGAAGTATTTTGACGATCAACGTGTACGAACAGTATTTTGAGGCGGACTGCGTCGCAAACAGCATTCATCGTCATGCGGCGCTGGTCATGCTGATCGCCACGTCGGAAAACGGCACGGTGCGCTACGAAGCGGCGGTGACGTTCTTCCCGCACATCGACGAGTCCGATTACGCGGTCTCCTACGACGCGTACTATTCCGACGTGCTCTACGACGCGCCGGGCAGACGCTCGAAAAAACGCGAGGCGGCGCTGATGGAGACCTTCCGCGAGGACGTCGACGCGCTTGCGAAGCAGGCGAACGGCGTCGTGTATTGGGACAGACCGCTCAAGGAAGCGCGAAGAGGTTGATCCGATGAACATTACGGTTTATCTCGGGGCGACGCCGGGAAACGATCCCGCGCTGGAACCGGCGGTGCGCGCGCTCGGCACATGGATCGGCAAAAACGGGCACGACCTCGTCTACGGCGGATCCAGGTGCGGGCTCATGGGCATGCTTGCGGAAAGCGTGCTCGAGGCAGGCGGCAGGGTTACGGGCGTGGAGCCGAAGTTCTTTGTGGACGACGGGTTTGTTTACGATGCGATCACGGAGCTGATCGTTACAAAGGATATGTCGGAGCGCAAGGCGAAGATGATCGAGCTCGGCGACGCGTTCATCGCGTTTCCGGGCGGCACGGGCACGCTTGAGGAGATCGCGGAGATCATGAGCAAGGTCGCGCTGAGGCATCTTGACGCGCCGTGTGTTCTGTATAATCTGAACGGTTATTATTCCGGTCTGCACGCACTTTTGTCCCGCATGGTTGCTTCGGAGCTTTCCACGCCGGAAAAACTCTCCGGCATCACCTTTGCCGATTCGCTCGACGATATCGCGCGCGTTCTTTCCCGAACGGACCGCCTTTAAAACGGAGGGGTTTTCTTCCGGATTCCGATTGACAGCGAACGGAAAAGTATCTATAATAATGTCGAACTGAATAAATCGCAGTCGGTGCCTTCGTTTCGAGAGGGACGGGGGTTAAAAGGGAAACAGGTGAAACGCCTGTGCGATCTCGTCACCGTATGCGGATCGGCGTCGCCACGCAGATGCAGCCACTGAGCAATCGGGAAGGCGGCGGCGCCATATGCCGCAAGCCGGGAAACCTGCCGAATGCATGGTACAGGAAAAGAATTTTTCCGGATCACGAGGGATTGATCGTACCGCAGCGCCTTTCGGGGGCGTTCTTTGTACGCAGTCTCTTTGCCGTATCGGTAAAGAGCTTTTTTATGTGGATTTCGCTTGAAAAACGCGAAACGCGGGGAGGATTTCATGAAGACGCAGATCAATCTGACGACCAGTTCCTGCGATCTTGACCGGTTTGCATCCCAAAGCGAACTGCTTGAGCTTCTCGGCGGAGACGGGATCGAACTGACCTGCTTTGAGGAGGATGCGCGCGGCATCGTGCCGGCGGAACGCGTGACGGGGCTGCATATGAGCTGCCTTCCGTACTGGGTAGAGCTTTGGCACGGAAATCTTTCCGCATGCGTCGACGAGTTTGACGACCTCGAAACCGTGCGCGCGGTCTTCGGCGGCGACACGCCGGACGCGCTTTTGCGGCATTACCGGAAGGATCTCGAAAACGCCCGACGGTACGGCGCCGAATATGTGGTGTTTCATGTATGCGACGGCTCCTGCGAGGAGACCTTCACGGGGAAGAGCCGCCATACCGACGCCGAAGTGATCGACGCCGCGGCGGAGCTTCTGAACACGCTGTTCGGGGACGTGGAAAACGGACCGTGGCTGCTGCTCGAAAACCTCTGGTACGCGGGCTTCCGCTTCACCGATCCGGAGATGACGAAGCGGCTTCTGGAGCGTGTGAAGTACCCGAAGACAGGGCTGATGCTGGACACGGGACATCTCATGCATACCCGCACGGACCTCGCCACGCAGGAGGACGGGCTCCGCTATATCCGCCGGATGCTGGATCTGCACGGGGATCTGTGCAGGCGTATCCGCGGCGTACATCTGCACCAGTCGCTGACCGGCGGGATCATCGAAGCCATGCAGGCGAACCCCGTCCGGCTTGCGCCGACCTATGCGGAACGGAGCGAACAGCTTTTCCGCTATGTGTTCGACGTCGACCGGCACGAACCGTTCACCTGCGCGGGCGTGAGGGAACTGATCGAACGCATCGATCCGGCGTATCTGACCTATGAACTGATCTCGAACGATCTTGCGGAACATCGCGCGCTTCTGAAAACGCAGCGTGCTGTATTTCAATCATGAGGAGGATAAAAATCATGAAGAAAACAACGAAACTCTGGGCGATCCTGATCGCCGCGATCCTGCTGCTTGCGGTATTCGGCTGCAAGAAGCCCGCGGCAGCGCCCGCAGCGGAAGAACCGACGCAGGCGCCCGCGGCAGAGCCGGAACCCGTGCCGGAACCCGAACCCGTGCCGGAACCCGAACCGGAACCCGAACCCGAATCGGAACCCGAGCCCGAACCGGACACGACGGTGAAACTGGTCGACATGATGGGGCATGAGGTCACGCTGGAAAAGCCCGCGGAGCGCATTGTTGCGCTGTCGGCCGCGGACTGTGAGATCGTGTACGCGCTCGGCGCAGGCGATCTTCTGGTCGGCAGAGGCGAATGGTGCGACTATCCCCCGGAAGTGCTCAACGTCACGAGCGTCGAATCCGGCGGCAACACGAACATCGAGCAGATCCTTGCGCTCAAGCCGGACGTGCTGGTCATGAGCAGCATGGCACAGACCGAGGAGCAGGTGAAGCAGCTTGAGGACGCGGGCGTTGCGGTCGTCGTCAGCGACGCGAAGGACATCGCGGGCGTGTATACGTCCATCGAGATCCTCGGCAAGCTGCTCGGCAAGGACGCCGAAGCGGAGAAGATCATCTCCGATATGAAAGCGGGCTTTGCGGAGATCGAAGCGAACAAGCTGGACGGCACGCAGACCGTTTATTTCGAGGTCTCTCCGCTGCAGTGGGGACTTTGGACCGCGGGCAGCGGCACGTTCATGGACGAGGTCGCGAACATGATGGGACTCAGGAACTGCTTTGCGGACCTCAAGGATTGGGCGGAGATCTCCGAAGAGCAGGTCCTTGAACGCAATCCGGATTATATCGTGACGATCACGATGTACTGGGGCGAAGGCCCGACGCCGGAGGAAGAAATCATGTCGCGTCCCGGCTGGGAGAACGTGACGGCGGTCAAAAACGGCGCGATCCTGAATCTGCAGAACAACGAGCTGTCCCGTCCCGCGCCGCGTCTTGCGGACGGCGCGAAAATGCTGTATGATTTCGTTATGGAGCATGCGGAGGCGCTTGCGCCCGCCGCGTAACGGGAGAATATGAAACGGATCGGCGAGCATTTCGGCGGATGGATCTATGCGGTATTCGCACTGGTAACGCTGTGCGTGTTCTTTGCGTGCGTCTGCCTCGGCAGCGTGCGGATCCCGCTCAGGGAAACGGTGCGCGTCATTGCCGACGCGATCCGCGGCGTTCCGTCCGAAGCGGCAGATTCGCTCGCCCGATCCGTGATCGTTCCCATTCGTCTGCCGCGCGTGCTGTGCGTGGCGCTGGTCGGCGCGTCGCTTTCTCTCGCGGGCGCGAGCATGCAGGGGCTTCTCAAAAATCCGCTTGCGGACGGCTCCACGATCGGCGTTTCCTCGGGCGCGTCGCTCGGCGCGGTCATTTCGATCGCGTTCGGCATCACGTTTCCGAAGCTGCCGTTTGCGGGGACGATGGTCATGGCGATCCTGTTCGCACTGCTGTCGCTGCTGATCATTCTCGGTCTTGCCTGGCGGCTCGACTGTTCGCTGTCGACCAACACGATCATCCTGATCGGCGTGATCTTTTCCATGTTCGCGTCCAGCGTCATGAGCATCGTGATCACGTTTGCGGGCGAGCACCTGAAGAGCATCACGTTCTGGACGATGGGCAGTCTGCAGGGATCGAGCTACCGGAACGCCGCGGTGCTTGCCGGAACGCTTGCCGCCGCGGGGACGGTCCTGCTTTTGAACGCGCGCGAGCTGAACGCGTTTGCGATCGGCGAGGACAACGCGCGCGCCGTCGGCGTCAACGTGCGCCGCGTGCGGCTCACGGTGCTGATCGCGGTTTCGTGCCTGATCGGCGTCTGCGTGTCGATCGGCGGCACGATCGGTTTTGTGGGACTCGTCACGCCGCACATGGTGCGCATGATCGTGGGACCGAATCACAAGCGGCTTCTGCCCGCGTCTCTGTTTTCCGGCGCGGTCTTCCTGATGCTGGCGGACCTTGCGGCGCGCTCGCTGTTTTCCCCGCGGGAGCTGCCGCTCGGCGTCGTGACGAGCATGGTCGGCGCGGCGGTGTTCGTGGCGATCTATTATCGTTCGAGACGGAGGTAGAGCTATGCTGGAAGTCGATCGCCTGACGGTACGGTACGGCACGCTTGCCGCCGTGAACGATTGCTCCTTTACGGTTTCGGACGGACAGTGGCTGATGATCATCGGTCCGAACGGCGCGGGAAAATCGACGATCCTGAACGCGGTTTCGCAGGGCGTGCCGTATACGGGAACGATCCGGTTCGACGGAAAGGACCTGAAAAAGACGGACGCGGCGACGCGCGCGCGTTCGATCGGCGTTCTTTCGCAGAATCATTTCGTCGGCTATGCGTTTTCGGTCGAGGAGGTCGTCCGCCTCGGACGCTACGCGCACAGGGGCGGTCTGTTTTCTTCGCACAGGGCGGAGGATGAAACGGCGGTGGAGGAAGCGCTGGAACGCACGGGGCTGACGTCTTTGCGCCGCCAGTCCGTGTTGACGCTTTCCGGCGGCGAGCTGCAGCGGACGTTCCTCGCGCAGGTATTCGCGCAAAATCCGCGCTATCTGCTGTTGGACGAGCCGACCAACCATCTGGACCTCGTCTATCAGAAGCAGATCTTCGCGCTGATTTCGGAATGGCTCAAAGTTCCGGGACGCGCGGTGGTCTCGGTGGTGCACGATCTTTCGCTCGCGAAGGCATACGGCACGCAGGCGCTGCTGCTGGATCACGGACGCACGGTCGCGCTCGGCGATACAAAGACCGTTACGTCCGCCGAAAACCTGAACGCGGTCTACGACATGGACGTCGCGGCGTGGATGCGCTCGATGCTGACGCAGTGGGAAGACGAATAGGATACGGCAACGATGTGAAGGCAGGCAATTCGCCTGCTTTTTTCTTTTCAAACGGTATATGCAAACGGCGCGCCGTGTGATATAATATATTAACATATTTCGGCAGGGCAGCCGGAAAGGGGAGGATTATGGAACGCGGGCAATCCTACTGTGCATTTATCAGCTACCGTCACCAGTCGCCGGATCAGGAGATCGCAAAGGCGCTGCACACGGCGATCGAAACGTACGGTATTCCGGCGTCGATCAAAAAGCAGACCGGCAGAAAGAAGATGGGCAAGGTCTTCCGCGATCAGGAGGAGCTGCCGCTTTCCGCCGATCTCGGCGCGGACATCGAGGCGGCGCTGGATAAAAGCGAATGGTTCATCGCGATCTGCTCGCCGCGCTATCTCGAAAGCAGGTGGTGCCTGCGTGAGATGGAGTATTTCATTGCGCGCAAGGGGCGCGAGCGCGTGCTCACCGTCCTGGTCGAGGGCGAGCCGAAGGACAGCTTCCCGGAGATGGTGCGCTTTACGGAGAATGCGGACGGAACCGTCGGCGAGATCGAACCGCTGGCGGCGGACGTGCGCGGCGCAACGCTCGGCGAAAGCGTCAAACGGATCAAAAACGAAAAGCTGCGTCTGCTTGCGCCGATGCTCGGACTGAGCTTCGACGATCTTAAACGCCGCGCGCGGCAGAGAAAGATCCGGATCGCGCTGGGCGTCGGAGCGGCGGTGCTCGCCGCGGGCGCCGCGCTGACGGCGTTCCTTGTCGTCAACCATCTGCATAATGAGGAACTGAAGCGTGAAGCGGCGGAGCAGCAGCGGATCGCCGAAGAGCAGGCGAAGCTTGCCGAGGAGGAAGCGCGCCGCGCCGAACAGGAGCGCAAAAACGCGATCTTCAACGACCTCGGCGAGCGCATGGAACGCGCGTCCACGGCGCTCGACAACGGCGAAAAGCGCGAGGCGGCGAAGATCCTTTCGGACGCGCTCGACATCAGCGAAGAAAACGAGAACGTCCGCCGTGACGAGCTTCTTGCTTTGATGCGGCGCACGATGTATATCGAGCCGTTCACGATCGTTTCGAGCTTCAACAACCAGAATATGCTCTTGAACGACATCGAGCCGTCGCCGGACGGCACGCGCGCGGTCGGCGTGGTCAACAACAATTCGATCGCGATGGTCGATCTGCAGAAGAACGAGATCCTGTATACCGTCTCCGCCGACAACGCCGTCATGATGTATCCGTTCTTCTCGGCGGACGGCAAGCGCTTCTGCGCCGACTGTGACTACGGACGGTTCGTGCAGGTGTGGAACGTTGAAGACGGCTCGGAGGCGTTCCGCTACACGAGCAAAAAGAACGTCCCGTACGAGATCAACAACGTCTGCTTCTGGAAGGACAGCGACACGATCCTTGTGCAGGACGCGGACAAATTCCTGTTTGTCGATATTAACGGCGGCGAGCGGCTGTTCTACACCGTCGGCGATCAGATGGCGGATTATGATCCGGAAAACAACGTTCTGTCGAGACTCACGCAGCGGCCGCTGAATGATCTGTTCACGAACGTAGCGGACGGATTCGCCATGCAGATGCTGGTTTCGGAGGACCGCGAGCGCGTCGTGCTCACCGGCAAGGCGGGGGAAACCGCGGTGATCGTGCTGGACGGCGAGGGCAAACGCGTCTTTATTCCCGGCATTCCGAACGATCCGAATTGCAAGATGCCCGGGGTTTTTGTGGATAAATGGGCGCTCTCGCCCGACGGGAAAACGCTCTGCTGCCTGTCATATTACTATTTTATCGCGGGCTGGGACATGGATTCCGGCGAAATGATCTTTATCGAGCCGGTCGAAAACGCCGCGTTCAGTTTGCCGACCGAGCCGGTGTTCACGCGGGATTCGAAGCGCATGGCGTACACGGTCGGCGCGAATCTGTACGTCGTCGATGCAAGAACGGCGGCGAAGATCCTGTCCGCGGGCATTCCCGACACGAGCTTTTTGCCGTCGGTGTCGTTCACCGCGGACGGGAAGCATCTTCTGATGACCGACGAAGCGATGTTCATCATCGACGCCGAAACGTGGGCGCTGGAGTTTGTCGAATCGGCGGAGGGCACACACTACAACGGCATCGTCCCGATGGACAACATGGTCCTGTGCTCGCGCTACGACGGCGTGATCTATTTCTACAGCTTGCCGCCGCTTGCGTCCGTGCAGACGGTCGACCGTTTCGAGGGAGCGCTTTCGGACGTTTATCTTTCGCAGCGGGCGGCCGAATGCGTGCCGCTTACGAGTCAGCACGAGCTTTCGCCGACATTCAAGCAGACGAATTACTACAAGGACTATCCGCCGACGTTCCATTTCTCGGTCGACGGCAGCGTCGCGGCGATCGCGCACCCGGACGGCACGATCGAGCTCTTCAATACGCAGGGCGACGGAACGGTGCAGGACACGGTCGGACAGCTTTACACCTATATCAACGCGCTCGGCGTCTCGGAGGACCGGCTCGTGGCGATCGACGTCAGCACGCGCATGATGGTCTACAACATGAAGACGCGCACCGTGGAAAAGATCTGGAACAACGGCACGCAGTATTCGTCCTTCGGGTTCAGCGCCGACGGCGGGCTTTTGCTGGCGATGTGCGAAGGAAAGACGCGGATCGACGTGTTCGATCTCAACGACGGCTGCCGCCTGCTGTTCTCGATGAACGCACAGGCGGACACGTTTGAGGAGATGGCGTTCTCCGCAGACGGCGCGTACGCGGTCGGAAGGACCGCCGCCGGGAAATATGTGGTCGGCGACCTGTTCTTTGCAGACGAAGACGAACTCGTCGCGCGCACACGCGCGTTTGCGGCGGGACATTGATGCTCGGAAGAAACGGAAAGGAGTTTTCTATGGGATATACGGCTTTGGAAAAGATGCGGAAGGCGCATCTCGAACAGTTCGGAACGGACGTCGGTCCGTTCGTACCGGCGCAGACGAAGGCGGTCAAAAACGGATTCGATCTGCGTTCCGCGGCGCTGCGGTTTTTGCATCAGCGCTGCGAGGGGCTGCGCTTTGACGCGAAAAAGACCGCTGCGGAAAAGAAGACCGGAACGTATCTCGGCACGGGCATCCGTCCGAATCAGGTGCCCTATGATATGCAGATGGACGTCGACCGGCTCTGTCTTGCAAACGAGCTCGGCAAGTTCATCGACTCCGGCGTCGCCGAGGACGCGTACACGGTCTATTACGCGTATCTCGAAATGTTCATCGGCGGCAACGGACGCTCGCAGAAGATGGTGGAGCTTCTGAGCGAATTCGAGTCCAACGCGAGCACGCTGCTGATGAAGCACCGCGATCACTATTCCCATTCCGTGTACGTCTTTGCGCTCGGACTCGCGATCTACGAGACCAACGACGCGTTCCGCGAGACGTTCAAGCGCTTCTACGGCTTTAAAAAGGAGCGTGAGGCGGCGGCGTTCTTCCTCGAGTTCTGGGGGCTTTCGTCACTGTTCCACGACATCGGCTATCCGTTCGAGATCCCGTTTGAGCAGGTCATGGCGTACTTCGAGGTGCAGCGCCAGGGGCGCGGCGAGGGCAACGTCTATCTCGCATACCGCGACGTCGAGGCGCTGACGGCGATCGGCGAAGAAGAAAAGGCGCATCTGATTAAGCTGTTCAACCGCGAATTCGACACGGTGGAGGAACTGCTTGCCTACGGCATCGCGAAGTATCTCGGCGAGGCGTATTCCGTCTCGGAGGAATATCTCACGGACGTGATCAAAAACAAGCCGCTGCATCCGGAGAACAACGGCTATTTCATGGACCACGCGTTTTTCAGCGCGGCGCGTCTGCACAAGGAACTGGTCGACGTGGTCGGCGCGGAACGGCTTACGCCCGCGCATCTTGACGCGCTGAGCGCGATCATGCTGCACAACAGTCTCTATAAGTTCGCGATCGCGTTCTATAAATCCAAGACCAAGCGCAAACCGTCGCTGAAGGCCGAGCTGCACCCGCTTGCGTATCTTTTGATGCTCTGCGACGAGCTGCAGTGCTGGGACCGCACGGCGTACGGCAGAAACTCGAGGACCGAGCTGCAGCCGATGTCCGCGGAGTTCGATTTTGCGGGCGGCGCGATCCGTTCCCGCTACTTCTACGATTCCGAGGAGGCGGAGAAGATCGGCGCGTATGAGGCGCGATATCAGGCGTGGGCGGAGGGCGACCGCACGACGCCTCCGCCGCGGCTCAAGGCGTACAGCGATATGGCGGAGTCCGAGCAGCGGTTTCTGACGGACATCGAAAAGATCGTCGATCTTTCGATCATGCCGCTTTCGGTCGAGACCGAGCTGTGCCCGGTGGACCGCCGCAGCAAGCACACCTACCTTTCCGCGTCGAATTTCCTGCATATGTACGATTTCGCGGTCGCGCTGAACGCGCGCTACAACCATATGGGCCGCGAAGACGAGGTCGACACCGAACAGCTCGAAAGCGAGTTCAATATCATGTCGCTCGAGTACAAGCTCAGCAACATCAACCAGGTCAAGAGCTTTGCGCGGTATCTGAACGCGATCAACTGCTTCTACACCGACAAGCCGGTCGACTTCGATATGCTGCATACGTTCCGCGCGTCGCAGATCGCGGTGTTCGCGCCGATGGAGCACGCGCGCTGGGTACGCGAGCACAGGAGCATGGGCTGGACGCAGGGCACGCTGTACGAAACGGCGGCGGACGATCCGAAGGAGCAGAAGGCGCTGCGCGAACGGCTCCGCTGCCACAAACTCTGCATGGACGGCGATCCGACCGACGAGGAGATCCACGATCACTATCTCATGCTTTCGCCGGAGGAGCAGGACAAGGACTGGAAGCCGTTCAACAGTATGCTGCGGCTGATCAAGAAGTTCGACGGACTGCGCATCTACCGCCTGTCCGCAAAGCGCTGACGGAGGCGAACCGTGCGGATCCTGGTATTGAACGGCTCGCCGAAGGGCGAAAACAGCATCACACTGCAGACGATCCGGTATCTTGAAAAGCGTTTCCCGGAGGAGACCTTCGAGGTGCTGCACGTCGGTCAGCGCATCAAAGCGCTCGAAAAGGATTTTTCGGAGGCGGCAGATGCGCTTACAAACGCCGATCTTCTTCTGTTCTGCTATCCGGTCTATACGTTCCTCGTGCCGAGCCAGCTGCACCGGTTCATCGAGCTTTTGAAGGAGCACGGCGTGAACCTTGCGGGCAGGTGCGCGGCGCAGGTCACGACCTCGCTGCATTTCTATGACATCACGGCGCACCGCTTCATCCGCGACAACTGCGACGACCTCGGTCTTTCCTATCTCGGCGGGCTGTCCGCGGACATGGAGGACCTTTTGAAGGAACAGGGCAGAAAGGAGGCGGAGGACTTCTTCCGCTTCGTTCTGTGGCGCAAAGAACACGGCTTTTCCGAGCCGAAACGGTACGGCGAGCCGAAGGAATTTACGCCGGTTCCGCTTTCGGAAAGCGCAATGCCGGCGATGTCGGAAGGCGGGCGCGTCGCCGTCGTGGCGGATTTCGATCCGGACGAGGAGAGTTCGATCCGCGATCTCGTCGGGCGGTTTCTGCGCGTGGCGCCGTTTGAAACGACGCTCGTGAATCTCCGCGAATTTCCGTTTGCGGGCGGCTGCCTCGGGTGCTTTCAATGCGCCGCAAAGGGCGCGTGCGTCTATAAGGACGGCTTCGACAGCTTCCTTCGCGAACAGATCCAGACCGCGGACGCGATCGTCTATGCGTTCGCGATCAGGGACCATTCGATGGGCTGTCGCATGAAGCTGTACGACGACCGGCAGTTCTGCAACGGACACCGCACGGTCACGATGGGCAAGCCCGTGGGCTACCTCGTGAGCGGACCGCTTTCGGAGGAGGAGAACCTTCGCACCGTGATCGAGGCGCGCGCCGAGGTCGGCGGGAACTTCCTGGCGGGCGTCGTGTGCGATGAATCCGATCCCGACGCGGGGATCGAGGCGCTTGCGGAAACCCTGCGCTACGCGGTCGATCACGCTTATCAGCCGCCCAAGACGTTCTGGGGCGTCGGCGGGATGAAGATCTTCCGCGACCTGATCTATCAGATGCGCGGGCTGATGAAGGAGGACCACCGCTTCTATAAAAAGCACGGCTTCTACGACTTCCCGCAGAAGCGCAAGGGCCGCATCATGGGCATGTATCTGGTCGGCGGCATGATGCGCAATAAAAAGCTCCAGAAGAAGATCGGCGGAAAAATGACCGAGGGCATGCTGCTGCCATACAAAAAAGTCCTCGAAAAAGCGGAAGAAGAATCCTCCGCTGCGACAGAACCGAAAGGAGAATGAACCCGTGTACTGCCCCAAATGCGGAGCTATCGTATCCGATAAACAGACCTTCTGCACCAACTGCGGAGCCGACGTCCGCGCCCTTCTCGCAAAGACGGAACCGGCGCCGCGCAGACGTCAGAGCTTTCTGAACGTCTTTTCCTTCGTTTTCTCTCTGATCGGCGCATGGTGCACATTCCTCACGCTGGTCGTGCCGCGGCTGCTTGCAAGCGCCGGCGCCTACGCTTATCAGGGCGGGATCTGGTTCGGGAATCCGTTTTTCTTCGTCGCCGTCTTTTTCTGCAGCGTCACGGCGATCCTCGCGTTCGCGTCGCTGTTCGGCAGAAACAGGCGAAAAGGTCTCGGCATTGCGGCGCTCGTGATCTCCTGCCTCTGCCTTCTGATCCTGTTCATCCCCAGATGGTTCCCTGTGCTGTGACAGAATAAAACAGGGCGGTCTTTCGACCGCCCTGTTTTTATATGATATCGATCAGTTCTTGCGGCAGTGATGCCCGCATTCGCCCTCGTGATGCCCGTGATGATGGCCGCACTCGCCGTTGTCGCGCGCACATTCGCCTTCGATGCGGCGGCGGTTGCATTCCTCGTCGCCGTATTCATGTCCGCCCTCTGCGTGATGTCCGCATCCGCCGTGATGCCCGTGATGATGATCGCACTGCGCAGCCGGATCGTATTGCAGCGTACCGTCCGCAAGCGCCTTCGCCGCGGCGTCCGCGGATCCCTGCACGCCGGGATACAGTTTGATATCCACCTCTGCAAGCGCTTCCCGTCCGACCGTTCCGATGCCTCCGCAGATCAATACGTCCGCTTTTGCCGCTTTCAGGAACCCGGCAAGCGCGCCGTGATGGATGCCGTCGGTATCGACGACTTGTTCCTTTACAATCTTTCCGTCTTCGACGTCGTACAGCTTGAACTGTTCCGTCTGACCGAAGTGCTGAAAGACTTCTCCGTTCTGATATGTGACCGCGATTCTCATAACATTGCTTCCTTTCATTGTAATTGTTCGGTTGATCTCGATCGGCTCATATTCACAGCAGCCGCCGACGATCAGAAGCTGTTTGCCGTGAACGAGCGCGTCGGCGATCTTTTTCCGCGCGCTGTCGTAGATCGCCGTGACGGTGGTGCGGGAAACGCACATTCTGGATGCGCACGCCTCCTGCGTCAGCCCGCTGCCGTCCAGCAGCTTTACCGTTTCAAACTCGTCGACGGTCATCCGGACGGTTTCCGCATTCTCTGCGTCGTCCGGCGAAAAGCTGCGATAGACAGGCATCTGTCCGATTTTTCTGTATTTGACCGGTCTCGGCATACGAACTCCTTTCTGACATATGTCGATTATTATCATACAACAATAAACGACATATGTCAATAACAAATCGTTTCGCGATCCGTTCTATATATTTTCCGAAACGGGTGACAAGCCGATCGCGGCATGATAAAATGAACACAGAATCATAAGAAAGGCGGAAACGGCATGGAACAGCTGACGGACATGAAGTATCTGAAACTTCTCGCGCACGAGTACCCGACGATCGCGGAGGTCTCCACGGAGATCATCAACCTGAAAGCCATCCTGGGGCTTCCGAAGGGCACGGAGCATTTCATCTCCGACATTCACGGCGAATACGAGGCGTTTCTCCATATGCTGAAGAACGCGTCGGGCGTCATCCGCAAGAAGATCGACATCCTGTTCGAGAACAGCGTGACCGAAGCCGAGCGCAACACGCTTGCGACGCTGATCTACTATCCCCGGCAGAAGCTGGACCTTCTGAAGCGCGCGGGCGTCGTCAACGCCGAGTGGTACAAGATCACGATCCGGCGGCTCGTCGAGGTCTGCCGTTTCTCCGCGTCGAAGTATACGCGCAGTAAGGTCCGCAAAGCTCTGCCCGAGGACTACGCCTACATCATCGACGAGCTTCTGCACGCGATCGAAACCGAGGACAAGGTCCGATACAACAACGAGATCATTCGCTCGATCATCGAGACCGAGCAGGCGGAGACGATGATCACGGCGCTTTCCGACCTCATTCAGCGGCTGGTCATCGACCGGCTGCACATCGTGGGCGACGTGTACGACCGCGGTCCCGGCGCGCACATCATCATGGACCGGCTTTTGAGCTATCACAACGTGGACATCCAGTGGGGCAACCATGACATCCTGTGGATGGGCGCTTCCGCGGGCAACCGCGCGCTCATCGCGACCGCGATCATCAACTCCCTGAAATACGGCAACGTCGATACGATCGAGGACGGCTACGGCATCTCGCTGTCTCCGCTTCTGAAGTTCGCGCTGGAAACGTACGCGGATGATCCCTGCACGAAGTTCCTTCCGCGCGAGGTCGGCGACGCGCACCACGACAATCCCGAGATGATCGCCAAGATGCACAAGGCGATGGCGATCATCCTGTTCAAGCTGGAGGGGCAGATCATTGAGAAGAACCCGGAATACCATATGGAGCACCGCCGTATGCTGCACCTTGTGGACTACGAGCGCGGCACGATGACGATCGACGGCGTCGAATACGAGCTTGCCGACAAGCGCTTCCCGACCGTGCTGCCGAGTGATCCGTATGTGCTGACCGAAGAGGAAGAGGACCTCATGGACAAGCTGCGCACGGCGTTCTATCACTCCGGCAAGATCCGCGAGCATACGAAGTTCCTGTTTTCGCACGGCAGCATGTACCTTGTGTGCAACGGGAATCTCCTGTTCCACGGCTGCGTCCCCTCCAATCCGGACGGCACGTTCGCGTTCGTCACGATCGACGGAAAGGAGTACGCGGGCAAGGCGCTGTTCGACAAGGCGGACGCGTTGGTGCGGCAGGGCTTCTTCACCAAATGGGGCACGCCCGAGCGCGAGCAGGGGCTCGACTTTTTCTGGTACCTGTGGTGCGGCACGAACTCGCCGCTGTTCGGCAAGGACAAGATGACCACGTTCGAGCGTTACTTCATCGACGACAAGACCACGCACGAGGAGCATAAGAATCCGTATTTCAAGCTCGCCGAGCATGAGGACTTCGCGATCAGAATCCTTGAGGAGTTCGGGCTTTCCGGCGATCCCGATTCGCATATCGTCAACGGGCATGTGCCGGTCAAGATCAAGAAGGGCGAATCCCCGATCAAGGCGAACGGCCGCATCTTCGTCATCGACGGCGGCATGTCGAAGGCGTACCAGTCCACGACCGGCATCGCGGGCTATACGCTGATCTATAACTCGCAGTGCATGATCCTCTCGTGCCACGATCCGTTCGTAACGGTCAACGAGGCGATCCGCACCGAAACGGATATCCACAGCACGCAGCAGATCGTCTATACCCCCGCAGTACGCAAACGCGTCGCGGATACCGACGTCGGCAAAACGCTCCTCGAACGCATCGACGACCTTACGCGGCTCCTTGCTGCCTACCGTTCCGGCGCGATCAAGCAGCATTCGAGATAAGCGGAAACAAAAAGCGGCACGCCGTCCGGCGTGCCGCTTTCGCGTGCTTGCTTATTTTGCGGGCGTGGGCGCGGTCACCGTGCCGAGAAACAGCACCGTGCCGTCGTAGGATTCGATCACATAGAGAAACGGGCGGGTGAGATGGAAGTCGATCTCCGGCAGCTCCTCCGGCATTGCCGCGCATTCGTCCATCACGACCATCGTATACGCCGCGGCTTCGACGCCCTTTTCATCGACGCCGATATACGACTCCTGAATGACGCGGGAGATCTTTGCGGCGATGTCGCACATGGCGGAGAAGTCCGCTTCGTCGGAGAACGCGACCGCGATGCCGAGCGCTTCAAGCGCGTCGTTCAGATCGAAGCGGTCCTGAAACGCAAACTTCGGCAGCTTCACGCTGACGTTCGCGCGGAGCTCCTCGCCGTCGTTCAGCAGCGCGTGCAGCTTTTCGGGCGTGCCGAGAAGGGAAGCAAGCGGCGTTCCCTCGTCCGGCAGAACGAACGTCATGCGCCCGACGCGCAGCAGCGGGAGCGAGTAGCGCCAAAACCCGTCGCCCTGTACGATCGTCACACCGTTGTCCTTACGGTTCATGTAGTCCACGGTCTGCGTGCCGTCGAACAGGCCCGTTTCATTCGCACCCTCATAGAATTCGTCGCGCCAGGCGTCCTTCAGATAGATCGTATTGATCAGCACCGCGATCGTATCCGGCTCGAACTGCATTGCATCCTCGGAAATCTTGATCTTGCCGTGCGTGTGCTCCGTGATCCACTCCGCGATCTGTTTCGCCGTTTTCGTTTCGGAGAAATCCACCGCGTTCGCTTCGGACCGGTAGGTTTCGGCGAGCTCCTTAAGATATGCTTCGCGGAAGTTCAGCTTGCCGCCGCGGTCCGCCAGCCAGATCGCGTTTGCGAGCGCAAGCGTACTCTCCTCCGTATCGATCGAAAGAGAGCCGAGTATGGCGCCGCAGATATTGCGCAGCTCTTCGGGACTGCTTACGCCCAGGAGCTTCAGCATATCGGTCTGCGTCTGTCCTTCGGCGCCCTCCGCGACCATTGCAAGCGCAAGGAACACGCTGACCGGCGAAAGGTTTTTGTTTTCCGTGCCGTCGATAAGCTTTGCCGAAAGCACGTCGGAAAAGCCCGCATATCCCTCGATTTCGGGGACCGGAAAATCCGGAAGCGGCTTCGGATCGGTGTCCGCAGCCGGCGCGGGGGAGGGTTCAAAAGTTCTTGCGCAGCCGCAAAGCAGCAGCAGCGCGGCGCAAAGCATACAGAAGATTCGTTTCATCGCGGTGATTCCTTTCCGTTGTTTGATTATAATACCATATATGTCGCAGTTCGGTTGCAGGGACGTTCCGGACACGGAAAAAGATGCGCCGGAACCGAGAAAATATACACAAATGCCGATTGACTTTTTGACGGCATTTTGGTACAATATCATTGATGTCGGACACCTTTGAACGGTTGTCTGACAACTAATGAGAGGTACGACCGCGTATGAAGGAGTATTGGGTTCTGCTCGGCGCATTCGGCAGCGGGAAAAGCGAGCTTGCGCTGAATATGGCAATCCGCGCCGCGAAGCACGGACCCTGTACGTTGGTCGACCTCGACGTCATCAACCCGTATTTCCGTACCAGCGAGCGCGGCGACGTTCTGACGCCCGCCGGCGTCGAGCTGATCATGCCTCCGTTCGCATTGGACAAGATCGAGATCCTTTCGCTTTCCGCCCGCGTGTATTCTGCGTTTACGCCGGGAGAGGGAAGCGTTTTTTTCGATATCGGCGGCGATCATGTGGGCTCGGTGGCGCTCGGTCAGTACAAGCCGCAGTTTGAACGCGTCCCGAAGGAGAATCTGCATGTGCTGTTCATTCTGAACCCGATGCGTCCGACGGCGGCGGACCTCGAAAGCGCGTACGCGACGCTCGAAAAGATCCAGTTCGTATCGCGTCTTTCCGTCACCGGCATCGTGAACAACGGAAACCTTGCGGGCGAAACGGATTACACGCACCTGCTGGAGGGCTACGAGCTTGTAAAGGCGCTTTCGCTTCGCACCGGGATCCCCGTGTGGGGGACCTGCGGGCTCAAGAACGTGCTCGACGATTTCGACGCCTACGCAAAGGTGCACGGGCTCGACGAACGGTACATCGGCGTCCGTCAGCCGGTCGACGTGTATATGCACCGGAGTTGGGATAAGTTCCTAAAGGAAGGACTTTAATCATACCCGAAAAACCAATACGGAAAGAAAGGAAATGCCATGATCAAAGTAACCATTCACGAAGACGCATGCAAGAGCTGCGGACTCTGCGTGCGTGCATGTCCCAAAGACGTGCTGGCCATCTCGAAACGCCTCAACACCAAGG
>JAFRUN010000012.1 GCA_017438865.1 Clostridia bacterium
TCCTCGCCGGGACGCGGCAGACGGCTTTCCGGGAAGATCCCTACCACGCCGCCGCGGGAGAGGATCGAGAGCGACTTCGGCAGAAAGCCGAAATCGTGCGCGTTCCGGTCGACTCTGATCCCGCCCAGAAGCCGCAGAAACCATCCGAGCAGCGGTTTTTCAAACAGCACCTCCGCCATCTGGAAGCGCAGCGTGCGCGTCCAGAACACGAACAGATACACCGCGTAATCGAAGACCGACGTGTGGTTCGAGATGATGATCGCACGCCCGTCGATGTGCCGCCCCTGCACGCGCCTGTCCTCATAGAGGATCTTCGTGCGGAAGCACAGAAGCTGCGCGGGCCAGCCGGTGATCTTCACAAACCAGTTGAACAGCGCGATCATGCAGCGGTCCCGCCTTTCCCGCCGCGGATGCGGTCCGCAATGCCGCGCACGGTCTTGAAACTCATGTCCTCCGGCGGGAACGCCGCGCCGAACTCGTCCCTGAGCCGCGTCAGCATCGCAAAATAATCGAGACTCGTGCCGCCGAGATCGAGGAAGAAATCGGCGTCAAGGGCGATCCCGTCCTCCTCCCGGTTTACGGCGGCGGCGACGATCGCGCGCACACGGCGCATCAGCGCGTCGGCTTCCGCATCATCGGTCCTTCCGGAAAGATCGAGCGGTTTCAGCGCGCCGGAGGCGTAGTCGCGGCGCAGACGGACGCGGTTCAGCTTGAACTCGTCCGCTTTCAGCAGAGGTCCCTCGACGAGCGCGATGCGCGAGATCGCAGAAGTCAGGTTCAGGCGGTCGATCTTTTCGATCAGCGCACCGCGCAGCTGTTCCGCGGCTTCCGCGGTGATCATGCGGTTCACGCCGATCAGCAGCACCGTCGCCGGTCTGCCGCTGTCGTTCGCGGGGATCAGGCAGACCTCCGCGCCGTCCGTTTTCAAAAGCGGCTCGACGGCGTTCGGGTTCAGGTTTTCGCCGTCCGGTCCGACGATCAGATCGTCGGCGCGCCCGAGAATGCGGTAGTGCCCGTCGACGCATTCCGCAAGGTCGCGCGTCGAAAACCAGCCGTCGCGCGCCGCGCGTCCGTCGGCGGAAAGGATATATTTCGCGGTCACGCGTCCGCGGACCGTAAGCTCGCCGGAATCGTTGATGCGGTATTCGACGTTCTGCATGGGTTTGCCGACGCAGCCGAGACGCAGATACTTCCGCTTTGCGGACAGCTCGACCGACGTGATGCCGATCTCGGTCATGCCGTAGCCGTTTGCAAGCCGGTAGCCGATCCCGTTGAAAAACGCCTGGATCGACGGATCGAGGAAGCTCCCGCCCGTGATCATAAAGCGCACGGAATCGCCGAACAGGTTTTCGCGCACCTCGCGGAACGCGAGCTTCGAGAACGCCGCGGAAAGCGGGCGGGGGAGCTTTTCGGCAAGCGCCAGCGCACGGTCGAACTTCTTTGCGGTCTTTTCGCCGCGGTCGGCGATCCCTTTTTTCGCCTGCTCATAAACCTTTTCCCAGAAAAGCGGCACGGCGAAAATATGCGTGACCTTGTGACGGCGGATCGTGTTGACGATCGTCGACGGGGCAAGGTCGCTGAGATGCACGAACGTGCGCGAGAAGAATGCGAACCAGATATACATCGCGATCAGCCCGAACACATGATAGAAGGGCAGGAAGGTCAACAGCTTGAGGTCGCCCTCATAATGCTTTTTAATGAGCGGCTGTTCCTTGATGATGCCGTAGCTGTCCCGGATCTGATAATAGAACTCCTCCGCGGAATACGCGCAGACCTTGATGTTTTCGGTCGTGCCGGAGGACATGACAAAAAGCTCCGTGCCGAACGGACGCGGTTTGATCGGCTCGCCGGAGGCCGGGATCGCATCCGGACGCAGCACGGGACAGGAGAAATCGCCCTTTTCGGCAATGACCGCGCGGCAGTCCGCAATGCGCATCGCGCCGGAAAGCAGGGGCATCGGCAGGCGCAGGTTCATCAAAAGCGGACGGAAGCCCGCGGCAAGGATCGCCCAGAAAAGCTCGATCCAGTCAAGCCCGTTGTCGAGATACAGCCCGACGACGGCGTCGTCCGGAAGCTCCGAAAGCGCGGCTTTCAGCGCCGCGGCGCGGCGGAGGATATGCGCCTTCGCTTCACCGTAGGTCGTCCTGCGGATCCGGAAGCCCTCGCTCTGTTCGTAGAGGATATTCGGCTCTTCGCGGAACATCAGAGAAAAGAGCGCGTCGAACGTGAACCCGGCGCGGAAAAATGCGTCGAGCTTATCCTTTACAAATGCGTCGATCGAACGGTAGGAACCGATATGATAATCCGTCATGGCAACTCCGGTCGGAAACAAATCATGATTTTTAATTATAGCCGATTCCGACGCGGGAATCAACACATTTCCCCAAAATCGGACAAACTATGCAAATATAGGAAACATCTGCCGGTTTTATGCGATACCGTAGTGACACGGCGGCGTGTGTTGTGGTACAATATACAAAATCATCCGGCATCGGGAGGAAAGCGCATGGGATTGAAGCTCATCAAGCTCACAAAAGCATATGAGAAGCAGCTCGGCGAGATGATCGACGAGTGGAAGGCGGATCAGGAGAAAAA
>JAFRUN010000013.1 GCA_017438865.1 Clostridia bacterium
AGCACTGTTGCTCACTTTCTTTTTTTCGCTTGGTCGTGTTTCTTTCGCGTCCGTTTTTCCTGATCTTTCGATCTGAATTGACTTGGCTTGTTTGTTGATGCACTATATAGTTTTCAAGGTGCTTTTCACTCCCCCGTTTTGCGGGACAGCTTCGTTAGTATATCTCACTTCGTTCGCTTTGTCAACACCTATTTTCCACTTTTTTCAAGTTTTTTTCGGCGCCTTCCTTCGCTCCCCGAAGCTCGAACGCCGCTTATATTACTCCTCTATCCTCCCGTTGTCAATAGTTTTTTTCATCTTTTTCCATGTTTTTTGCGCGATTGACGCAGCAGTTGAAAAATCGGCCGTGCTGTGCTATAATAGCTGTATCATTTCTATGATATGCACGGTACGGAGGTTCGGTTATGGCACAGATCCGAAAAGCATCGGAGATCCGCGCGGCGCGCAGGCAGCTTCGCGCGGTGACTGCCGTTCGCCGCTCCGTTTTCTATTTCATGCGGGCGATATTGACCGTTCTCGTCATCGGCGCGCTGTGCATCCTTTCCTTCATCGCCGGTTCGCGCCTCAGCAATGCCTACATCCTTGTCAACGAAGGCATGACGATGCGCGCGGAGAACATGCTGAAAAACGTTCCCGACAACGAGCTTGCCGTGTATTTCACCGAAGCGTGCATTCAGAGCGACGCCGCGGAACGCGAAGCGTGCGCCGCGCCGTATGCCGGCATCGCCGTTTCTTCCTATGAATACAGATTGAAAATCAAAGACCTGCATCTTCTGCCGTGGCATATCAGCACCTATGTGGACGTCGTGGAGCAGATCAGAAGCGTGAAGGGCACCGTCCCTGCAGAGTCCGGCGCCGCGTCGATCCCCGAGTGGACGCCGCGCAAATACCGTCTGCATCTCGGCAAGGTCGACGGACGCTGGCTGATCGAGTCCGTTGAGCTTCTGGAACTGAATCCGAAGCTCGACGTTCCGGCGACGCCCGATCCGAACGCGGAACCGCTCCCGATCGTGACGCCCTCGCCCGTTCCCACCGCCACGCCCGCGCCTGCAAATGAATAATCCATACCCCTGCGAACATCCCGTTCTGCTTGCGCCGATGGCCGGTTACACCGACGCCGTGTTTCGTGCGCTTTGTACGTCCTTCGGCTGTGATCTGACCTTTACCGAAATGATCAGCGTCAAAGGACTGACCTTCGGCAACGCCAGAACCGGCGAGTATCTTTCGCTCGGCGAAGATGAAACGGCGGTCGGCGTGCAGCTGTTCGGGCACGAGCCGAAACTCATGGCGGACGCGGTGAAGATCGTTTCGGACCGGCTCGGTCCGCATCTTTTCTGCATCGATCTCAATATGGGCTGCCCTGCGCAGAAGATCGTATCGAACGGCGACGGCAGCGCGCTGATGCGCACGCCGCTGCTTGCCGGGCAGGTCACGGAGGCGGTGAAAAAGGTCTCCCCCGTCCCGGTGACCGTCAAGTTCCGCAGGGGCTGGGACGACGACACCTGCGTTTCGTTTGCAAAGATCCTGGAGGACAGCGGCGCGGACGCGCTCTGTCTGCACCCGCGCACGCGCATACAGCAGTACCGCGGAACGGCGGAGCGGGCGGCGATCGGCGCAGTCAAGGCGTCGGTGCGCATTCCCGTGATCGGCAACGGCGACATCACGGACGGCGAAAGCGCGCTTTCCATGCGGAAAGAAACCGGCTGCGACGGCGTGATGATCGGACGCGCTGCGCTCGGACAACCGTGGATTTTCGGGGAAGTCAAAGCAGCGATCGAGGGCAAGCCGTATGCGGCGCCGACACCGGCCGAGCGGCTCGCGATCGCGATCCGGCACGCCGAGCGCATTGAGGCGCAGAAAGGTCCGCACGGTCTCGTGGAACTGAGGAAGCATCTTCCCCGGTACCTGCACGGGATCCGCGGCGCTTCCGCGCTGCGGACGCGCCTGAACGAAGCAAAAAACGCTGCGGAAATCCGGGAGTTTTTGCTTGACAGTCTCAAAAACAGTACTATATAATAATATAATTCCCAATATGGACCAAAGGAGAAGAACTATGGCAGGACATCTGATGACTCGCGAAGATTATGAAAAACGCAAGGCACATCTGGAGTATTTGAAATCGACCCGCACCCTTGAGATTGCGGAGATGCTGAAAATTGCCCGCGGTTTCGGCGACCTCTCCGAAAACGCAGAATACGACGCCGCGAAGGACGAACAGTCCAAGAACGAGCATGACATCGCGCTGCTCGAGGAGGAGCTGCGTACCGCGCAGATCATCGAGCGCTCGGCAATGTCCGGCGACAAGGTCGGCATCGGCTCCAAAGTAACCGTCAAGAACACGGCGACCGGCGCGGAGGTGCATCTGGAGATCGTCGGCTCGATGGCGGCGGATCCGGTTGCCGGCAAGATCAGCAACGAGTCCCCGATCGGCGGCGCACTGTTCGGTCACACGCTCGGCGACGTCGTTCCGGTCACCACCCCCGGCGGCATCATTCATCTCGAAATCATTTCCATCAACTGAACCGGAGTATAATATATGGAAGAAACGATCATTCCGCAGGAGACGGCCGAGCTCAGCGAAGAACAGCTTTCCGAGCTTCTTCAGATTCGCAGGGACAAGCTGTCCGCACTGCGCGAGGCGGGCAAGGATCCGTTCGCGGTCATCACCTACCCGCAAACGCATCACAGCGCAGATATCGTGGCGCAGTACGACGCTTTGGAAGGAAAAGAAGTCAGCATTGCCGGACGCATGATGTCCAAACGCATTATGGGCAAGGCGAGCTTCGCGCACCTTCTGGACGGCGCGGGCGATATCCAGTTTTATGTGAAGCGGGACGACGTCGGAGAAGAAGCGTACGCCGATTTCAAAGCGTATGACATCGGCGACATCGTCGGCGTCAGGGGCTTTGTGTTCAAGACGCGCACCGGCGAGATCTCCGTCCATGCGACCGGGATCACGCTTCTGTCGAAGTCGCTGCGTCCGCTGCCCGAGAAGTTCCACGGGCTCAAGGACCCCGAGCTTCGCTACCGTCAGCGGTTCGTGGACCTGTTCATGAACGCAGGCGTGCGCGAAACGTTCAAAAAGCGCAGCGCGATCATTGCGGAGATCCGCCGTTACCTCAACGATGAGGGCTTTATGGAGGTCGAAACGCCCGTGCTGAACACGGTCGCCTCCGGCGCATCCGCCCGTCCGTTCGTCACGCATCACAACACGCTTGACATCGACATGTATATGCGCATTGCGACCGAACTGCACCTTAAAATGTGCATCGTCGGCGGTCTGGAGCGCGTGTATGAGATCGGCCGTCTGTTCCGCAACGAGGGCATGGACGCCACGCACAACCCGGAGTTTACCACGATCGAGGTCTATCAGGCATACACCGACCTGCGCGGCATGATGACGCTCGCCGAGCAGATCTTTTCCCGCTGCTCGGAGCTTGTCAACGGCACGATGAAGATCACCTATCAGGGACAGGACGTCGATCTGACGCCGCCGTTCCGCCGTCTGACCATGAACGACGCAGTCAAAGAATATACCGGAAAGGATATTTATGCCTGCGCAAGCGACGAGGACGCCCGGGCGATCGCAAAGGAGCTCGGCGTCGAGCTTAAGGATCCCGAATCGACGAAGGGCAAGGTCCTTGCGGAGCTGTTCGACGCGTTTGTCGAGAGCAAGCTGATCCAGCCGACGTTCATCACCGACTACCCGATCGAAAACTCGCCGCTGACCAAGCTGAAGACAGGCAGCAGGGACATCGTGGACCGCTTTGAGCTGTTCGTCTGCGGACACGAATATGCCAACGCCTATACCGAGCTGAACGATCCGATCGACCAGCGCGCGCGCTTTGTGCAGCAGGCGAAGGAACGTCAGAAGGGCGACGACGAAGCGATGCAGATCGACGAGGACTTCATGCTCGCGATGGAATACGGCATGCCCCCCACGGGCGGCATCGGCATCGGCATCGACCGTCTGTGCATGCTGCTTACCGACGCGCCGACCATCCGCGATATCCTGCTCTTCCCCACGATGAAGCCGATCGGACAGAAGAAGGAAAAGGCGCAGGAGACGCCCGCAGATTTTGAATGCGCCTGCTTTACCTGCCCCTCTCAGGAGGCATGCAAGGCAGCGCAGGAAGCGGAAAAAACGGCTCCCGCCGAAGCGACGATCGACTTTTCCAATGTGGAGATCGAACCGCTGTTCAAGGATTTTGTGGATTTTGAGACCTTCAGTAAGTCCGATTTCCGCGCGGTCAAGGTTCTTGCCTGCGAAGCAGTGCCGAAGTCCAAGAAGCTCCTGAAGTTCACGCTGGACGACGGTACGGAGACGCCGCGCACGATCCTGTCCGGCATTCACGCCTTCTACGAGCCGGAACAGCTGATCGGCAAGACCTGCGTGGCGATCACGAATCTCCCGCCGCGTCCCATGATGGGCATCGAGTCCTGCGGGATGCTGCTCTCCGCGATCCACAAGGAAAACGGTGAAGAACGGCTGAACCTCCTGCAGCTCGATCCGCACATCCCGGCAGGCGCAAAGCTCTATTGATCATCACAACACAGCACCCCGGCTCCGTCCGGGGTGCTTTTTATGCACGGGATCATCCTGCGCCTCTGTTGAATGCGGCGGCGCCGTTTCCTCGATCGTTGCTTCGCTGCGGTCCGATCGACGTCCGGCACATCTTTTCGCTGCACGGGCGTTCGCGCAAAAGTGCTGTGCCGCGACCTTTTTTCTTGCGTTCGGCGGGCGAATGATGTAAAATAAAATAGACAGAAAACGAAAGGATCACGGTTATGAGAAAGACGAAGATCGTATGTACCATCGGACCGGCGAGCGACACGCCGGAGGTCTTCCGTGCGATGTGCCTTGCGGGGCTGAACGTCGCGCGGCTGAATTTCTCGCACGGTACGCACGAGGAGCACCAGAGAAGGATCGACATGATCAAAGCGGTGCGCGAGGAGCTGAACCTGCCGATCCCGATCATGCTGGACACCAAGGGACCGGAGTACCGGATCAGGACGTTTGAAAACAGAAAGATCACGCTGCACGACGGCGACACGTTCACCTTTACCACGCGCGAACTCGTCGGCAACGAGGAGATCGTTTCGGTCAGCTACGCGGGGCTCGTGGACGATCTGTCCGTGGGCGACCGCATCCTCGTCAACAACGGGCTGGTCATCTTTGAAGTCGAAGCGCTCGAGGGCGACGAGGCACGGTGCCGCGTCATCACCGGCGGCGTACTGTCCGACCGCAAGAGCATGAGCTTCCCCGGCAAGGTCATGCGGCAGAAGTACCTCAGCGAGCAGGACAAGTCCGACCTGCTGTTCGGCATCAAAAACGGCGTGGAGTTCGTCGCGGCGTCGTTCGTATCCTGCAAGCAGGACCTCATCGATCTCAAGACCTTTTTGAAGGAGAACGGCGGCGAATACATCGATGTCATCGCAAAGATCGAGAACCGCCACGGCGTGGACAACATCGACGAGATCTGCTCCTGCTGCGAGGGCGTCATGGTCGCGCGCGGCGACCTCGGCGTGGAGGTCCCCTTCACCGAGCTGCCCGCGATCCAGAAGCATCTGATCACCAAGTGCCGCCTGCTCGGCAAGCGCGTCATCACCGCGACCGAGATGCTCGAAAGCATGATCTCGAACCCGCGCCCGACGCGCGCCGAGATCAGCGACGTTGCGAACGCGGTCTACGACGGAACGAGCGCGATCATGCTCTCCGGCGAGTCCGCGGCGGGCAGATATCCGGTCGAATCGGTCCGCACCATGGGCGAGATCGCCGAGGAGACCGAGCGCCACATCGACTATAAGGGGCAGTTCGAGGCGCAGAGCTTCGCCATTCACAACCGTGTGGACGCGATCTCGCACGCCGCGTGCACGATGGCGATCGATTTGAACGCCAGCGCGATCGTCGTGACCTCGCTGAGCGGTCTCACGGTGCGCATGGTCTCCCGCTTCCGCGCGCCGATCACGATCCTCGGCCTTGCAACGAACAAGGTCGCATGGTACAAGCTCGCCCTGTCGTGGGGTGTCGTGCCGGTGCTGACCGAGCAGTTCCCGAGCATGGAGGTTCTCTATTACTACGCGGCGCGCTGCGCAAAGGCGACGCTGAACCTTGCCCCCGGCACCACGGTGGTCATGACCGGCGGCGACACGACCGGTGCAAGCGGCAACACGAACGTGCTTCGCATCGAAACGATCGTCTGATCCGAAAACCGCAAAAGCCCGCGGAACGCACCGCGGGCTTTTTTTGATACGGACCTTATCGTTTCCGATAAAACGTGTAGCGTCGGCATCTTTGAAAACCGAGCTTTTCATAAAACGGCTCGTCCGAGATCACATACGCCTTCTTTGCGCCGCGCGCTTTCACGCGATTCAGCGCTTCGTATACGACCGCCCGCCCCGCGCCTCTTCCGCGGTACGCCGGAATCGTGCAGACCGGTTCCGTGTAAGCGTAGTCGGTACGCTCATCGTGCCACAGGCAGCAGATGGCGACGGGTTCTCCGCTGCGGTTGACGGCCGCCACGCCGAGCTCCGGAAGAAAATGCCGGCGGATCTGCGGAACGATCCGCTCCGTCCTTTCGAATTCCGCTCTGTCCCCGCCGTGATCGAATCCCTGCCAGAATAACCATTGAATCGCATATGCGTCCTTGACCGGATCCGGCGATTCGGCATGCAGCCCTTCCGGAAACACGGACGCGAAATCCCGCCCGAGATCCGTTTCCATCATCGTTTCCGACTGCTCCGTCGGCACGAATCCCTGCTTTCGCGCCGCTTCGATCTCCGCCGCGTTTTCGTCGCAGAGCGCAACCGCAAGCCCGTTTTCGTCCTTCAGCGCATCGTATGCGTATGCGAGGATTTCCGGAAAAAGGGACGCGTATTCCGGAAGCGCGGCGCAGAACGCCTCGCCGAAATACATATCGTAGATCGCCGCGCCGACGACGCGTTCGCCGTCCGTCCACAGACCGATGGCGGATTTTTCGCTTTTATCGAATTCCGGATGCTCGTACATCCATTCGAACCTCGCCCAGTTCCAGTTGATATGGCTGCGGTCCGGCTCGTTCAGCGCGATCAGAAAATCGCAGACCGCCTGATAATCTTCTTCCCGGAAGTGCCTGAATTCCACGTCGTTTTTCCTTTCCGCGTTTGTTTTATTATAAAACCCGCCCGAATTTCCGTCAAGGGACCGGCGCCCGGGCAAGGGTTGATTGACTTTTCACCGGCAAAACAATATAATAAAATGTATGGAAGAGAGAACGCCCGTAAAGAACCAATCGCATCTGCTGTCCTGGATCACGCTCGCCTGCTTCGCCGCAGGCGCTGCGCTCGGGCTTCTGTGGCCCGGACTGTTCACATACATCGGCTTTATCGGCACGATCTACATCAACCTTCTGAAGCTGATGGCGCTGCCGATCCTGTTCTGCACGGTCTTCAACGCGGCGGCGCGCGGCATAAAAAGCGCATCCCGAACGCTTCTCAAAACGATCCTGCTGTTCGTCGTTCTCTTTACGGCGTCGTTTCTGCTGTGCAGCGCGGTTTATTTGCCGCTTGCGCCCGGAAAGGACTTTGTCCTGACCTCCGGCGAGCCGTGGTCCGGCACAGTCGCCGACCTCTCGCTGAACGGATTCCTGGAATCGGTCTTTTCGCCGAACATCTTTGCTTCCCTGAGCGGCGGCGCAATGCTGCCGAGCATCCTGTTTGCGTTCTTCATGGGCGCGATCGCACAAAAGGTCGATGCGCAGAAGCTGTGCGGACTCATGGACGAGCTGGAGACCGTCTTTTCCCGGATGCTCTCCTGCATCCTTTGGCTGACGCCGCTCGGTGTATTTACGCTGATGGGCAAATGCACCGCCGATTTCGGCGCCGGCGCGCTCGGCGGGGCGCTGTCCTATGTGCTGTACGCCTGGGGCGGATGTATCCTTGTGTTCCTGCTCGTCATGGTCCTGCCGCTGTGGCTGTTCTGCCGGATCGATCCGATCACCTATTTCCGCAAGACCGGACGTGTGCTTCTGACCGCGCTGTCCACCTGCTCCTCCGCCGCCACGCTGCCGGAAACGCTGCGCACATGCCGTGAAGAGTTTAACGCCAAAGAAACCGTCACCGGCGTGGTCGCGCCGCTCGGCTGCACCGTGCATATGTGCGGCGGCGCGGTATCCTTCTGCCTGCTCGCGCTGTTCACCGCGCAGATGACCGGCCGCCCCGTTTCCGTCGGGCTGTTTCTGCTGATGCTGGCGCTTGCCGAAGCGCTGAACATGGCGGCGCCGGGCGTTCCGGGCGGCGGCATCGTACTCGGCGCGACCTATCTGAGTCTATTGGGCATGCCGGATCTCGGACTGTTCCTCGGCATGTATGCGGGCGTCTACCGGCTTCTGGATATGGCATATACCTCTTTGAACGTGGCGGGCGACGTGACCGCCGTTCTGCTCATTGACCGGTGGGAGGCGCGAAAGAAAGCATGAAACCGTTGAGCCGTACCGTTTCCCCTTCGATCACCATGTCTCTGGACAGGGAGGCGCGCGCGCTGATCGCGTCCGGATGCGACGTCATCAATCTGACCGCCGGGCAGGTCGACCTTCCCATGCCGGAGCCCGGAAAAGAAGCGATCCGCCGTGCTCTGTCGGAAAACCGCACCGGCTATATCGCTGCAACCGGCTCCGCCGACGTTAAGGACGCCGTGCGGCGCCGCACGGGACGGGCCGAAGGCGAAATCCTGCTCTCCGCAGGTGCAAAGCCGCTGCTGTCCGCCGCGGTTGCCTGTCTCTGCGGTCCCGGCGACGACGTGCTGCTGCCGACGCCGTGCTATACAAGCTACCCGGAGATGATCCGCCTTGCGGGCGCGAATCCGGTCTGCGTTTTCGGCGATCCCGAAAACCGGTTCACGGTCTCCCGCGCCGCGCTTGAACGGGCGGCGACGGACCGCACAAAGGCGATCCTGTTCAACAATCCGGTCAACCCGACCGGAACCGTATACGCCAAGGACGAACTTGCGGAAATCGTCGGTTTCTGCAGGGCGCACGACCTTTATCTCATTGCGGACGAGGTGTACGGCGCGTTCGTCTACGATGTGCCGTTTGTAAGTCTTTATGATTTTCCCGACGCGCGCGAGCGGCTGATCCTGGTCGACAGCGCGTCGAAATCCTTTGCCATGGCGGGGCTGCGGCTCGGCTGGGCGGTCGCGCCGGAACCCGCCGCTTCGGCGATCGCGGGATATCTGAGCCACGCGGTCGGCTGTCCGTGTTCGCTGTCGGAGCGCGCGGCAAAAGCGGCGCTCGAGGACGACGAAGCGTTCTCCCTCCGCCTGCGCGAGGCGTTCCGCAAAAGGCGCGACCTGCTGTTCCCGCTGCTGAAGGATATCCCCGGCGTCCGCACGGAACGAAGCGACGGCGCGTTCTATCTCTGGGCTGACGTCCGCGGGATCGAGCCGGACGACGCCGCGTTCTGCCGCGCGCTGCTTTCCGAGGAAGGCGTTGCGCTGACGCCGGGCAGCGCGTTCCTTTGTCCCGGGTATGTTCGGATCGCGTACACGCATCCGGAGCCGGTTCTTGCGGAAGCCGCCGCGCGTTTGAAACGGTTTGCCGCGCAGTACGGCAAACATGCCGGTTGATCCGGTCGTATTTGCGTCTTTTCTGTTAAATTCAGACAAAACGATTGACAAAAAAACAGGTTGTTGGTATAGTATATCAAGAAACAGTATCCGGTCCGTTTTTTTCGGATGGATTTGAACGGTCCCGTTATTGACGGAGGTAAAGATATGAAGGAATACGAAAAGCCCACGATGGAAGTCATCACGCTCCTCGGCGACGTGATCACCGCTTCCTGCCCCACGCAGACGGACGAAGAGTGCACCTGGGGCGACGACTGATCGGAGATTGTATCATCCGGTCCGGTCAAAACGCCGAATCTCCCTATGATCATGAATGAAATCTGCAAGCCGGATGCCGCGCTCGCTCGGTTGATTTTACCGCAAAAGCCGCATCCCGGCGTTTTTTATGTTCCGTCGCAGTTTGTTCTTCCCCTGACGCATCACGAAAAGCATTACGCGTTCCATCTGCTGACCAAGCAGCTCGTCGAGGCGGAGCTTCCCCGCGCCGCACGCGCCGGAGATGGCTTCGATCCGCTGATCGAGGCGATGTTCCTCGTGCCCGAGGATCGGGACGAATGCGCCTATTACGGATCCGTTTCTAAGATGATGCGTCTGTTCGGGCAGAAAAACGGCGTCCCGAGTTACGTCATTCTGCCGACGCTCGCCTGCAACGCGCGCTGTGTCTACTGCTATGAAGAGGGTCGCAAACAGACGAAGATGACGCCGGAAACCGTGGAACGGACGATCCGGTACATCCTGGAAACCCGCGCCGAAGGAACGATCACGCTCAAGTGGTTCGGCGGCGAACCGCTTTTGTGTCCGGATATCATCGATCGCGTCTCCGACGCGCTCCGCGAAGCGGGCGTGCCGTTCAGATCCTCCGTCATTTCAAACGGCAGTCTGATCACGCCTGCGATCATTGAAAAGATGACGGCTTGCTGGAACGTCAGGCATGTGCAGATCTCCATGGACGGCGCGGAACCGGACTATATCGCGCGAAAGCATTACTATGCCGACGCCGACCAGTATCATTTCGTGATGGACGCGCTGAGCCGTCTGTCCGAGGCAGGCATTCACGTCTCCCTCCGCTGCAACGTCGACGACGGCAACTGGGACGGGATCCCGAAGTTTATGGACGATCTCAAAGAGCACGTCGCGCACAAGGACAACGTCAGCGTTTATTTCAGCCCGCTGATGGACGTCCGGGCAAGCGACGGCGATCTCGATTTCTGGAAGAAGGTCGTTGCGGCGCGACCGCTGATCGAAGCCGCCGGCTTCCGGTCGCAGCCCTTCGGCGCGCCGTCCCTGAAATTCAAGGCAAACCGCTGCATGGCGGACGGCGGCTGCAGCGTCATTGAGCCGGACGGCAGTCTGTATTCCTGCGAGCACTGCCCGCCGAACGGGCGGTTCGGAGACATCTTTCACGGGGTGACCGACGAAGCAAGAAAAGCGGAGTTCTGCCGTTCGGACCGTATCCGGGAAAAGTGCCGCAAGTGTCCGTTTTTGCCCGAATGCACCGGCTTCGCCTCCTGCCCCTGGACGGATGTGCATTGCAGAGAGTCACACGAATTGATCGCGCTGGACTTTTTGAAACGGCTGATCGATCAAAAAGCAAATGTCGAAGAACCGGACGGGGACGGCTCCGTCTGTTGAGGAGGTAAATATGAAGCTGAAATCCGACTTTATCGTACAGGACGTTGAAGACGCCCAGTTTCTGGTCCCGCTGGGACATCAGGCGTTCAACGGCATCGTGAAAAGCAACAAGACCGCCGCGTTCATCGTGAACTGTCTCAGGGAGGGGACCACGGCGGAAGCGATCACGGACGCCATGTGCCGCCGCTACGACGCGCCGCGCGAAACGATCGCCGCCGATGTCGAAGAGATCCTAAACACGCTGCGAAGCATCGGCGCGCTCGAGGAATGAACCGCTTTGAAGACCTGCTGGAAAAAGACGGCCGGCTTGTTTACAAAATCAAAGGCCGCAGCATGAAGCCCATGCTGCGCGAAAACCGGGACCTGGTGATCGTCGAGGTCCCTTCGGCGCGGCTTCAAAAAGATGACGTCGCGCTCTATAAACGCGGCGAACAGTATGTGCTGCACCGCGTGATCGCCGTCGGGGACGGGTTTTACCGGATCCGCGGGGACAACACCTATTCGTTGGAACACGTCTCCGACGAACAGATCCTCGGCGTTCTGACCGGTTTTACCCGCAGGGGAAGGAACCATGCCGTGACGGAATCCGGATACCGGTTCTACGTCCGTTTCTGGAACTTCATCTATCCGCTGCGCTTCGTCTGGTTCCATATCAAAAGAGGTCTGAAAGCGGTCGCGGAAAAGCTCGGGATCGCGCCGTTTCTGAAAAAACTCCTCAGGCGCGGATAAGTCTTTTCAAAAGAACGCAGCCAAACGCTTCCGAAATGCCGGAGGCGTTTTTTTCGTGTGCGGAAGATGCGTTCGGGACGACTTTTCCTGTTTACAAACGGCGGGTTTTCTGTTAATCTAATAGTGTGTGTGCGTATGCGCCGAATCGACATCGGTCGGCGCAGAACGCAAATCGATTAAAGGAGGGGTTTCAATCGTGAGAGACACGTTCCGCGGCGGCGTGCATCCGAAAGAGCACAAGGATCTCAGTCGGAAAGCGGCGCTGCGCGTCTTTGACGCAAAAGGAGAAATGGTCTTCCCGCTTGCACAGCACATCGGAAAACCGGCGAAGGCGATCGTCAAAAAAGGCGATCCGGTCCTGGTCGGACAGCGCATTGCGGAAGCGGACGGCTTCGTCTCCGCCAACGTCATCTGTTCCTGTTCCGGCACGGTGAAAGCGGTCGAAAAACGCCGCACGATCTCCGGCGCCATGCAGGAGTGCATCGTGGTGGACAACGACGGACAGTACACCGAAACCGGCACGTTCGGCACGCGCGAGGACATCGACGGCATCGCCAACGGGGAGATCCTGCGCCGCGTTGCGGATGCGGGCATCATCGGTCTCGGCGGCGCGGGCTTCCCGACGCATGTGAAACTTGCGCCGAAGGATCCGCTGGCGATCCGGTACCTGATCGCAAACGGCGCCGAGTGCGAGCCGTACATCACCTGCAACGATCAGCTCATGCGCGGCTATGCAAAGGACATCGTCGAGGGCATGGAGATCGTTCTCAAGCTGTTCCCGAATGCGCAGGGCGTGATCGCGATCGAAAACAACAAGCCCGAAGCGATCGCCGCCATGCAGAAGGCGGCCGCGGGACACAAGCGCATCCGCGTGCTCGGTCTTCGCACGAAGTACCCGCAGGGCGGCGAGCGCAGTCTCATTAAGGTGATCGCCGGCGTCGACTATCCGATCACCAAACTGCCCGCGGACGTGGGCTGCATCGTCGACAACATCGGCACGATCTTCGCAATCGGCCGCGCGGTCCTGCTTCGCGAGCCGCTGTTCCGCCATGTGATGACGGTCACCGGCGAAGCGGTCAAAGAACCCAGCAACTTCATCGCGCGCGACGGCACGAGCTTTGCTGAGCTCATCGAAGCCGCGGGCGGGATCAAAGAAGGCGTCGAAGCGAAGAAGATCATCTCGGGCGGTCCGATGATGGGCATCGCGGTCTCTTCGACCGAGGTCCCGATCACCAAGACGACCAATGCGATCACCGTGCTGACGGAGGATCCCGTCGAAGCCGCCGAGAAGAAGATGACCGCCTGCCTGCATTGCGGACGCTGCACCACGGTCTGCCCGAACGGGCTGATGCCGCAGATGATGGCAGACGCCGTCGCGGCGGGCGACTTCGAGCGCTACGAGAAAAAGCTCTGCGGTCTGGACTGCATCTCCTGCGGCTCCTGCACCTATATCTGTCCGGCGAAGCGCCCGCTGACCCAGACGTTCAAGCAAACCAAGGCAGAGATCATGGCACGCAAGCGTGCGGCACAGGGAGGTAAGAAATGAATCAGAGACTGAATCTTTCCGCCGGCCCGCACGTACGCGACCGCTGGACGACGCCGTTCATCATGATGGTCGTTCTGATCTCGCTGATGCCCGCGGCGGTGATCGGCGTCATCGTGCACTGGGTGAGGTATCAGAGCTTGAACGCGCTTTGGATCATCCTTGCCTCGATCGGCTCCGCGATACTCACCGAGCTTCTGTTCTGCCTCGTCACACGACGCAAAATCACGATCTGGGACGGCAGCGCAGCCGTCACCGGCATGCTGCTTGCGCTGTGCCTGTCGCCGAACACGCCGGTCGCGCTTCCGATCATCGGTTCGGTATTTGCGATCCTCGTCGTCAAGTGCTGCTTCGGCGGTCTCGGCAGAAACTTCATCAACCCCGCGCTTGCGGCACGCTGCTTCCTGCTCCTGTCATTTTCTAACGGCATGACCAACTACCCCGGCGTGGACGCACTTTCGAGCGCGACGCCCGTTGCGCTGATCAAAGCGGGCAGCATGGTCAACGTCACCGATATGTTCCTCGGCACCGCAGGCGGCGTCATCGGCAGCTCGATCGTTGCGCTGCTCGTCGGCGGTCTTGTGCTGTGGGGACTGGACATCATCCACGGCGAGATCTGCTTCTCGGTGCTCGGCGGCTTTACGCTCTGCCTCGCGCTGTTCGGCGGACACGGATTCGATCCGAAGTTCCTCGCCGCGCATCTGTGCAGCGGCGGCGTGGTGATGGGCGCGTTCTTCATGGCGACCGACTACACCACCTCTCCGGTGAGCCGTCTCGGACAGTTCGTTTACGGCTGCCTCATCGGCGTGCTCGGCGCGCTGTTCCGCATTCTCGGAAAGAGCGCCGACTCGTTCAGCTATTCGATCATCATCGCGAACCTGTTCACGCCGCTCATCGATCTCTACATCATTCCGAAGCCCTATGCGTACCGCAAGTCCGCGATCCAGAAGGCGGAAGGCACGGTAAAGCCCCCGCTCTTCAAGCGCATTCCGAAGCCGGTCATCGCGCTGACGCTGATCGCGGCGCTCGCGGGCGTTGCGCTCTCCGGCGTATTCTCCATGACGAAGGATCCGATCGAAGCGAACGAGCTTGCAAAGAAGCGCGAATCGTACACGATCGTGTGTGAAGACGCGGCGGACTTTAAGGAGATCGCTTCCGCACAGGAAATGATCGAAGCGATGGCGGGCGGCACCTACGGCGGCGGACAGTTCGGCACCACGACGGTCGACGAAGCGCTCGAGGCGGTGGATGCAAACGGCAATACCGTGGGCTATGTGTTCGCGATCACCAACCGCAACGCCTATAACCCGCCGATCAAGCTCGCGCTCGGCGTTCGTCCCGACGGATCGATCATCCGGATCGCGTTCATCGAGCTGAACGAAACGCCCGGCAAGGGCTCGAAGGCGGATGAACCTGCGTTCAAGGATCAGTTCATCGGTCAGACCGCAACGGACGGCGTCGACGTCATGTCCGGCGCGACCGTCACATCGAAGGCGGTTCTGAACGCGGTGAACGCGGGGCTCGACTTCTTCCAAAACGTGATCATGGAGGGAGGCAACTGATATGAAGAATAAATACGTCGAACGGCTGTATAACGGCCTCATCAAGGAGAACCCGACGCTCGTCCTGATGCTCGGCATGTGCCCGACGCTGGCGGTCTCGACCGCGGCGATCAACGGCGTCAGCATGGGCCTCTCGACGCTGGCGGTTCTGATCCTGTCCAACTTCCTGATCTCCGTGATGCGCAACGTCATCCCCGACGAGGTCCGGCTTCCCGCCTACATCGTCATCGTCGCTTCGCTCGTTACGGTCGTCAAGCTGCTGATCAAGGCGTACCTACCCTCCGTCGACGAGGCGCTCGGCACCTACATCGACCTGATCGTCGTGAACTGCATCATTCTGGGCCGCGCCGAAGCGTACGCGAACAAGCATACGCCCGGGCTGTCCGTCATGGACGGCATCGGCATGGGCCTCGGCTTCACCGTCGCCCTGACGCTCGCGGGCTTTGTGCGTGAGCTTTTGGGCACCGGCACGGTGTTCGGTCTCACGGTCTTCCCGCAGGAATACGCGGTCGGCATCATGATCCAGCCGCCGGGTGCGTTCCTCGTCATCGCGCTGTTCATTATCATCATGAACGCGATCGGCATCAAGACGCGCCAACGCCAGCTCGTCGAATCGGACGGCTGCGACGGCTGCTGTGCAACCTGCGCCATGCGCTGTGAAGAAGGAAAGGAGGAAACGAAATGATCCGCTTGATCCTGATCGTCATTCTGAACGCGCTGATTTCGAACGTCGTTCTCAATCAGTTCCTCGGAATCTGCTCGTTCCTCGGCGTTTCCCAGAGAATCAAGGCGTCAGCTTCGCTGGGCGCGGCGGTCATCTTCGTCATGACCATCGCCTCCGCGGTCGCAAGCGCGCTTTACAGTCTGGTCCTGCATCCGCTCGGTCTCGACTTCATGAAGATGATCATCTTCATCCTGGTCATCGCGGCGCTCGTGCAGATCGTGGAGATGTTCCTCAAAAAGAAGTCTCCCTCCGTCTATAAAGCGCTCGGCATCTATCTGCCGCTGATCACCACCAACTGCGCGGTACTCGGTATCGCGATCGACAACATCGACAAGTTCGGTTACAACTTCATCGAAAGCGTATTCTCCGGCTTCGGCACGGCGGTCGGCTACACGATCGCGATCGTGCTTCTCGCGGGCATCCGTTCGCGCGTGGTCGAAGAGGACATCCCGCGTCCCGTGCGCGGCGCACCGATCGTCATGCTCGCCGCGGCGCTGATGTCCATCGCGTTTATGGGCTTCTCGGAGCTTCAGCCGGTGATCGAAACCGCTTTGAAGGGGGTCGGACAATGAGCGCGCCTATGATTATCCTGATCACCACGCTTGTGATCACCGCCATCGGCATCGTCGTCGGCGCGGGGCTCGTGTTTACGGGCAAAAAGTTCCATGTCCCGGTCGATGATCGTGAAGCGGAAGTCCGCGAATGTCTGCCCGGCAACAACTGCGGCGCGTGCGGCTTTGCGGGCTGCGACGCAGCGGCCGCGGCGATCGTCGCGGGCGACGCGCCGGTCAACGTCTGTCCCGTGGGCGGCGGTCCGGTCGCCGAAAAGATCGGCGGCATCATGGGCACCGACGCGGAGATCCTCGAACGCCAGGTCGCGTTCGTCCGCTGCAAGGGCACCTGCGAAGCGTCCGGCCTGCAGGGCAACTACGTCGGCATCAACGACTGCCGTTCGGCCGTGCTCGGCGGCGTCAACCTGAAGAACTGCGATTACGGCTGTCTGGGTCTCGGCTCGTGCGTGAGCGTCTGCCCGCAGGGCGCGATCAAGCTCGTCGACGGCGTCGCGGTCGTCAACCGCAAGCTGTGCGTCGCGTGCGGACTGTGCGTCAAGACCTGCCCGAAGGGACTCATCGAGCTCGTGCCGGAAAGCAAGTTCGTCGCGGTACAGTGCATGAACCGCGACAAGGGACCGCAGGTCAAAAAGGTCTGCTCCGCGGGCTGCATCGGCTGTACGCTGTGCACGCGGCAGTGCGCGTTCGACGCGATCCATATGGACGGCAACCTTGCGCGCGTCACCTATGAAAACTGCACCCAGTGCGGCAAGTGCGCGGAGAAATGTCCGGTCGGCGTCATCACGCCGCCCTGCCCCGCCGCACGGAAGGAGGCATAAGCTATGGAAAAACGCAATCAAGCCGCGAAACTCATCATCGGAGCGGTCGTCGTCATCGTCGCCGTTCTGTTCCTCGTCGGCATTGTCGGCGGACACGACGTGAAGTACAAGTCCGCGCCGCTTTCGCGCGAGGATATCGCGTACAAGCAGGTCGAAGCGCCGAATGCCACGTCGGCGGACGGCACGATCCGTGCGAACGACTGGAAAGCGATCTATCCCGACATCGTCGTTTCGATGGGCAAAAACGCCGAAAACAGCGACGTCGTCGATTATCTGGAGCTGGATCCGTACCTTGTGGAGATCTACGAGGGTTACGGCTTCGCAAAGGACTACGGCAGCGCGCGCGGACATTCCTACACGCTTGAGGACGTCGCGAAGACCAAGCGCCCGCACGGCATGGCGAACTGCCTGACCTGCAAGACGCCGAACTTCACCAAGCTCGTGAACGACAACAGCGACGAGGTCTACTCCCGCCCGTTCGACGAGGTCTATGCCGCGATCACCGGCAGCAACGGCGAAACGGTCAGCTGCTACACCTGCCACGGCAATAACCCCGGCAACGGCACGCAGCCCAAGGAAAACCTGACGGTCACGCACGGCTACATTGATCTTGCGCTCACCGGCGAAAACAAGACCGCGATCGATCCCGGCGTCCTTGCCTGCGGTCAGTGCCACATCGAGTACTACTTCGATCCGGAGACCAAGGCAACGCGTATGCCGCACTCCTCGATCGAAACCATGACGCCGGAGGCGACCTACGATTACTACACCGAAATCGGCTTTTCCGACTGGACGCAGGAAAGCACCGGCGCGAAGATGCTGAAGGTGCAGCATCCCGAAATGGAGACCGTTCTCCTCGGCAAGCACGCAGGCATGCTGAACTGTGCCGACTGCCATATGCCGGTCGAACAGAACCCGGCTACGCAGAACGTCTACCACAGCCACACGCTTGTGAGCCCGCTGGAAAGCAAAACGCTGCTTGAGACCTGCCTCGTCTGCCACAAGAGCTTCGGCGTGAACAGCGTTGAAGAGATGATCCGATTCATCAAAAACATTCAGGCGCGCATCACTTCGGAGGAGACGCGCGTGGGCAACCTGCTCATGGAGTTCAAGAAGACGCTTGCCGCCGCGAATCAGGACGAAAAGATGTCCGAGGACGAGCTCAACAAGGTCCGCGAGCTCTACCGGAAGGCGCAGTGGTTCTTCGATTATTGCTACGTTGAGAACTCCGAGGGCGCGCACAACTCCGCGCTTTCGGCACACTGTCTCGAAACGGCGGAGCAGCTCATCAGCGAGGGCATGGCGATTCTGAACGCCGAATAACGACCTACAGGACCTGCGGCAAAGGGTTCGCCCGACAAGGCGCACGCCCTTTGCCGTTCTCTTATCACCATGGAGATCCTCAGAAAAATCTACAAGTTTATCGCGTCGATGCGGTTCGCGATCATCCTGCTGATCGCGGTCGCCGCCGTATGCGTGATCGGAAGTCTGGTTCCGCAGGGCGAACAGTTTGCGCAGTACCGCGATTCGTATTCCGAGCGGACGGCGGCGTTCATCCTCGCCTTCCGACTCGACGACGTGTTCCACAGCTGGTGGTTCATCGTACTCGTCGCGCTGCTCTGTCTCTCCGTTCTGCTCTGCAATCTTTCTCGCGTCCGTGTACTGATCCGGCAGACGAAAAGCGCCGCCGTGCCCGAACAGGCGATCGCCCTTCCGCCGGACGTGACCGCGGCGCAGATCGACGATCCCGAACCGGTATTCAGGCGCCTGCGCTTTTTCCGCCCGGTGAAAACGACCGCCGACGGCAAAGAAGTCGTATTCGCGTACCGCAACCGTCCCGGCTTCTGGGGCGCGTGGATCTGCCACATCGGGATCGTGCTGATCGTGCTCGGCTACGCGCTCGGACAGAGGACGCTGTTCTCTGCGACCGTATACGGCACGCCCGGGCAGACGAAGCCGATCGAGGGCACGCCCTGCGAGGTGACGATCGACGATTTCCGCATCGAGCGAAACGAGACCGGCTTTGTCGAGCAGTACGTTACGACGCTGACGGTCGGAAACGCCGAAACCGGCAAATCGCAGAGCGGCACGTCGAGCGTCAACCATCCCGCGGTTCTGTGCGGATACAAGCTCTATCAGACCGCATGCGGCGACGCGGTGCGCGTAACGATCGCGGAAGACGGCGTTCCGTTCGAAAGCGCCGACCTCTGCGTCGGCGAGGAGCTGACGATCTCGTTTTTGCCGGGGCTGTCGCTCTATCTCAACGCATACGAGCCGGATCACAACGGTCAGCCCGCGTATCAGATCCTGTTCTTCTATCAGGGACAGCACATGGACGTCGGCAAAAACTACTTCGCCCCCGGCGGCGTCATCGACCTGAATCCGTACACGATCACGCTGTCCGAGCCGCTATCCTACACCCTGCTGCGCGTGAAAAAGGACTCCTTCGCGTGGCTCGTGCTCGTCGGCGCGGTCCTTACCGCACTCGGGCTGTTCCTTGCGCTGTATGCGGTCCCGGAGACCGTCTGGGCGGTGCGCGAAGACGACGGCAGGTGGACGCTGAACGGCAGGAGCAAAAAGCTCGCGCCGCTGTTCAAAGAGCAATTTGACCGCGCCGTTTCCGGCGGAAAGGAGGCGGCAAAATGATGCAGGCGGAAAGCATTCTGTTCGTCGTGACGCTCGCGCTGTACTTTGTCGCGATGCTTCTTTACTTCCTCTATGCCGCGGTCAAAAAGCCGGCCCTGAGCTCGATTGCCGTCCGCGTGCAGCTTTTTGCCTTGCTTGTCCATACGGCTTCGATCGTGCTGCGCGGGATCCTCATGGGACGTCTGCCGATGGCAAACCAGTACGAATTCTCCACCGCGTTCAGCTGGGCGCTCGCACTCGTCAGCTTGATTTTCATCCGGAAGTTCCGCTTCCCCGTGCTCGGCGCGTTCGCTTCGCCGGTCACGCTGCTGCTCGCGGTGTACGCCGGCGTGCAGAAGCTCAACGAGCTTAAGGTGATCGCGGCGAGCGGCGTCGACAGCATCCGCAATCTGATGCCCGCGCTTCGCAGCAGCTGGCTCGGCATCCACGTTTCCACCGTCATCGTCGCATACGGCGCGTTCGGCGTATCGTTCGTGCTGTCGATCATCTTTCTGCTGCGCGACCGCATGAAGGAAAACGGCTTCTGGGATCAGCATATCCCGAAAAAGGAAAAGCTCGATACGATCAGCTACCGCTGCGTGTCGCTCGGCATGATGTTTCTGACGGTCACGATCGGCATCGGCGGGATCTGGGCGGAAAACGCCTGGGGAAGCTACTGGAGCTGGGATCCAAAGGAGACGTGGGCGCTCGTCACATGGATCATTTACCTCGTGTATCTGCATCTGCGTATCCGCCGCGGCTGGAACGGCAAAGCCGCCGCAATCTTCGGCGTTTTCGGCTTTGTCTGCGTGCTGTTCACCTATATCGGCGTAAACACGCTTCTGCCCGGTCTGCACAGTTATAAATAACAGATTCTTCGTATGAATATGCGCGTTTTCACGGCTGCGGCATTGACACCCGCGGCCGTTTTTGATATGATATAATTTGACAAATAAGAGGAGGGACTTATCGGATGTCGATTCAAATGCGCGAATACAGAAATCCCAACAACAACAATCTTCCGCTGCGGGTGGCGAAGGGGCATTTCGCAACGAGTCACAGCCACATCAACTATTACGTGGACCTGACCATGACGAAATACTGTCTGCCCGAAGCGCGCGAAGCCGCGATCCATCTGGCAAACCGCTTCAAGTCGACCACGATCGTCGATACGATCCTCTGCCTGGACGGCACCGAGGTCATCGGCGCATGCATGGCGAGCGAGCTATCTAAGCAGAGCTTCACGAGCATGAACGCCAGCCGCCCGATCTGCGTCGTTACGCCCGAGCACACGACCGGCAGCCAGCTTCTGTTCCGCGACAACACCGCGCCCATGATCCGTAATAAGCACGTCCTGATCCTTGCGGCGTCCGTTTCCACGGGCTACACCGCGCTCGGCGCGATCGAAGCGATCCGCTACTACGGCGGCGAAACGGTCGGCATCTGCTCGATCCTTGCGAACATCAAGGAATGCGCGGGCTACCCCGTCATCGCGATCTGCGACACGAACCACATCTGGGAGGATTACGAGAGCTTCCCCGCCCACGAGTGCCCGCAGTGCAAGCGCGGCGTCAAGCTGGACGCCATGGTCAACACCTACGGCTTCTCGAGCTTCTGAGCTTCGGTCTGTTGAAATGATTTCAACAGAACGTTTTTTCAGTTCCCGCCTGAAATGCAGCCCATTTCCGGGCGGCGGAAACTGCAAGGAGTCAAATGCACCGCACCTGTCGCTGCATTTGACGGATCGATACCCCATTCATTCTCCGAAACACGCGTGCACGCGTCAACAACGCGCCTATGTTGCCCGCTGTATCATGATGCACGTTTAAACGCCGCAACCTTAATGCCTTATCATACAATCAAACAAGGAGGAAATCAAAATGGAAATGAAGTTCTATCGCTGCGAGACCTGCGGTCAGATCATCGCGATCGTCAAAAAGACGCCCGTCCCCGTCATGTGCTGCGGAAAACCGATGAAGGAGATCGTTCCCGGCACGACCGATGCGTCGCTTGAAAAGCACGTTCCGGTCGTCGAAGTCAACAACGGCTGCGTCAAAGTAAAGATCGGCGCCGTCGCGCACCCGATGCTCCCCGAGCATTACATCGAATGGGTATCCCTGCAAACGAAATACGGCAATCAGAGAAAGGCGCTCGCGCCGAACGACGCGCCCGAGGTCTGCTTCAAGATCTGCGAGGGCGACGAGGTCGAAGCGGTCTATGCCTACTGCAACCTGCACGGGCTGTGGAAAGCGTAAGGAGGCAGTATGAGCAAGTATACCGGAACGAAAACCGAACAGAACCTGCTTCAAGCATTCGCGGGCGAATCGCAGGCGCGCAACAAGTATACCTACTTTGCCTCCCGCGCGAAGAAGGACGGCTTTGAGCAGATCGCCGCGCTGTTTCTGAAGACCGCGGACAACGAAAAGGAACACGCGAAGCTCTGGTTCAAGGAGCTCGAGGGCATCGGCACCACCGCGGAAAACCTGAAAGCCGCCGCGGACGGCGAAAACTACGAGTGGACGGACATGTACGAGGGCTTTGCAAAGACCGCCGAGGAGGAGGGCTTTTCGGAGCTTGCCGAGAAATTCCGCCTGGTCGCCGCGATCGAAAAGCACCACGAGGAACGCTACCGCGCGCTTCTGAAGAATGTCGAGACCGCGCAGGTCTTTGCAAAATGTGAAGTCAAGGTCTGGGAATGCCGCAACTGCGGGCACATCGTGATCGGCGAAAAAGCGCCGGACATCTGCCCCACCTGCGCGCACCCGCAATCCTACTTCGAGGTCAACGCAGAAAATTACTGATCACCGGCATCAAAAAGGGACTGTTTTTCACAGTCCCTTTTTTGATGTGCTTTTTACGGCAGCGGGAGTTTGATGACGGCGATTGGCTGCGGCGCTTTTCATAAGAACTGTCCGCATCCGGCGGACAGTTCTTTTTATGCGTGTATGATGCGGTCGATCGCCGCGCGGATCTCGTTTTCCGGGAGTTTCAGGATCACTTCGATCTGCGCCCGCTCCGCCTCCGTCAGCGCGATTTTGTCCCGTTCGAGGCAGCGGATCATCCCGTCGTCCGTCTGAAACTTCGCCGCGTGCGCAAGCACCGTACAAAGCGTCGCGGGTTCCTCCGTCTTCGGTGCTCTTGCGGACGGTTTATCCTGCAGCTTCGTCGCTTTCGCGGGCGGTTCTTCCGGCGCTTTCCATTCGGGTACGACGCCGTCCAAACGTGCATTCAGATGCTCGATCTCGGTTCTGAGCTTCGCAACCTCCGCTTTCAGCGCATTGATCTCCCGATGCATCCTGCCGTTTTGGCGCGACAGCTCCACGTCTCTTTTCGCGGTAGATTCTTCCAGTTTCTCGAACCGTCTTCTCGTAACCAGTTGAAAAGTAGAAAAAACCATTGCCGTACCCCCTCATCCCGTTCTGTCAGTATAGCAAACCGCACCCGCGTTGTCAAATTCTATCTTTACAATGCAAATCGCCGCGTGATATACTTTTTTCATGACACAGCAGGAACGAAGAATCCGGCTCATTCGGGCGTTGCTTGATGAGCGGCAAAACGATACCGTTGCGATCCCGCAGGATGAAACCGAACAGAAACGACTGCTGCGCGGTCTTATGAACGTGCGTCCGCCGATGCCGATCGGCAGGGATTTTCTGGACGTGCAGGACGCGTATTTACAGGAAGTGACGCGCGAAAAGGGCGTGACGCAACTTTGCGATCTGACGCCCGTGCGTCCGCACCGCTATCTGTGGCGCGGCGACATCACGACGCTCGAAGTTGACGCGATCGTCAACGCCGCGAATTCGCATCTGCTCGGCTGTTTTTCGCCCAATCACGGCTGCATCGACAACGCGATCCATACCTACGCAGGACTGCAGCTGCGCGACATCTGCAACACGATCATGCGCACACAGGGACACGAGGAACGCACAGGTACGGCGAAGCTGACGCCGGCGTTCAATCTGCCCGCAACGTATGTGGTGCATACGGTCGGACCGATCGTGTACGGACCGCTGCGCGAGCATCATGAAAAGCTGCTCGCTTCGTGTTACCGGAGCTGTCTCGGCACCGCCGAGGCAAACGGCTGCAAAAGCATCGCGTTTTGCTGCATCTCGACCGGCGTATTTCATTTTCCGAACCGTCGCGCCGCCGAGATCGCGATCGATACCGTCGACAAATACACCGCCGAAACCGGCAGTGAAATCGACGTGATCTTCAATGTATGGAAGGAGCAGGATTATGCAATTTACAGAAGTCTCCTCTGAACTGATCTCCCTGCTCAAAGAAAAGCTTGCGGACGCCGACGCCGTGCTGATCGGCGCGGGCGCGGGGCTTTCGACCGCCGCGGGCTTCGATTATTCGGGCGAACGGTTTTCGAAGGTCTTTCCGGACTTTATCGCAAAGTATCACTTCCGCGATATGTATTCGGGCGGATTCTACCCGTTCCGCACGCCTGAGGAAAAATGGGCATACTGGAGCCGCTACATCCTTATCAACCGATATCAGGATCCGCCCAGGCCCGTCTACGAACAGGTTCTGAAGCTCGTCGAGGGCAAGGAGTTCTTTGTGCTGACGACCAACGTCGACCACTGCTTTCAAAAGGCGGGCATCGACAAGTCGCGGTTTTTCTACACGCAGGGCGATTACGGACTCTGGCAGTGCTCCGTGCCGTGTCACAGGCGCACGTATGACAACGAAGAGACCGTACGCAAGATGATCGAAAAACAGACGGATATGCGTGTCCCCTCCGATCTCGTGCCGCTCTGTCCCAAGTGCGGTGCGCCGATGGCGATGAACCTTCGAAGCGACGACACGTTCGTCGAGGACTACGGCTGGCATGAGGCGGCGGCGCGCTACACCGATTTTGTCAACGCGCACAAGGACGGCAAACTGCTGCTGTTGGAGCTCGGTGTCGGTTCCAATACGCCCGGCATCATCAAGTACCCGTTCTGGCGGCTGACCTATCAGAACCCGAATGCGACCTATGTGTGCATCAACTTCGGCGAAGCGGACTGTCCAGAGCAGATCGAGGATCGCTCGATCATCGTCAACGCGGACATTGCCGACGTTCTGAACGCCGTCCTGCAGTAAGCATATCATAACAAAAAGCGCCTGCATGCAGGCGCTTTTTGCGTACTTTTCTTACGGCAGCGGGAGTTCGTAAACGCCGATCGGCTGCAGCGTCGTGGTGAAATCCCATTCATCCGCGCCGTCCGGGAGCACGAAGTGCCAGTCCTCGCCGACCGGCTGACCGTTGAACGAACCGATGCAGCGGAAGCCGACGCGAAGCTCATAGCCCGTCTTTTTGATCTGCTCGTAGTCCGAGGGGAAGATCGGCAGAATGAACGTATACTCGCCCGGCGGCGTCATACTCGGCTTGCCCGGAATGATCACCTCGTTCTCGTCCGTGCTGCCCTTCGGCGCGCACGAAACGAAGAATCCCGGCAAGCTCCCCGAATCGCTGCTCGGAGAGAGAAGCGCGTTCGTCTCCTTCTGCGTCCAGCCCTCCGGCGCGGACTTGACCTTGTAGGTCACATAGACGCCCGTGCTCCGGTAGCTGACCGTTTCCTCAAGCACCACGCCGTCCAGCGAAACGCGCCTGTTGTATTCGCGTGCATCAGCGTCGAACGCCGTAAGGACGATCGAGCCGGACAGCGGCCGCTCGGTAACGATCGGCTGCGCGACGTCCGCGCCTGCGGAGGCGTCGAACTCGAAGGTGTATGTGATCTTTGCCAGCAGACCGATGCTGCCCATATCGTCCACCCGCGCGTCGCGGACGCCGATCTCCATCGTGATGCGGACGATGCTGTCGGTCGGGAACGGTTCGTCGAGGTCGCACTCGGTGTTCAGCGTCGCGCCGGTTTCCGAAACGGAGCCCGGATTGATGCCGGTTCCGGGGCTCAGCTCGCCGATGCTTCCGGTATCGAGAACGGTGTAATACGCCGCGTCGCAGAGCGCGTCAAGCTGCTGTCCGTCATGGGACCGATCATAGGAAAAGCTCATGCCGTGGTCGGTGTTCAGCCGGACGTTGAACGACAGCGACGCGCCGTCGACCAGCACTTCCTCGATTTCGGGACGGATCTCGCGGATCCAGCCAAAATCCTCCTCGGAATAGACCGGCTGGCCCATCTTCTGCCGCCACTCGTTCAGCTCGTCGGCGTTCTCCATTTCGGGCAGCATTACGATGCTGTAATTGCCGTCCGCGGGCTTTGCGGACGCGATCGCGTTTTCCACGTCGGGGATCGTCTGTCCGCTCTGTTCGCGCTCGTCTTTGCCGTGCATCATGTACCCGGACGGCGAATAGTAGTTGTGCCGGATGATCGCGACGGCAACCGCCGCCGTGGTGGTTACGAGCAGAAGCGCCGCAACGGCGATCGCGATCCACGCCTTCTTGTTGAAGCGGATCGGTCGGCGCTCAATGCTTCTGATCGTCTTTCTGCTCCGTTCGGCGCGCACGGACTTCAGCGTTTCCTCCGTCCGGCGGTCGAACGACGCAGGCATTTCGGGGATCGCGTCGGAGACGCGGATACTCTTTTTATCCATTGTCAGTTTCCTCCAGAATCCTGCGCAGAGCTTCCTTTGCGCGAAAGATGCGCGATTTGACCGTGCCGACGGGAATGTTCATTGTGACTGCGATCTCTTCCGCCGTATAGCCCTCCTGCTTCAGATACAGCGCGTTGCGCTGATCCTCCGAAATCTGCATCAGCGCATCGTACAGATCGAGGTTCTGCGCCGTATCGGGGAACGGCGCGGGCTGTTCGGAGATCTCGTCCGTCTCAAAGACTTTGCGGCGCTCGCGCAGAACGGTGTACGCTTCGTTGCGCAGAATGCGCAGAAACCATGCGCGAAAGCTGTCCCGCTTTTGCAATTTGCCGCGATGCTCGTACGCCTTTACGATCGCCGCACTCATCGCGTCCTCGCAGTCGTACGTGTTTTTCAGGATCAGATACGCCACACCGAACGCGGTCTTTTTGACGTTCCGGATCTCCTCGACAAACACGTCGTCATGTATCACTGCCATCGGGTTCCTCCATGTTCCGTTTTCGTTGTCCGAATGATCATTCTCATAACGCAAGACGCGCGAACGCGATAAAAAGTTCCCGGAAAGTGAAAAAACATAAGGACCTGATCACGGTCCTTTTCTGAGAATGGAAGTAAGAACGCTGCAAAGGAAAAACGGGAAACAGATCCGTCAAATCCGGCGACATGCGCAGCGGATTTGACACCTTGCAGTTCCCGCCGCTCGCATCATCCGAAGGATGATAGGCGGGAACCGAAAAAACCGGTCTGATGAAAACACGGTTTTCATCAGACCGAATTGTTACGCGTTTCTGCCGCAGCAGTTTTTGTACTTCTTGCCGCTGCCGCAGGGACAGGGATCGTTTCTGCCGATCTTCATAGAACGCTTCAAAACCTTCGGCTTGGCACCGTCCAAAGACGGCGTGTCGACCGGCTTTGCAACCTGCTTGCGCTCGACCGGCGCACGGCGTACCTGCACGCGGAAGAGGTTTTTCACGGCTTCCTCGCGGATGCGCTCGATCATGGCGTCGAACAGGTCGGCGCCCTCGTTCGCATAGGCGTTGGCGGGATCGGTCTGCGCGTAGGCGCGAAGCCCGATGCCCTGCTTCAATTCGTCCATCGCGTCGATCTGGTCCATCCAGTTCGTGTCGACCGCGCGTAAAAGCACGATGCGCTCGACCTCGCGCACATCGACCTTCTGTTCATTGAGCTCCGCTTCCTTCTTTTCGCGCCGGTACGCGGCAAACGACTTGCAGCGGTCGATGAGATCGCTCCTGCGCTTGATGTCCGCGCTGTGCAGGATCCCCGCCGCGTCCGCGCCGCACAGGTCGCTCATCTCCTTCTCGATCGCGGAGATGTCCCATTCCTCGGGCTTTGAATGTTCGCTCGCATAGGCGTTGACGATGTTCTCGGTCGTGTCCTCGATCATCCTGGTGAACTGATCCCTGAGGTCCTCGCCCATCAGCACCTTGCGGCGCTCGCCGTAAATGACTTCGCGCTGCTTGTTCATGACGTCGTCGTAGCGCAGAACGTTTTTGCGCGTGTCGAAGTTCGCCGCCTCCACGCGCTTCTGCGCGTTCTCGATCTGCTTCGTGATGAAGCTGTTTTCGATCGGATATGCGTCGTCGGGCGAAAGGCGCGTCATCATGCCCTCCATGCGATCCATGCCGAACCGGCGCATCAGCTCGTCCTTTAAGGACACATAGAAGCGCGTGCTGCCCGGATCGCCCTGACGGCCGGCGCGGCCGCGAAGCTGATTGTCGATGCGGCGGCTTTCGTGCCGTTCCGTACCGATGATGTGCAGACCACCGAGCTTCACGACCTCCTCGTGCTCGCGGTCGGTTTCCTTCTTGAAGTCCGCGTACAGCTTTGCGTACTGTTCGCGCGCGGCGAGGATCGTCTCGTCCTCGGTTTCGGCATGTCCGGTCGCCTCGTCGATCAGCTCCTCCTCCATGCCCTCCTGCCGCATCGCGCGGCGCGCCAGAAAGTCCGGGTTGCCGCCGAGCAGAATATCCGTGCCGCGGCCCGCCATGTTCGTGGCGATCGTGATCTGGTTCAGCTTGCCCGCCTGCGCGACGATCTCCGCTTCCTTTGCGTGGTATTTGGCGTTCAGGACCTCGTGCGGGATGCCCTTGCGCTTCAGAAGCCCGGACAGGTATTCGCTGCGCTCGACCGAGATCGTGCCGACCAGGATCGGCTGCCCGGTCGCGTGGACCTGCTCGATCTCATTGACGACCGCGCGGAACTTGCCCTCCTCGGTCATGTAGACGCAGTCCTTGTTGTCGACGCGGATGTTCGGCTTGTTCGTGGGGATCTCCACGACGTCGAGGTCGTAGATCGCGGAGAACTCGTCCTCCTCGGTCTTTGCCGTACCGGTCATGCCCGCGAGCTTTTTGAACATGCGGAAATAATTCTGGAACGTGATCGTGGCAAGCGTCTTGTTCTCGCGCTCGACCTTCACGCCCTCCTTCGCTTCCAGCGCCTGATGCAGACCTTCGTTGTAGCGTCTGCCGATCATGAGACGCCCCGTGAACTCGTCGACGATGATGACCTGTCCGTTCTGCACGACATAGTCCTTGTCGCGCTCGAACAGCGAACGCGCGCGCAGCGCCTGCTTGATATAGTGGTTCAGCTCGGTGTTTTCGGTGTCGGCGAGCGATTCCACGTTGAAATATTTCTCCGCCTTTTTGATGCCCTCTGCGGTGAGCGACACCTGCCGGTGCTTCACGTCGACCATGTAGTCGCCGCTCTCCGGCTGTTCGACGCCCGAAAGCTGATCGGACTTCGAGATCTCCTTCACGTCCTCGCCGCGAGTCAGTCCGCGCACGAAGCGGTCCGCTGCGGTATACATCTCGGAGCTTTCCTCGCCGCGTCCGCTGATGATGAGCGGCGTTCTCGCCTCGTCGATCAGGATCGAGTCGACCTCGTCGACGATCGCGTAATGCAGCGCGCGCTGGACCATGTTCTCCTTGTAGACGCACATATTGTCCCGAAGGTAATCGAAGCCGAACTCGTTGTTCGTGCCGTAGGTGATGTCCGCAAGGTACGCTTCGCGGCGCTCGTCGGGTTCGAGATCGTGCACGATGCAGCCGACTTTCAGCCCGAGGAAGCGGTAGATCTTGCCCATCCACTGCGCGTCGCGCTTTGCAAGGTAATCGTTGACGGTGACGATGTGCACGCCCTCGCCCTCCAGCGCGTTCAGGTACGCCGGCAGCGTCGCGACAAGCGTCTTGCCCTCGCCGGTCTTCATTTCGGCAATGCGCCCCTGATGCAGAACCATGCCGCCCAGAAGCTGTACGTCGAAGTGCCGCATGCCGACGGTCCTTACGCCCGCCTCGCGCACGACCGCAAACGCCTCGACCAGCAGGTCGTCCAGCGTTTCGCCGTTTTGGAGACGCTCCTTAAACTCCGCGGTCTTATGCCGAAGCTGCTCGTCGGACAGCTTCTGCATCTCCGGTTCGAGCGCGTTGATCGCCGCCACTCTCGGCTTCAGTTTTTTCAGTTTGCTTTCGCTCGACGTGCCGAGCAGCTTGTCCAAAAATCCCATAGAATTCTCCTGATGCGATATTAGAATGATTATATCACAAAATGCCCCCGCTGCAAAGGGGGCGATTGTGAACGCTTCGCAACGATTTTGCGTTTTTCCGTCAGATCGGCTCGTTCAGCCGCCGGATGATCTCGCGCATGCGCGCCTTTTGGCTTTCGGAGAGCATCGGACTGAGCATGCGATAGATCTCCTCCATCTTCGATTCGCTCATCTCGCCGGTCTGCTTCTGTTCGGCGGTCAGTTTCAGCAGCGTTTCCATCAGCTCGTCGCTCGTCTGATTGCGGTATGTCTCGTATTGTTTGTTCAGATCCATTTCGATCACCTCTCTGCATCCTATGCGCCGCGCACCGAAATCGTGCATACGGCATACCATGTGGCAAGGAGGATTTGCCATGAACGCACAACCGCAACGAAACGGACCGTCGCCATTGAGCTGCGCCGTCCTTCTGGGCGAAGCCGTGCGCGACGAACACGGACGCGCCGGTGTCGAAGCGTATGTGAAAGCGCTTGCGCCGCTTCTGCCGCCGCAGCTTACGGACCAGCTTGCCTACCGGCTGAACGTGCCGGTTCCCGCGCCGCCCTGTCCTCCGCCGCCTCCGCCTCCCCCGCCGCCGCAAAAGCAGCCGGACATGGAAAAACTCCTGCAGATGATGCGGCTTTTCGAGCAGTTCCGTCCGAAGCCCCCGTGCGGACAATAAGGACGGACAAAGAAGCTGCGATATACTGCTTTCGCAGCACGATATATTTGCCGGTGCAAATACGATATACGGCTCACGCCGCACGATATGATATCAATCCACGCGCCCGTCGGGCATATCGTATCGAAGAGATATCGCACTCCGAAGGAGTATATCGCAGATCCCGAAAGGGATTTATATCGCAGAAGGCGCTTCACGCCTTCATCCCGACGAAAACCCTGTTTTGGGCGACATGAAATCACGCGCCGAGGGGGCGGCGCGTGATTCCGGGGGAGAGTATATCAAGAATGATCTTGACACAAAGGCGCTTTCACCTTTGCACATACAGTATACCCCGCGCATGCGTCGAAAACGCGTTATTTCTGTGACCGAAATGCAACATTTTTACGGAATCCTTTGCCGGATATGCGCGGAAACACAAAGAAAATGGATTTTTATAAAAATTTTGGAGTTTTTTTGAAAAAAATACGCCAATTCCGGTAAAAGTATGGTAAAATATAGGTGACACGAAGAACAATACCCGTGTCAGAAGGAGTGGAACATATGCGTATTTCTATTTCCGGGAAGAATTTGGAGATTTCCGACTACATGCGCGACGTCGCAGAAAAGAAGCTCTCCAAGTTGGATCGGTACTTCCCGCAGGACACCGAAGCACAGGTCACTCTCTCCGTCGAAAAGAACCGCCACATCGCCGAGGTAACGATCCCGCATGAGGGACGCATCATTCGCGGTGAGGAGGTCTCGAGCGATATGTATGCATCGCTCGACAACATCGTCGAAAAGCTCGAAAAGCAGATCGTGCACAACCGCACGCGTCTTGCCAAGGGACTTCGTCAGGATGCGTTCCGCGATCTCCCCGAGTACGAGGACGACGAAGAGGAAGGGCCGCGGATCGTCCGCGTGAAGCAGTTTTCCGTCAAGCCGATGAGCGAGGAGGAGGCCATGCTGCAGATCGAACTGCTCGGGCACGCCTTCTACGTATTCCGCAACGTGGACACGAACGAAATCAACGTTCTTTATAAGCGTAAAGACGGCAATTTCGGCCTGATCGAGCCGTTATAAGTTTCACCCGAAAAAAGAGAGCATCCGCATGGATGCTCTCTTTTTATATCCGAAACATGATTCAATCGCGACGCGCAATTATTGTTAATCAAGATTCTTTTATATTCTTCAAAACCGCAAGGATATCCTGTGCCATTTCCACTTTTTCACGGTACTCACTGCTGGACGGTGAAGTAGAAGATTCTAAAAGTGGCAATGATAGTCTTGGTTTATAACTGTTTGCCAAAATGATTTCTATCGTAAGATCCGTGCATATTTCCTCTGATGATGCTGCTTTTGCAGCCCCCGCAAGCGCTCCGACAACACCAAAAGCCAATCCGCCCATAATAACCGAACCGGTATTTCCCCTTGGTACCATTGTCCCATTTTTATATAAGGAATAATCAAGCAATTGATTCTTTTCAAATACAAATGGTATCATTGTAGTTGTATTGATTACTCCGAATTTGGTATACGAGCCATTATAAGCAAAAACAAAACGACTTGCGTTCTCAATCTTTCGAGGACCAATCCCAAATTTCTTTCCCTTGCTTCTAATCTCCGATTCACTTGGAATCATTCTTAAGTCTTTTATTCCTTCCTTAATAAAGCAATCTTTTAAACGTGATAAACTTGAATCAAATTCCTTCTCCATCAGTGCGTTTGTTTCTGCTTGTTTTTCCATATATTCCGTTTCTTTTTTTGTTGCTTTTCTCCACGGGCACATCCACCAAATCAGCCAACCAAAAAAGCCAACAACAAAGAGTAAAATAACAATCATCCACCCAGTATCGCCCATTCCAGTTTCCCCTTTCATTTTTGTTCAATTCCAAATCAATCAGAAACACTATAACCTATAAATATATAGTCGATTATCTACTATATTATTTTAACATACCTTTTCATTACATGTCAACATAGAATACTATTGAACGGAGGTATTCTATATGAGTGAAGAACTGATCAAAATAACACGAAAAACGCGCAAAAAAGGTGATGACGGATATAAGATTATTTCCGTACGAATGAAAGACGAACTGATTGCAAGTTTGGATGAACTGTCTTCCGAAACCAATCGATCCCGAAACGACTTAATAAATCAATTATTGACGTCAGCAGTTAAGATTGTAAAAATCGAAGAACAATAATCTATTATTTAACCAATGGTTTTGCAAGGTGTCAATCTATCCTTTATTAGTCAAGGAGCTTCCCATGCGGGAAGCTCCTTTTTATACAATCGATATCCAACCGATCCGCCGGATTCCGCCTCACGCAAACGCCGAGGCCGCCCATACGATCAGCCAGAAATACGCCGTTGCACAGAGCGTCAAAAGACTCAATACGATGCCGATCACGGCAAAGGCGATCCCCTTCCCGGTGCGCGGCCGTACCCGAAGACTCTTAACAAGACCGACGATCCCGAGCACGATCCCCGCAATCGATGCAACGAGCGGCAGGAGCATCATGATCGCAAGGACATACGGGATCTCCTGTACGCTGTTCAGCCACAGCAGTGCAATCCATACCAGCGCCGTGCAGATGCCGATGAGCATAGCCGCAAGGGAAATATGTTCTGCACGTTTCGTTTTACTGTCCATAATAACCTCCTGTTTTGTCTGCCTCGACGCGTTTGCATCCCCGATCCGGAGCCGTTCCCGAAGGAACGCCCGCGTGTTACGACATGGTCAGATATGCCGAAATGAACAGGTCCAGATCGCCGTCCATGACCGCCTGGATGTTGCCGTTTTCGGCGCCGGTGCGGTGATCCTTGACCAGCGTGTACGGCTGGAAGACGTAGGAGCGGATCTGGCTGCCCCATTCGATCTTCTTCATCTCGCCCTTGATCTCCTGCATCTGCTGTTCGCGCTCGCGCTCCTGCAATTCGAGCAGTTTACCTTTCAGAATGCGCATCGCCATTTCTTTGTTCTGAAGCTGGCTTCGCTCGTTCTGGCACTGCACGACGATGCCGGTCGCAAGATGCGTGATACGGATCGCGGAGCTGACCTTGTTGACGTTCTGTCCGCCCGCGCCGCCGGAACGGTAGGTGTCCACGCGGATCTCGTCCGGCTCGATCTTGATGCTCGTGTCGTCGTCCTCAAAGATCGGCGTGACGTCGAGCGACGAGAACGACGTATGCCGCCGCGCCGAAGCGTCGAACGGCGAAATGCGCACGAGACGGTGTACGCCCTTTTCGGCTTTCAGATAACCGTAGGCGTTTTCACCCTCGACCTCGAACGTGACGGACTTGATGCCCGCTTCGTCGCCGTCCAGAAGATCGAGCTCCCTGACGGTCCAGCCGCGCTTTTCGCAGTAGCGCGTATACATGCGATAAAGCATCTCCGTCCAGTCCTGCGCTTCCGTGCCGCCCGCGCCCGCGTGCAGCGACAGAATGGCATTGGAGCTGTCGTACGGGCCTTTTAAGAGCATTTCGAGCCGCAGGGCGGTCATCTTATCATCGAAGGACTTCAGCTCCGTTTTGAGCTCCTCAACGAGCGTCGCGTCGTCCTCTTCCTCCGCCATCTCGATCAGCGTTTCAATATCCTCGCTCTGTCCGTCGAGTTTTTTCAGGCGCTCGAGCTTGCTCTTGATCGCCTTGACACGCGCCGTGACCTTGTTCGCGTTTTCGACGTCGTTCCAGAAATCGGTCTCGCCCATCTGCGCCTCGAGCGTTTTCAATTCCTCCGAAAGCGCGTCGGCGTTCATCTGCTTATGTGCAAGAGCGAGCGTTTCGTTCAACGCGCCGAGCTGCATTTTGTATTCGTCCAGTACCAGCATGGTTCCTCCGGTATTATTTGATCTTCTCGGGCTCGCCGTAGTCCACGCCGAAGGTATCGACGCGGATCGTGTCGATCACGACGGGCGTAAGCGGCGCGTCGTTGCGGTTCGTCTGCACCGTTGCGATCGCGTCCAGCACGTCAAACCCTTCGAGCAGCATGCCGAATGCCGCGTATTCCCCATCCAGATACGGATAATCCGCATGCATGATAAAGAACTGGCTGCCCGCGGAATCCGGGATCATCGTACGCGCCATGGAGATTACACCGCGCTTGTGCTTCAGATCGTTTTTGAAGCCGTTGCTTGTAAACTCGCCCTTGATCGAGTAGCCGGGACCGCCGGAGCCCGTTCCGTTCGGATCGCCGCCCTGGATCATAAATCCCGCGATAATGCGGTGGAAAGTCAGTCCGTCATAGAAGCCGGCGTTCGCGAGCGAAATAAAGTTTTTGACCGTGTTCGGCGCAACGTCCGGATAAAGTTCGAGCTTCATGACGCCGCCGTCTTTCATGGTAATGGTTGCAACGGGATTCTGCATGGTTGAATTCTCCTCCGTTTTATTTGTTTCATCTGTCTTGGACTCGGCTGCGGACGGGACGTTTTCCTGTGCGTCGGTCGAGGACGTCATGGTCGTATCCGTTTCGGCTGCGGATCCGGCGGGTGCCATGGTATTTGCATAGGTCTTCGCGCAGCCGACCGCCGCAAGCAGCAGCAGTGCCGCCGTTAAAATCGTGATGATGCGTTTCATGCTATTCTCCTTTTTCGCGATCCGGTTCGTCTGCCGGTTCGCGGTATGTTATTCCGAATTGCCCGGAAAGCAGGTCTAAAAAGTTGTTGACGATGTGCGAACGGTATTTCCGCTTCTGCGTGATAATCGTCATCGCCGGAACGAGCAGATCGTTGTCCGCCACGGGTTTCGTCGCGAGATCGGTAAAGCCGAGCTCCTCCGTGGCGCTTTTCGGCACCAGCGCGACAGCCTTGCCCGCTCGCGCCCAGTTCAGCGCCAGCTGCATGCGCGTGCTGACGTACTTCGGCGAAAGCGAAAGACCATTCTCCCGGAACGCGCTCTCAAACGCCGGAAGACTGCGCTCCAGCATCGAAAGCGGCAATGCGGCAAGCTGCCCGAACGTGGTTTCCCCGCTCTCCTCGTCTGTAAAGAACGCGCCGGGTTTGTACGCCGCGACCAGCGTGTCCGGATGCGTATACAGCACCTCGAGATTCTCGACGTCGCTTTTGATCGGTCGGACGAAGATCGCTTCGACCTTGCCGTTCTGAAGCTTTTGGAGCAGATCCGGAAACTCCGCCTCGAAAACCCGGATCTCGGCCTCAGGGCACCGGTCGGAAAACGCCTGCAGCGCGGAAAACAGCCGTTCGTTTTCAAACGAGGACGTGATGCCGATTTTGAGCGTCCCCTTCGTGCCGACAAAACCGGACGCGATCTCGTTGCGCGCTTCCGTTTCGACCCCGATCATCCATTTGGCTTTCTCGTAAAGGATCCGTCCCGCGTCGGTCAGCTCCAGCCGCCGCGCCCCGCGGAAAAACAGCCGCGCGCCGTATTCCGTTTCAAGCGCCTTGATCTGATTGCTCAGCGCCGGCTGCGCAATGCGAAGCTTCCGGGACGCCGCCGTCAGGCTGCCTTCCTCCACGATGGTCACATAATTCGAATAATATGCGAGGTTCATGGCATTGTTCTCATCCGTTCACCGTATTTATCAGTATAACAAAATGACACGGGATTATCAAGTCATTCCTGCGTTTCTTTGCGTTCCGCAGGCATCAAAAGATCCTTGCTCAGCACCGTTCTGGATAGCGGCTTATAGACAAGCGCCGTTACCAGAACCGTTGCGCTGCCCTTGATCAGGTTGAACAGCGCAACCCAGCCGAGCAGCGGCGCCATCGCTTCCCGCGCCGCCGCATAGGTCGGCACGCCGAAGAACAGCACGAAGTTCAGACTTCCGACAAAGTAGTTCATCGGGATCATGATCAGAACCTGCGCGAGCAGGAACAGTCCGAGCGAGAAATAGGCGCGCACGCGCGTCTTTTTCATCTTGTAGAACAGCGCGGCGATCACCGTCGGGATCCCCGAGGAAACGATATTCATGATCAGCCCGATATAGTTTGTGTCGCCGGTGAACAGCGCATTCAAAAGCGCTTTCAATACGGCGATCGCCAGCCCGAACACGGGACCCAGCGAAAAGCCCCCGAGCAGTACCGGGATATCGGAGAACTCGAATTTCATCCAACTCACCGCCGGAAAGATCGGGAATTTCGGCCAGATCGAGAGGATCACCGCGAGCGCGGTCAACAGCGACGCCTGTACCATGCGGCGGATCGCATCGTGTGTTTTCATAGGGGATTCCTTCCTTCTGTGTGATACGCTGATTCTAACACAGGCGCGCAAAATATGTCAATAACTTTATATTTGATATAAGTATATCATTATAGTTATATGCAAACAAAAAGGGGCGGTCGCCCGCCCCTTTCGATCCGCTTACAAAAGCCTTTCGATCGCTTCCGAGATGTCCTTCACGGTGTTTTCCGCAAACGGGTTGCGGAGGTTGCCGATCTTCAGAAGATCGAAGTAGCCGACCGTGCCGCCCGCCTTGCAGAGGTTCAGATAGTCGTTCCACGCCCGACCGCGGTCCTCGCGCATACGGAGGAAGAAGTCGAACGCGCCCATCTGCGCCAGCGCGTAGTCGATGTAGTAGAACGGATACAGGAAGATGTGCTGCTTCTGCATCCAGAACCCGCCTTTAGTAAGGAACGGATCGCCGTCATAGTCACGCCACGGGAGATAGACGGCCTCAAGCTCATGCCACACGGCATAGCGCTCGTCGCGCGTCATTTCCGGCTTTGCGTAAACGCGGTGCTGGAATTCGTCGACCATCGTGAGGTACGGGATCGTTTCAAGCGCGGCGGAAAGGTGCGCTTCGCGGTAGCGCGGCGCGTCGTCGCCGAAGAACTTGTCCATCCACGGATAGGTGAAATGCTCCATGGACATCGAGTGTACCTCGCAGATCTCGATCGGCGCCTGACGGACCTCATTGAGCCGGATCGAATGCGCCGCGACGTATGCCTGGAACGCGTGACCGGCTTCGTGCGTCAGCACGTCGACGTCGGCGGACGTGCCGTTGAAGTTCGAGAAGATGAACGGCGCTTTCAGATCGGGAAGCCCGGTGCAGTAGCCGCCCATGTGCTTGCCGGGACGCGATGTGAGATCGAAGAGCTGATGCTCGACCATGAAATCGAAGAACTCGCCGGTTTCGGGACTCAGCTCGCGGTACATCTCCTGCGCGGCTTTGACCATCTCCTCCTCGGTGCCGTGCGGTGTCGGGTTGCCCTCCGGATAGCAGAAGGACTCGTCGTAATAGCGCAGCTTGTCGACGCCGATGCGCTTCGCCTGCCGCTCGTGGATGCGGGCGACGGCGGGCACGATGTACTTTTTGACGCCCTCACGGAAGCGTTCCACGTCGTCCTTCGTGTAGTCGTAGCGCCCGCGGGACAGATATGCGAACGGAATGTAGTTCTCATAGCCGATCAGTTTCGCCATATCGGTGCGAACCTTTACCATCTTGTCGTAGATGTCGTCCAGCTCGTCCGCGATGCCCGCATACATCTCCGCCCACTTGCGGAACGCGCCCTCGCGCACACTGCGGTCCGGGTTCTGCATGAACTTCAGAAGACCGTAGAAATTGCAGGTCTCGCTCATGTATTCGGTCGTGCAGCCCGCGGTGAGCTTTGCGTACCGGCTTTTCAGCATCTGTTCCTCGGTCATGCCCGGGATCAGGCGCTCGTCGGCGAGCTTCACCTGCGCGTCCGCCTCCGTGAAGATGATCTTTCCGAGCGCGGCTTCAAGCTCCTTGCGGAACGGATGATTGACCATGACGTTGAGCTGACGCACGTTCAGCACCATCGTCTTGCTCATGTTCTGATCGTAATAGGTCTGCTCCGCGTCATAGAACGGATCCTTCGTGTTCACGTCGTGGCGGATATGCGAGATCGTGAACATCGTCGCGACCTTCTGCATCGCCTCGTCCATCGCGTAATACGCCGCGATCGCTTCCTCCGCCGTCTTTGCGTGTTCAAACGCGTCGATCCGCTGTAATCCGTCCGCGATAAAGGCGTCGACGTCCACGCGCGTATACGGCAGTTCCGAGAATTTCCACATACATTTGCCCTCCTGTTGATTTCGGTTTCAGTATAGCATATCCGTGCAGATATGCGCAACAGAAAAGAGACCGCGTTTTGCGGTCTCTTTCGTTCTGCTTTAATCTTCTGCCATGATCTCGCGCTGTTTGTCCGTCAGCGGCGGCAGCCAGTCCATCCAGTCCTCCACGATTTCGTCGACCGTCTTTCCGAACAGGATCTCCGCCTGCGTCGGATCGACCATGCAGTCGATGAACGCCTGCTCGCCGTACGTCTCAATGAAATAGCCGCCGAAGGATTCCTTGTTTCCGCCGAGCGGTTTCTTTAGGTCGTACCGCAGCGCGTTTCTCCCCTCCGTGTCCAGGATCCATCTCGCGCATATATTGCAGTACGTTACGTAATCCTCCGGCGTATCGAATGCCTCGCCGAGAAACTCCGCCCATACCGCTGTGGAGTAAGGGCTTTGCTGTGCATACAGATACTGTATCTCAAACATATCGATGCGTCCGTACCAGTAGGCAAGCGCTTCATTGCACCACAGAAGATCATCCTCTTCCCAGCCCCCGCTGGAACGGTAGTACATATAGTGAACGTATTCATGGCGAAGAATGAAGTACATCCTCGCAATGATCATCGGCTGATTTCCGACGATTGAAAACCACCCGCCGGTTTCGCCGCCGTCGTCATAGGAATCCGTCATTCGGACCGGAAGATACTCGCCCTTTTCCACCCGGAACAGCCTGCACAGCTCCTTCGACTGCGCGTCGAGCACGTCAAAAAACCGGATCATCGTGTCGGCGGCGAACAGCGGATCGAAATGCAGATCCGGATAACCCGGGAGCGTATACTCCGGATAATCGGGCGTCAGAAAGATCTCCATATCGTATGTCTGCGCCCGGACGGGGCACGTCTTGCTGTTATACGCATATCGGACCGTCGTGGGAACAAAGTCCGCGCCGATCTCCCCGGCATACGTATCCCGTTCCTTCAGAAACGCTTCCTCGCCCGCATACGGATCGTCCATCCCGTTCAGAAGGCGGAGTGACAGCGCCTGACACGCGGTAAGCGCTTCCCCGTCGACATACGGGTCCGTAAAGCAGGGCGAAACGAGGTTCAAAAGCTCCGGTCTCTGCAGAAATGCATTCGCGTCCGGCGAAGCGTCGGCGTCCGTTCCGCAGATCTTTTGCGAAAGCGCATAAAGATATCCCGCGTTCGTGTAATCGCCGAGGATCGCGCCGAGCGTCACGCGGATCGCTTCGGGTGTGCCGACGGTTTCGGCGTTGAGATGCACGGCCCTTGCCGCCGAATCCGAATAATCGGACCCGTTCGGAAAGATATAGACCAGCAACCCCGACGTGTCGTACCCTGCCGCGTCCAGCAATTCACACTGCGCCGCATACTGTTTCAGAAGCGCTTCCGCGTCCGCCTGCTTCTTTGAAAACCAGTACGTGACGCCCTGATACTCCGTCGTCAGCGCATACGTATCGACCAGCCGTCCGAACGCTTCCGGTTCCGAAAGCATCAGATACGCTTCCGTAAACGGGATCGCCTCCGGCGTCGGTTCCGGCGTCGGCGCAGCGGTCGGCTCTTCGGTCGGCGCCGCGGTGATCGGCGGAACTTCCGTCAGTTCCGGTTTTCCGCACGCCGTGCAGATGCAAAGGATGCATAGAAGCAGCAGGATCAGTCGTTTTTTCATGATGCGCCCTCTCGCAATAACGGTATTGTGTTCAATCTCTCCGATAATCGTATTGTATCGGGTACGGAAAAGGCTGTCAATATGCCGGACAGCAAAAAAGAGACCGCATTTTGCGGTCTCTTTCGTGGTTATGCTCAGAACTTCAGGCTGTTGAACTTGACGCCCGGGCCCATCGTGGAGGAAACCACGACGCTCTTCAGGTAGGTTCCCTTTGCCGCTGCCGGCTTCGCCTTGATGATCGCGTCCATCAGGGTGTTGAGGTTCTCTTCGAGCTTGTCGACGCCGAAGGACTTCTTGCCGATCGGGCAGTGGATAATGTTGGTCTTGTCGACACGATACTCGACCTTACCGGCTTTGATGTCGTGGACCGCCTTGGTGACGTCCATGGTGACCGTACCGCTCTTGGGGTTCGGCATCAAGCCCTTCGGGCCGAGCACGCGGCCGATGCGGCCGACGATACCCATCATGTCCGGGGTAGCGACGCAGACGTCGAATCCGAACCAGTTCTCGGTCTGGATCTTCTTGACCATATCCTCGTCGCCGACGAAATCAGCGCCTGCCTCCTGTGCTTCGCGCGCCTTGTCGGCCTTTGCGAAGACGAGAACGCGGACGGTCTTGCCCGTGCCGTGCGGCAGAACGATCGCGCCGCGGACCTGCTGGTCTGCGTGACGGGAGTCGACGCCCAGACGGACGGAAACCTCGATGGTTTCGTCAAACTTGCACTTTGCGCTTTCGAGCACCGCTTCGAGGCCCTCGCGGACGTCGTACTGCTTGGTGCTGTCGATCAGCTTCTTGCTTTCGAGATAATTCTTACCGTGCTTCATCGTTCGTTCCTCCTCAGTCCTCGACGACAACACCCATCGAACGGGCGGTGCCTGCGACCATACGCATGGCCGCTTCCACGGAAGCCGCGTTCAGGTCGGGCATCTTGAGCTCCGCGATCTCGCGGACCTGCGCCTTCGTGATCTTCGCGACCTTCGTCTTGTTGGGAACGCCGGACGCCTTTTCAAGGTTGCAGGCCTTCTTGATGAGGACCGCCGCCGGAGGCGTCTTGGTGATGAACGAGAAGCTGTGATCCGCGTAAACCGTGATCACGACGGGGATAATGAGCCCCGCCTGCTTGTTCGTGCGCTCGTTGAACTCTTTGCAGAAGCCCATGATGTTCACGCCGTGCTGGCCCAGTGCGGGACCTACGGGCGGCGCCGGCGTTGCCTTACCGGCGGGGATCTGCAGCTTCACATAACCTGTGATCTTTTTTGCCATTGCTGTTTCTCCTATTCTTGATCAGTATAGTTGTGGTATGGGGTGCCTCCCCTCCCACTATCTAAAGCGCTTTGCGCCTTAAATCTTCTGGACCTGAATGAAATCCAGCTCGACGGGGGTTTCCCTGCCGAACATGGACACGGACAGTTTTACCTTCTGCCGTTCCGGATCGATCTTGTCGACACGGCCGAGGAAGTTCTCCAAAGGACCGGAGACCACGCGCACCGTTTCGCCGACTTCGATGTTCAGCACGATCGGGATGCGCTCCACGCCCATTGCGACGACCTCTTCGTCCTTCAGGGGAACCGGCTTGCTTCCCGGGCCCACAAAGCCCGTGACGCCGCGGGTGTTGCGGATGACGTACCATGCGCGCGGATTCATGACCAGCTCGCGCGATACGCCGCCGCCCATCTCGGCGGGACGCTCCTTCTCGACGACGTCGACGACCATCTTGACCATGACGTAGCCGGGATAGACCTTACGGGTGACGGATTTGCGCTTTCCGGTCGGCAGGATTTCGATGGTTTCTTCGGTCGGATACATGACTTCCAGAATCGTGTCCGAAAGTCCCGCGTTGTCGACGGCCTTAATGAGGTCTTCCTTGACCTTGTTTTCATACCCGGAATAGGTATGAACCACATACCATTTCGTTTCCTGACTCATGAGCGTTAACCGATAATAATCTCCGCGCCGTTTCCGGTGAGTTCGCTGTCTGCGGGCTGTGCCTGCTCCTGCGCCGCAGGCGTGTCGCTGCCCTTGAGAAGCAGACTGACCGGCGTGTAGAAGATGAGGTCAAGCACATAGATGAGCAGCGCGAACGCAAGAACGAACACCAGAACGACTGCCGTCGCCTTGACGAGCTCCTTCATGGTGAGCCATGTGAGCTTCTTGACTTCGCCGGTCATCTCCTTGATGTAGACCTGCCAGCGCGACTTCATCGCAAGGATCGCCAGCACGATGATCGCCAGAGCGAGTACCGCATAGACCAGCGCAAACAGGTGCGCGCCGATGCTGACCGCAAAGAAGATCAGCGGGAACAGCGAGAAGATGATCGCTGCGATGCAGGTGCCCTGGAACGTGCGGTAGCTGTTCTTCACGAAGTACATGATCGTGCCGATGACCAGCAGAATGCCCGCCGTGATCAGCATGACGTACGCAACGGTCTGACCGCCGTGGCTCGGATCGATCGCCGTCTCGGTCGCTTCGGCTGCGTTTGCGTCGAACAGCTTCAAGAGCGAAGAACCGCTCGCCATGTCATAGACCGACGCCGCAAGGGCGAGGATCCCGACAACCAGCAGCAGGATCGCGAAAAGACGAAGCGTCTTGACCGTCTTGTCTGCCTTCATTTCCTGTGTATTAGCCATAGTGTTCTCCCGTTATTTGGACTCTCTGTGCAGCGTGTGCTTGCGGCAGAAACGGCAGTACTTGTTGAACTCAAGACGATCAGGATCGTTCTTCTTGTTCTTGAACGTATTGTAATTTCTCTGCTTGCATTCGGTGCAGGCCAAAGTGATCTTAACGCGCATGATGATGCTCCTCCTAAAAATGTTCCATCAAAAACGAGCCCCCAACGGGGGCACCTTTGATACGTTACCACAACGCTCGCGGTTTGTCAACGAAAAAGTTTGATTTCCGCAAAAGATTTTTTGAAAAAAGTCCGACGCCGTGCGGTTTTCGGGGTTAAAACCGCATTGCGCCGGATCCCCTGCGATAAGTATGCACCATGCACGCCGGTCTGCCCGGTTTTGCACCGGAGGCGTTCCGTTACGGGTACTTGACTTGGAACACGATCAGCAGGACGAGCCCCGCTGTCAGAAACGCCGCGCCCGTGAAAAAGATGAAGCTGTAACCCTTGACCTTCTTTTCCCTTCGCTTCTGAATGTAGTCGCGGTACTTGACGTACTTGTGCGGCAGAAACGGCAGGATGATCTCGACGCCGACGCGCAGTCCGTAAATCAGACCGTCGAACGCGCCGGCGTTCGAGGCGAAAATCAGTCCGGACGTCAGCACCAGCAGAATGCCCGGAAGCGAGAATGCGTCGCACATCACGCGCAGCTTGTCCTGCGGCTCCGTCAGGTTCCAATACCCGTTCAGAAACAGGATAAGAAAGAGCAGCGCCGTCGCAATGACGGCGCTTACGCCATATCGAATCAATACTGATTTGATGTTGACCTCTTTGTTGTTCAAATTCCGAACTCCTTTTTGTACTTTTCTTCTTCTGCGTCGTTGCAGCGAACGAAATGTCCGGGAAGGATCTCGCGGAGCGTCGGCTTGTCAACGGAATAGTCGTGCGACGCGAGCGGATTATAGATGATACGGACACGCTTCTTTTCCGAACGCGGGTCGGGCAGCGGGATCGCGGAAAGCAGGGAGCGCGTGTACGGATGCATCGGATGATCGAACAGTTCATCCGTCTCCGCAAGCTCGACCATGTTGCCGTAGTACATAACGCCGATGCGGTCGGAGAAGTACTTGACGACGGACAGGTCGTGCGCGATGAACAGGATCGTCAGACCGAGACGCTCGCGCAGCTCGTTCAGAAGGTTGATGACCTGCGCCTGAATGGAAACGTCCAGTGCGGAGATCGGTTCGTCCGCGATCAGCAGCTCCGGCTCCATGATGATGGCGCGCGCGATGCCGATACGCTGACGCTGACCGCCCGAGAATTCGTGCGGATAACGTCCCGCATGCTCGCGGACCAGACCGACCAGCTCGAGCATCTCAAAGACCTTGTTGTCGATGTATTCCTTGTCCTTGATGCCTCTGATCGCAAGACCTTCGGAAATGATCTCGCGGACCGTCATACGCGGATCGAGTGATGCGATCGGATCCTGGAAGATCATCTGGATCTTGGTGATCAGCTTGGTCTTCTTGGCAACGCGGATCGCGTCCTTATACTCCTTCGCCAGCTTTTCGGCTTCCTCCGGAGACATGGCGTGCTTCTGACGCTCCTGATACTTCTCGTGCGTTTCCTTCACAAGGCGCTGCGCATATTCGCGGTCCGAATACTTGTGATCGAACTTTGCCTTGCGGATCTCGGCGTAGTTATCCGAGATAATCTTGTTCAGCTCTTCGATCCGCTTTTCGTCCTTGCAGGTCGCCTTTTCCTTGCGGGCCGCCTTGATGGCTTCCTTATAGGAACGGTTGCCCGCGCAGATGCGCTGACCTTTGAAGTAGATGTTGCCCGAGGTGATGTTGTAGATCTTGATGATCGAACGACCGGTCGTCGTTTTGCCGCAGCCGGATTCGCCGACCAGACCGAAGACCTCGCCCTTCTTGATGTCGAAGGAAACGTGGTCGACCGCTTTCGTCGGTCCGAAATACTGGCAGAGATCTTCAACGCGAAGCAATACTTCTTTCTGATCCGTCATTGTTCTGCACCTCCCTCAAGTCTTTCGGTCATGCGGCGGATACGGTCGGTGATCGCCTTCGGGACCTCCACTTTCGGCGCGTCCGGATGGAGCAGCCAGGTGGCGGCATAGTGCGTATCCGTCACGCGGAAGAACGGCGGATGCTCCTCATAGTCGATCTGCATCGCGTACTTGTTGCGCGCGGCGAACGCGTCGCCGGCCGGCGGATAGATCATGTTCGGAGGCGTGCCCGGGATCGCGTCGAGCTTTTCCTTCGTGTCGAGGTCCGGCATGGAGGACAGCAGCGCCCAGGTGTACGGATGACGCGGATCATAGAAGATCTCGTCCGCGGAGCCGTATTCGACGATCTTTCCGGCGTACATGACCGCGATGTCGTCCGCCATGTTCGCAACGACGCCGAGGTCGTGCGTAATGAAGATGATGGACAGTCCGCGCTCTGCCTTCAGCTTGTTGATCAGCTCCAGGATCTGGGACTGGATGGTAACGTCCAGCGCCGTGGTCGGCTCGTCGCAGATCAGGATATCCGGGTTTGCCGCAAGCGCGATCGCGATGACGATACGCTGGCGCATACCGCCGGAGAACTCGAACGGATACTGGTTGTAGCGCAGACGCGGCTCGTGGATACCGACCTCGTCCATCAGCTTGATCGCCTTTTCCTTCGCCATGCTCTTCGTGACGCGGTAGACGATCTGGGACGCCGTCTTCTTGAGGTGGTCGGTCAGGTCGTTGGTGCGCTTAGTGAAGTCGACCTGATCCGCCTGCTTGACGATGCCCTCATAATGCTCGGACATACGGTCGATGATCAGCAGGATGTTGCCGCTCAGCTCTTCCTTGGAGTAGACCGCCTTCGGAATGACCTTCCAGGTGACAGTCTTGCCGCGCGCGATCAGCCGCGCGCGTCTTGCCGTCTGCCGTGCGAACCGCGCTTCCTCTTTCGGGTTGCGTTTCAGGCAGAAGAAGTAGCGGTCGATCGCGTTGTTCAGCGCGGAACGGAACGTATAGGCACGGCTGTCCTTGATGTACTCGAGCTCATCGATGGACTCGTCGATCTCTTCGCAGATCGCCTTGGAAACTTTCTTCGCTTCGGGCTTCGTGAAGTCCTTGGAGAAGAACTCTCTCGCGTCCTTGAGCTTTTCAAGCACGTCCTTCTTTTCGACCAGCGCACGCTCGAACGAATATTTGACGCCGTCCTCCTCGTATTTGGTGAACTGCGGCAGGAAGTGCTCGTTGATGAACGCCTCTGCTTTCGCGTTCAGCGTTTCGACGGGCTGATCCAGATTCGCGCTCGGATCGTAGAGCTTGTAGTAGCCGATGCTGAAGAAGTCCGGTCGCGTCTGCTCGGTGATCTCCTTCAGAAGACCTTCGAGCTTCTTGACCTCCGCGACGGATTCCTCGATGTTGTTGTCCTTCTTGCGATAGCCGGACGCCGCGCGGCCGAGGTCGTCGGAAGCGGCTTCCATTCTCGCCTTGTATTCTCTGACGAGGAAGCGGTCCTTGATCGTCTTGAGCCGTTTTCTGAAGTCCGCGAGATTCTTCTTGACGTCGATGTGCTGATTCTTCTCCGCGAGGAAGAGGAAGTTCTCGACGAGAGCGAGCAGGTCCAGCGCGTTGGAGTGCGAGATGTTGTACGCATTTTCAAGGTGGTTGCTCTCGAGGCAGAAGCGCTCGAACGTCTTCATCAGAGAGTCGATCTCGTCCTTGTGACCGGAACCGGCCGCCGCGTACATGTTCTTTTTCAGCGCGCCGAGGAGCTTGTTGTACTCCACCTTGGCGACTCTGCGGTTGGTGGAGCTCTTCAGAAGCATCGCCTCGGTGATCTGTCTGCCGATCTTGACGATCGGGTCCAGCGAGGACAGCGGATCCTGGAAGATCATGGAGATCTTGTCGCCGCGGATGTTGTGGAAGTCCTCTTCGGAGATCTTCAGAAGATCCTTGCCGTCGTACAGGATCTCGCCGCCTTCAATGATCGTGTTGCCGGCCAGGATTCCGAGGATCGCTTTCGCGGTAACGGATTTGCCGGAACCGGACTCGCCGACGATCGCCAGCGTCTTGCCGCGCTTCAGATCGAGCGTAATGTCGCGGACCGCCTTCAGCGTACCTGCCTGTGTGCGGAACGAGACTTTCAGGTTTTTTACTTCAAGAATGTTATCCATAGATCAATCCTCCACATTGCGCAGCGACGGGTTGAACGCATCTCTCAAGCCGTTGCCGAACAGGTTGAACGAGATCATGAGGAGCGAAATGAACAGCGCCGGCAGGATCATCAGGTGCGGATAGTTCGTCCAGATCGCACTTGCGTCGGCCAGCAACGTACCGAGGGAGGTGGTCGTCGCGGAACCGAGCTTGACGATGCCGAGGTAGCTCAGCATGGATTCGCTGAAGATGACGCTCGGGATGATCAGCGCCGTCGACGTAACGATCGTGCCCAGCGAGTTCGGGAAGATGTGCTTCCAGATCAGGCGCATATCGCGCGCGCCGAGCGTCTTTGCCGCAAGCACGAATTCCTGCTTCTTGAAGCGGTAGAACTGCGTTCTGACGCGGTACGCGATGCCGATCCAGCCGTTCAGAATGTACGCGAACAGCAGACACGGAACTGCGCCGACCTTCGTTGCCAGATGGATCTGGAACAGCGTCGCCACAATGATGAACGGAACGCCCTGGAGGATATCGGAGACACGCTCCATGAACAGGTCGATCCAGCCGCCGTAGAAGCCCTCGATCGAGCCGTAGAACGCGCCGAGGATGAAGTTGATCACGGATACGCAGACCGCGAGCAGCAAGCTCAGGCGGAGACCGCCGGCAAGACGCAGCATCAGGTCGTATCCCTGGCTGTCGGTGCCGAACAGGTACTGCGGCTCAAAGTTGTTCTTATAGATGAAGTAGTTGCGGTACAGAACGCGGACCTTGATGTGTGCAGTATCGAAAGAACCGCCGCCGGTGTACTCCCACTTGATCGCGTTGCCCTCGGCGTCGCGCTTGTAGTTGTCCTCAAGCACCATGCCGGGCGCGTATTCGACGTTCTTCGCCTTGCCCTTTTCGTTGATGTAGATCGGCTGATACTTCTTGCACTTGAACCAGTAGTTCGCGTCGGACTTGTCGGGCGTGTAGTTGTTGTCCTCGATCAGCGGATACAGAAGATGCAGTCCGGTTTCTTTCTCCCACTCCTGCATGCGCTTGAACTCTTCCTGCTCCACGCTCTTGTAGATGAAGCCGACCTCGGCGTACGCGTTGATCTGACCGTGATAATATTTCTTTTCCTTCTTGGTCGCGTCGATCTGGATATAGGGATCGCTGATGCTGATCATCGGCTGATGCTCGCTCGCCATGCCCTCTTCCAGCGTGACCTTGCCGGTGCCTTCCCAGTCCTCGGCGCCCATGCCGATCGCAACCTTTGCGATCAGACCGATCTCGGAGAAGTCGCGGTTGACGGCGCCGTTCGCAATGCCGTGCTCGCGCAGACCGTTGATGTACGGTCCCTTCTTTGCATAGTAGGTGTCCATGAACGTCGCCGGGTTTTTGGTGAACAGCGGCGCGGTGATCGAGAACAGGAAAATCAGAATGATGATGCCGGTTGCGACGACCGCCGCTTTGCTCTTGCGGAAGCGAATCCATGCATCCTTGAAATAACCGATCGGTTTGTCGTCGAACTTCACGTCGGTGAGACGCGTGTTCATGTTGACAAACTCAAATTTTTCGGGGCTCAGGGCCTTTACTTTCGTATCTGCCATATTATCTCTCCCCCATTCTGATACGCGGATCGATGAAGCCGTAGCTCAGATCCAGCACGATGCCGGCGAGAAGACCGATGAACGTATAGAATACGCAGTCGATCATGAACACGTCGTAGTCAAACAGGTTCAGGGACTTGATGTAGAGCTGACCGACGCCCGGGATGGAGAAGATCTGCTCAATGATCAGAGAGCCGGACAGCAGACCGATGAACTCGGACAGGATGCTCGGCAGAACCGGGACCATTGCGTTCTTCAGCGCGTGACGGGCGGTCGCCTGCGCGCGCGTCAGGCCCTTCGTTCTTGCAAGCAGCATGTACTCGCTCGTCAGGGACTCCGTCAGCTCCGCGCGGACGAAACGCGTATAGTGCGCGATCGAACCAAACGAAAGCGCCAGAACCGGAGGAATCATACTGGTGAACATTTTCCAGGTGAAATACGATCCGCCGGCGTCCGCCAACGAGTACATCTGCAGCGGCAGCCATCCGAGTTTAAAGTACAGGAAATACTGGACAAGGAAGGCGTAAACATAGGACGGGACGGAAATGAATACCATGACCAGCGTACTGATCAATGAGTCGTCCCATTTGTTTTTACGGATTGCGGCGTACACGCCGAGCGCAATGCCGACCGGAACTGCCAGGATCATCGAATACAGGTTGACCAGCAGCGTCGGAAGAAAACCGTTTTCCAGAACTTCCCATGCGCCCTTGCGCGGGGCAATGTACCAGGACGTACCGAAGTCCCATTTGGTGAAAATGTTCTTCAGGTAGATCCAGAACTGTGTCAAGACCGGCTTGTTGTATCCAAGCGCCTCCCAACGTTGTTGAATGACCGCCTGCAGATTCTTCTCAAGCGGCATCTCTCTCGGCAGCATATGCACCAAGATGAATGTCATCATGATAATGATGAATAACGTAAACAACATCAGAACGAGTCTTTTGATTACGTATTTCAGCACTGTTCAAATCGCTCCTTCCCCAGATTTTCTTGTCCCTCTCGGAACACCTTTTCCCGAACCCATCGATCCCGATCGCCGGACGGTGCGTTCGGAAAAGGGTGTTCCGTTTTTCCCTTAATGATACTTTCGCAGGGGGAGGAACCCTCCCCCTGCTGAAAGCAACACACTATGCCGTCGTCAGAGACGACTGTTTTTTATTCGTAGTTGAGCTGGCCGTTCTGGCTTGCAACGAACTCTGCCCACTCGGTGTCATTGTAGTTGTACTTCATCAGCTCGAGGCCGCCCCAGCCGTATGCCAGGTTGTAATCCGGGGTGATGTAGTTCGCCTTGAACGCGAGCAGCGAGCAAGTGGTGGACGTTGCGAGCGGGATGCGGTAGTACTTCTCAAGGTACAGTTTCTCCATGCTGGAGAGGATGTTCAGCTTGGTGTCGAAGTCTGCGCCCGCGAACTGGCCTGCGCCGATCATGCAGCGGGACCAATCCTGCCAGGTCATGGTGACTTCTTCGCCGTTGACCGTGAGCGTCAGCGTTTCGGTTGCCGGATCCCAGCAGCCAGCTTCATGGATGCTGTACTGGTCGGTGTCGCAGTAGACCTGCAGGTTGCGGAACGGATACAGAGCCGCGCCGCCCCATGCGCCGTAACCGATCGCGAACTCGCCCTTCGCGGTGTCGCCGTAACGGTCGTTGATGTTGCCGATCGCTTCGAGGGTGATCTTGCCGAAGCCGGAACCCTCAGCCGCCGCGTTGATGTACTTGTTCATCAGCTCGACCTGCTTCTGGTCGGAGGAATCAAGCGCGCCCTTCTTGTAGCCGATACGGATCTTGATCTCTTCGCCTGCGGTGTAGAGACCGTCTGCAACGAGCTCGTCGCATGCTTCCTTCATGAGCTGCTTCGCCTCGGTCAGGTTGTAACCGGTGATGGACTTATAAGCATCCTTCAGGGTTGCATACGGGGTGCCCTCGCCGTACTGTACGCCGTACAGATCGCAGATCGCCTGCATTGCCTGGTCGGACGAACGATAGGACGATTCCGGATCATTATAGAAATCGTAGTAGTACAGGTTGTTGAGGAGGCCGAAGCTCGGGGTGAAGCCCGCGGTTGCGGTGACCCACTCTGCTCTGTCGATGCCGAGGGAGAACGCCTTGCGGAACTTCACGTTCGACATAACGACGGAGTTGATGTTGCCCTTGGAGTTGTCCATTTCCTTCAGCAGGTCAAGACCGGTGCAGAAGAAGAAGGACATCGTGTAGGTTTCGTCTGCCTTGTAGAGCTGCTCGGAAGCCGCATAGGTCGGGAGCTCTTCGGCGGACGGCGCCCACTCGATCAGTTCGCCCTTGAGGAACGCCTGCTTCGCAGCGTCGTCCGTCATGACGTCGATGACGATCTTGGTGGTCTGGTAACGCTGTACGTGCTCGCCGTTTACGAGGTACGGAGTGACGGAGTACAGATAACCGTTCTCATCCTTCTCCCAGCCGTACCAGTTCTCGTTCTGCGTGAAGACGATCTGCTTGCCGTCCTGCAGGGACTCGAGTTTGTACGGACCGTAGGACATGGAGGTCTCAACGGACGTGCCGTAGTTGGTGGTAACGAGCTCACCGCTGGTGTCCTTGCCCGCCTCATACAGCGGCATGTAGACCAGCCAGGTGGAGGTGAACGAGGTCAGCGCGTAGTAGTAGTCGATCTTGTTTTCCATGACATAGCGGATGGTGTAGTCATCCACCTTGTACATGCCGACGGTGCTGTCATAATCGCAGACAGGATATTCCTGCTTATAGACCATGTAAGCATAGAGATCGTCTTCGCTCTCGCCCCACGCAGCAACGCTGGTGGTAACAGGAGCAAACAGAGCATAGGTCTCATCGGTGAGCGGTACGAGGCCGTCCTCATCCATGAGCGCAACGAGCTGATCCCAGGTCTCGGTGCCGAAGTATGCGCCGCCGTAAGCGTCGACATAGTCCTTCAGCGTGTTGCCGCTGAGCCAGTTTGCCAGCGGATAGTTGACCGCCCAGTAAACCGGGTAGCCTTCCGCGGAACGGTACTGACCGTCTTCACCTGCGGTGAGGTCAGCCATCTTGTAGTTGTTGCCGTTCGCGTTCTCGATCTTCGCAACGCTGCCCTGATAGTAGTACGATGCGCCGCCGGCGACTGCGGACTCACCTGCATAGGTCAGGTTCGCACGATAGTTCTTCATCGCCGGGTCGAGCATCGCCTTCATGGATTCGATGTAAGAATCCGCGTTGATCGGCGTGCCGTCCTGCCACTTCGCATTCGGGTTCAGCTTGAGCTCGAAGACAAAGCCCTCGGTGATCGTTGCGGGATCCGCATCGCCGAGCTTGACCGGGTACTTGGTCAGGTCGTCCTGATGCTCCGCGGTGACGTCCGTGATCTCGGTCGCCATCTCGTAAACCCACTGATAGATGCCGTCTTCGGTGTTCTCTGCCTGCATCGTTACGAACGGCATGGAGAGGTAGCTGAGGATCGAGTCGTCAGCGTTGGTTTCCCAAGTGTGCGGGTTCCAGTTGTTGCCGAGAGAGGTGCTGTACGTGTTGTACGTAAAGTCACCGGTCACAACTTCAACTTCGGGCTCGGGCTCGGGCTGGGGCTCATCCGGATTTTCGGGCTGGTCCGGAGTCGGCTGATCCGGGTTTGCGGGAGCTGCAGTCGGTTCGGCGGGTTCGGGCGTCGGCGTCTTGCAGGCGACGAGCGCGAGGACCATGAGCAGAACCAGCAGACCGGCAAGGATCTTCTTCATGTTGTGCATTGATTGTTCCTCCTTGATTAATTGTGCATATGGAAACACGGTTGCATTATACGGCATCAAACGAAAGTTGTCAATCTTTTATGACACAACTTTCCAATTTTCCCGCACAACTCCGTGGGTTTCCCGATATTTCCGCATGCGCGGTCCGTTTCTTCGCATGCATTGTTCCGATGAAAGCGGCTGTGCGTCCGGACGATCCGTACATTTTGATTATACGGCTGCGCCGGAACGGTTATGCTGTCCGCGGATCACGGTACACCATCCCTAACATATCCGACTTTACATCTGCTTCATATTTTACCGCAACAGCGCATAAATTTCAACTGTTTTTGCTTATTTTTTTTGTTTTATACGATATTTGGCATCGGCATGGTGCATATTCGGGATACCGTGAATCCTGTTTTTTCCGATACAATCCCGATATCCCGTTTCCGACCTGTTTACGGCTTTTTTTATGGTATTATTCCGCAATATTATATACAATTTCGCAAAAAGAAGGACCGCCTGCCGGACGATGCGGACGCGCTTTTCTTTTCCGATATTTATGCATTTGCGGCGGGCGCAAACAAAGCCGCCCGCTTTCGGACGGCTTTTCATGACCGGAACAGTCTTATTCCTTTTTTTCTTCGAGATGAAAGTACCGCGACGGAATATGACAGTAACCGCCGGGGTTTTTGTCGAGGTACTTCTGGTGATACAGCTCCGCGGGAAAGAAGTTCTCAAGCGGCATGACCTCGACCGCCAGCGGCGCGCCGACCTTTCGCTCGACCTCTTTGCACACCGTTTCGATCGCGGGAAGCTGGTCCGCGTCCGTATAATAGATGCCGGTGCGGTACTGGATCCCGGCATCCATGCCCTGCCGGTTTTTTGACGTCGGATCGATGACCGTGAAATAGAAGCGCAGCAGTTCCGGAAGTGAAAGCACCGCTTCGTCGTACTCGACGCGCACCGTCTCCGCGTGACCGGAATTGTCGCAGACCTCGCGGTAGGTCGGCGCGGTATCGGGGCCGTTCGCGTACCCGACCTCGGTGAACGTCACGCCCCCGAACTGGTCCAGAAACTTCTGCATGCCCCAGAAACATCCGCCCGCCAGAAAGATCGTTTTCATTTCTATTTCTCCTCCATTTCGCCGAAGAGCGCGCAAAGATGCAGCAGGATCTCGACGTTCTTTTCCATCGACGGGATCGGCACATACTCGAACCGCCCGTGCGCGTTTTCGTAGCCCGCCGAAAGGTTCGGGCACGGCAGTCCGCGCCAGCTCAGCGCCGAACCGTCCGTGCCGCCGCGGAACGGCTCCGTCTTCGGTTCGAGCCCCGCCGCGCGGATCGCTTTGACGAGGTTTTCGATCAGATACGGATGCCGGTCGACGACCTCCTTCATGTTGCGGTAGGTCTGCTCGATCGAAAGCGTCACGCGCTCCGCGCCGTATGCGGCTTTGAGCGCGTCGGCGCATGTGCGGAGATATGCCTCCCGCTGCTCGAACTGCGTCCGGTCGTGGTCACGGACGATCAGCGTGACCTCCGCGCGCTCGCAGCTTGACCGGATCGACAGCACATGGAAGAACCCCTCGCGCCCCGCGGTGTACTGCGGCTTCTCGAACCGCGGGAGCATCGCGCAGAATTCCGCCGCGACGTCCGAAGCGTTGATCATGACGCCCTTCGCCGTGCCGGTGTGCACGCTGCGCCCCGAAACCGTCAGCGTCGCGAACGATGCGTGGAAGGTCTCGTCCATATAGACGCCGAGGTGATCGCCGTCGAGCGTATACGCGACCTTGGCGCCGAAGCGGTCGAGATCCAGGTCCTTCGCAAGCCCGCCGACCTCCTCGTCGGGCGTGAATGCCAGCGAGACCGGACCGTGCGGGATCTTCGGATGCTTTAAAACATGCTCCGCGAACGTCATCACCGCCGCGATCGCCGCCTTGTCGTCGCCGCCCAGAAGCGTCGTGCCGTCGGTCACGATCAGGTCCTGTCCGACATACATACGAAGATTCGGGAAGTCCTCCGGCGACATCGAAATCCCCTGCGCCCCGTTCAGCACGATCCTCCCGCCGTCGTATCCCTCGATCACCTGCGGTCTGACATTCGTGCCGGACGCGTCGGGCGCGGTGTCCATGTGCGTGACGAATCCGACCGGCCGGCCGCCGCCCGAAGGCATGGTCGACGGCAGCTTGGCATAGACCACGCACGCGGCTTCGTCGAGATATACTTCGTCTGCGCCGATCGCTTTGAGCTCGTCGAAAAGTATTTTCGCAAGATCGAACTGCTTCTGCGTCGTCGGCGTCGCCGCGCCGTTCAGCTCGGACTGCGTGTCGACCTTCGCATAGCGGATCAGGCGCTCTTTGACCTGTTCGTAAAACTCCGTTCTCGGATACATGCCGTTTCCTCCGTATTCTCCTGTTAGAATATAGTATACCACACCCGGCCGCGTCTGACAATCGCGAATCGCGCGGGGCGGAAGGGCGACGCGTTTCAACACCTCATCACCGCCTTCGGCGGAGCTTCCCCTTAAGGGGAATCCTTCCGCCGCGCCGCAGGCGCAATACCCGCAAAAGGTTGGCAGCGGCTGTGCGCCGTCGCGAGCGCGCTTGCAAGCGAACAGGCGAACCGAGCGTGACCTTTTGCGGAAAGGAGCCGCGACGGAGCGGGTGAGCGGTGACGCTTTTGGGGAAGCCGTGTGCTTTCCCAAAAACAAAAGCGTCGCCGCAGACGATTGGCAGCGCAGCGAAGGCGCTGCGAGGGCGTTTACAACCGAGCAGCCGAAGCAAGCGAGATCGCCTGCGGAAAGGAGCCGCAGCTGAGCGGGCGAACGGCGGCTTTTTCATGCACCGCGTAAAAAAAGCCGCCGCAAGCGATGCGCTGCTTCGGATCTTTAGGACAAGGAAGCAGCGCCGAGCACGCGGCTTTGCCGCCTATGTGAACTACGTTCGAATCAGCAATCGCGCCGCAGGCGCGCACCGCAAGCGATTGGCAGCGCAGCGGAGGCGTTGCGAGGGCGTTTACAACTGAGCAGGCGCAGCAAGCGTGATCGCTTGCGGAGAAGAGCCGCGACGGAGCGGGTGAGCGGTGACATTTCTTACAAACAGGATGTTTACGCAAGACAACAAAAATGTCGCCGCGAACGATGTGACGTCCGCGGCGACGTGGCGTGCCCGACACGATACGGCGTCTTTTCTGATTGCATAATCAGAAGAAAAGACGCCGGCGACACAGCCCTGCGGGCTGTGTAAATGCACTGCGTTCAAATTCTGCACGCAGAGCGTGCAATAAAAGATCTGCCCCGCCCGATGGCGGAGCAGATCTTTTGTGGCGTGCCCGACACGATTTGAACGTGCGGCCTTCAGAGTCGGAGTGGCGGACCAATATGTCTGAAAACCTCAGTAAATTAGGCAAAAATGCCGAAATTCAGGGCTTTTCCTCGCAACTTGAAATGTTCAATACATGTCAGTCAGTGCAGGTTCCGGCTGCAATAACAATCTAATGTGTAGTCGAATTGTAGTCAAGTGAACGCTTTCGAATCGAGGAACGATTAGAGGGGGCATTCTGTGTCTGCCGGCCTTATTTCATTCCCACGCAAAATTATCTTTTCCTGCTCCAAGCTCAAAATGGTATTTCACAAGGCCGGTATCCACCCCGGTAAAGATTCCATTATCACAGGAAATGGAAACCTTGCTTTCTTTTCCGCTTATAGTAAATGCCTGCTTTGCCAACGCCGTAGGTGCCAGAAGTGCTGCATCCACACCATTCTTAAACCACTCG
>JAFRUN010000014.1 GCA_017438865.1 Clostridia bacterium
CATCATCGTCGTCATGCCGAGCGACCAGAACGCCTCGTTCAACAGAAGCGGCGTGCCCTTCAGAACGATCTGCTTTGCAAGGGCGCCGGGCACATGAAGCGAGCGGTAGACGCCTTTGAAGAACGGGAAGCGCTTCGTATGCGTATGCGCGTAGGTCACGATGATCGCAAGCTCAACAAAGCGGGAAATGACCGTTGCGATCGCCGCGCCGAGTACGCCGAGCGCCGGGAAGCCGAGCTTTCCGAAGATCAGCAGATAATTGAACAGCAGATTGATGAGCACGGCGGACCCGCTGGCGACCATCGGCACGAAGGTTTCGCCTGTTTCGCGGAGCGAAAAGGCGTAGCACATCGAAAGCGCGGCGGGAACGAGCCCGATCAGCATGATCAGGACGTACTTGCTGCCGTATGCGAGCGTTGCGGCAAGGTCGCCCTCCGCGCCGCTTTCGTGCAGAAACAGCGTGAGCAGCGGTTTGTGAAAGAATCCGAGGACGACCAGCGCGACGGCCGAGATACCGGCGCAGATCAGGAGCTTGAAGCGGAGCACGTGTCGCACGCCGTCCGTATCCTTTTTCCCGGCGAACTGCGCGCCGAAGATGCTCGCCCCGGAGAGCCCGCCGAAGACGGTCAGATTGAACACGAAGATCAGCTGGTTCGCGATCGCGACGCCGCTCATCTGCTCGGTCCCGATCCTGCCGACCATCAGATTGTCCAGTACGTTGACGAACTGGCTGACGCCGTTCTGGATCACGACGGGTATGACGATCGCAAGGACCGCCTTATAAAACGCTTTATTCCCGATGTATTTTGAAAGAAAAGACCGCTGTTCCATTGTCCGCCGTTCTCCGTCGGGCGTTCTTCCGCCCGTCCGTCTTACAGTATACCATGAACGCCTGCAAAAGAAAAGCCGGAAAACGCGCAGCCCGGCCGCTGCGACGAGCTGCTTGAAATTCCGGAAGCCGCATCAGAAACGGGAAATACCGCGTCAAAGAGCTGCAACGGCACGCATGCAAAACTATGAGCCGGAACGGGATCACCGTTCCGGCTCATCTGTTTTCAGAAAAAGCGTGCGGTCTGCCAAGCTTGAGTTCCGTTTCGGGGGAATGCCTTATTATGCACCGAGATAGCGGATGCACAGCATGGTGATATCGTCAAACTGTTCGGCGCCGTTCGCGTGGGCATCGATTGCCGCCTTGACGTCGGCGATGATCTCGTCCGGGTCCTTTTCGGCGTCGGTTTTCAGACAATCGGCAAGCTGCTGTTCGCCGAAAAGCGCATGCGCATTGTTTTCGGCTTCGGTTACGCCGTCGGTATAAAGGAACAGCCGGTCGCCCTTTTTCAGCGTCAGGGTCTGCTCGCGGTATTTGACGCCCTCCATGCCGGCAAGCACAAGACCGCTTCTGCGTTTGATGTATTCCGGGATCCCGTCCGAGATCAGCACGGGCGGGTTGTGCCCCGCACAGACAAAGGTGAGCGCCCCGGTCGAAAGATCGAGCACGCCGATCCAGGCGGTCACGAACATCTGCGCCGTGTTGTTGCTGCAAAGACTGTCGTTTGCGACCGTGATCGCTTCGGAAAGCGTCGGATAATCGCGCACGCAGTTTTGAATGGTGGTTTTGGAGGTTGCCATAAAGAGCGCGGCGGGGATGCCCTTGCCGGAAACGTCCGCAATGACGAAAGCGAGGCGACCCCGGTCCACAAAGAACACGTCGTAGAAGTCGCCGCCGACCTCCTTTGCGGCGTCCATAGAGGCGGCAAGCCCGATCTCCGGCCTGCCGGGATAGGTTTCCGTAATGGGCGGCAGCAGCGAATGCTGAATGACGGTCGCAACCTCGAGTTCGGTCTTGAGACGCGAGCGTTCCTGCGAGATTATGCGCTGCTTTTCAAAATACGAAATCATGGTGATGATCAGCGTGAAGCCGACCGCGTTGACAAGGATGAAGGGCAGGAAGATGGATTTCACGATGCCGAGCGCGGCGTCAAACGGCTTGACGATCAGCAGCACAAGCGAAAGATGGAAGATTTCCATCACGATACCGACCAGCAGAGCCCACCACGGCTTTTTCAGCTTATCATGGAACTTCCGGGAGAGAAACCCGCACATCACACCGATGCATACGGTTGCGATAATGCAGGCATAGGTCATCAGCTGCGCGGTCTGCGTTTCGGTCGATCCGACAAAGAACCGGTGGACGCCTGCGATCACGCCCGCGATCAGACCGCCGAGCGGTCCGCCGGTGAAGCCCGCAAGCATCGGTCCGATGTCGCGCACGGATATGATCGCGCCGTTCAGCTCCAGACCGGACATGGTGCCGTAGATGCCGAATACCCCGCCTAAAAGACCGGCGAACAGCGAATACTTCCAGTTCATCTTTGAACCGAAAAACTTTGTCAGGACCTCGCTGCCTCCGATGAATGCCGCGATCACGAGAATCACGGCAAGCGTGCCGATCATGTTGGTGAAAAAAGCTGTCAGATTTCCGTCCATGGAACAACCTCCGCAGGGTCCTGAAAGATGGTTTTATTGTAACAGCTTTGTGCAATGAGGTCAACATGGGGTCGAAAAGGATCGATGATCCGATGAACAACCGGCACGAAAGCGTTTGCCTGAAAATGGTGAGTGCGGTTGACGATCGATCCGGCGCCGGGTCACAGCATTCCGGAAACAGCGCGCGGTTCGTTTGCGTCGGTCCGGCTTCAGGGAGGATGCTTTGAATACGCAAATACTTCCGGACAAACGGAGCGGGACAGATTCCGGTTTTCCGGTCGATTCTTTCCGTTGCGTCTCTGTTCATACTGTGATAAACTGGTTTCATGAACCGGCGGCGGAACGCCCGTCAACATCACAGAACGCCCGATCGCTTTGATCGGACGGACCATCGTGCCGAAAGGATAACGCTATGCAGGATTTATATACCAAGGAAGCCGCGACAATTCCGGAGATTCCGTGGAATGTCTACCCGCGGCCGCAGATGAGACGCGAGCGCTGGCTCTGCCTGAACGGAACGTGGGAGCTGTCGTTCGGCGGCGCCGTGCAGACGATCCGCGTGCCGTACTGCCCGGAATGCCTGCTGTCCGGCGTGCGGCAAAAGCCGAAGACCGGAGAACCGCTGCGTTACCGGCGGACGTTTGCCGTGCCGGAGGACTGGCGGGACAATCGCATTCTGCTGCACTTCGGCGCCGTGATGCGCAAGGCGACGGTCTTTGTCAACGGCGTTGCGGTCGCGCGGCACGAAAACGGCTATCTCCCGTTCTCGTCGGACATCACCGGCGCGCTGCGCACCGGCGAAAACGAGCTGTGCGTGACCGCCGTCAACGATCTCGATCCGCACTTTCCCTACGGCAAGCAGACCGAAAAGCGCGGCGGTATGTGGTACACGCCCTGCTCGGGCATCTGGCAGACGGTGTGGCTGGAGTCGGTGCCGGAGCCGTATATCCGTTCTTTGCAGATCACCAACGGACAGGACCGGGTTGAGATCCGGGCAGACGGCGTCGGAACCGGCACGGTTCTCTTGGGAGAGCAGACGTTCCCGCTCGAAAACGGAATCGCACGGATCCCGATCGCCGATCCGCATCCGTGGACGCCGGATGATCCGTATCTGTACGAGTTTACGCTGCACAGCGGCGCGGATACGGTACAGTCCTATTTTGCGCTGCGCACGCTTTCGACCGAAACGATCGACGGGATTCCGCGCCTGTGCCTGAACGGCAAGCCGTATTTCTTCAACGGACTTCTGGATCAGGGCTACCGGAGCGACGGGCTGTATACGCCGGCGACGCCCGAGGGCTTTGAGCAGGACATCCTTGCCATGAAATCGCTCGGCTTCAACACGCTGCGCAAGCACATCAAGGTCGAGCCGGAGCGGTTCTATTACGACTGCGACCGGCTGGGCATGATCGTTTTTCAGGATATGGTCAACAACGGCGTGTACCGATATGTACGGGACACGGTGCTGCCGACGCTGCATGTTCAGAAGCGGCGCGACAAACGCCTGAACCCCGATCCCGAAGCGCGGCGGATTTTTCTCGGGAGCATGGAGGCGACCGTACGGCAGCTTCGGAATCACCCGTGCATCTGCCTTTGGACGATCTTCAACGAGGGTTGGGGGCAGTTCTGCGCCGACGACGCCTATACGAAGCTGAAAGCGCTCGATCCGGGCCGATGGATCGACAGCACCTCCGGCTGGTTCCATCAAAAGCTGTCCGATGTGGACAGTCTGCACATCTATTTCGACAAGCTGCATCTCGGAACAGAAAACAAGCCGCAGCTGCTTTCCGAATTCGGCGGTTTTGTATGGAAGGTTCCGGCGCACAGCTATAACCTGGAAAAGACCTACGGCTATAAAAAATTCGACACGCGCGAAGCATACGTCCAAGCGCTGCGCGAACTGTATCGGGGACTGATCCCGCTGATCCGGGACGGGCTTTGCGGCGCGATCTATACGCAGGTTTCCGATGTGGAGGATGAAACAAACGGGCTTTTCACCTTCGACCGCGCCGTTCTGAAACTGCAGCCGGACGATCTTACAAATGTGATGAACGATATGGATTCCGCTATTGCAAAAACGGAATGAACCGTTTATAATTCGATGCAGGGCTGAATGTGCCTGCGCCGCACTCTTAAAAGGAGCGCGGAAAATCAGAAAGGGAAGTCGACCGATGATCTTTACCGCATAGTGATCTGTACGTCAAGCCGAACGGTATTGACGGCGTGCAGCCGGAATTTCACACAAAGGAAACAGAGCCGTGAAAACGAACCGCATCCATGGCGTGATTTGTGATCGACGCGCGTAGTTTCCCTATCCGAAAAAAGCTGCACACAGAGCATTTTGCGACAAAGAGCATCGCCGAACCCGAAGGGCGTTTTGCTTCCGGACAGCGGAAGCGGAATACGCCGTCGTCTGATTGTGTGCAGGAGCATTCTGCTTTTTCATACAAACCGACCGCGGACCGGCAGTTCTTTGCCCGGTCCGCTTTTTATATGGATATTTACATGGATAAAGGAGAATGAACATGAAGGGATATGAATCAAAGAAGCTTATGAAACAAACAACCTGTGAAAATGCAGCCAAAGAACTGACCGCGCAGAACGGCGCGGCGGCGCTCGGCTACGCCGATGAAAATATGTGGTTTTCCGAAAAGCCGGACTATGCGGCGTGTGTCGGGGAGCTCATCGAAACCGTGCGGGAGCAGGAGATCCGCGCGAGCATCCTGATCGCGACGGATGAGGACGTGATCTTTGCCTGCGGCGCGCGGTCGAAGGATCGGAACGGCGAGACGGTCACGCCGCTTTCGACGTTCGAGATCGGCTCGCTCACCAAGATGCACACCGCGGTGCTGATCTTCAAGCTGATCGAGGAGGGCAAGCTGGCGCTGACCGACAAGGTCGCAAAGTTCTTCCCGGACTATGCGAAAGCGGGCGAAATGACGGTCTTCGACCTTCTGCACATGCGCTCGGGCATCGTCGATTTTGCCAACGACGCCGAAGTCTTTTTCGGAGACGAAGAAACGGTCGAAGCGATGGACCGCGGCGAGATCACCGACGAGATCTTCCTCGGGCGGCTGAAAGCGTGCGATCTCACGTTCGAGCCGGGCTCGAAGATGGAATACAGCAACACGAACTATGTGCTGCTTGCCATGATCGTCGAACAACTCACGGGAAAGTCCTACAGGGAGAACGCGGAGGAGCGGATCTTCCGCCCGCTCGGCATGGGATCGTCCTCCGCAACGACGTTCGGCGACGTCACGAGCGTGCCGGAGGGCGGGGAAGGATACATGATGGAATACGAGATCGCGCGCGGCGCGGGCGACGTCCATGAAAACGCCGTCGATCTTTTGAAGTTCGACCGTGCGTTCTTCAACGGACGGCTCGTAAATCGCGCGTCGATGGACGGCATTCTGGATTTCGTCGACGGCTATGGCTGCGGCTGGAAGAATTCTGAGAAGTACGATCTTGTCTGCCACGGCGGCGAGACCAATTCCTACTACTGCCTGAACTATGTGCTGCATCCCGCGGGCAAGCGAACGTATTTCCTCATGCTGACCTGCTGCAATTCGGACGACGAGGAAGACGAGGACCAAGACGAGTCCGCCGAAGCCGCAGATAACGAAGCGAACGACGAAGCGGAATTCAATCAGTATCAGACGATCTTCGATATCGTCAAGAAGCATCTGCTGTAATCAAAAACAAGGATCATTACGGAGGAAAACAGTATGGATCAGAAAACAACAATGGAAAACCTTGCCCGCGCGGCATACGAAAAGGGCGGCTTCAACGGCGCGTGGCTGTATGCCGAAAACGGCAAGATCGTAAGCTCGGGCGCCTTCGGCTGGGTCGATGCAGAAAACACCCTGCCCATGCGGGAGGACAGCATCTTTGAAATGGCGTCCGTCACCAAGATGTTCACGGCAACGGCGGTCATGCTGCTGGTTCGCGAAGGCAAGCTGGGGCTCGACGACGCATACACGAAGTATTTCCCAGATTACCCTTATGAGGGCGTTACGATCCGGCATCTTCTGACGCACACGAGCGGCATGCCCGATTTTGACGTGGAAGAACTGGTCGGTCCGGTGCTTGACGAAGAAAACAGGATCCCGGAAAATTGCGAGATCATCGACCTGATCCGCAAGACCGGCGAGGACGCCGCCTGCGCGCCGGGCGAAACGTACGAGTATTCCGACGTCGGCTACATGCTGCTTGCCAACGCGGTGGAAAAGGTCTCCGGTATGAAGTTCGAGGACTTTATGAAAAAGAACGTGTTCGAGCCCGCCGGCATGAAGGATTCCGGGATCTACCATACCCGCCGGGACGGAAGACCCTCCGACCGCTTTACCCGCAATATGGTTTTGGAGGACGGAAAATTCGTTCCCTCGGATCTCTCGGAACATACGAGGCGTTATGTGGTCGGTTCGGACGGCATGAACGGCTGCGACTATCTGTATACCACCGTATTCGATATGCTCGCCTGGGACAGAGCGCTGCGCGAAGAAACGGTGCTGACACGCGAGGAGCAGAACATCATGTACGCCCCGATGCCGCTCAACAACGGCGACATTGCCAGAGCAGATGAGGACAACGACGGCTATGGCTTCGGATGGTGTTTCAAAACCGAACCGGAATCAGGGCTTATCGTTCGCCACGCGGGCGGTATGCCCGGGCTCGAAACGTGGTTCGAGCGTTTCGTTGACGCGGACAAAGTGCTCGTCATTATGAACTGCCACGATGTTGAAGACGCCAGAGTGTTCGAGAGCTTCTGGGAGGGCATGGAGGCAGCCGTAAGGGGTGAGGAGCCCGAGCCCGTCGTCTGCATCGAGGATCTGATGATCAAGGACCCCGACAAGTCGAAGTGGGAGAGCTTCTGCGGCAAATACGAGCATCCGGAGGACGAGGGGTTCGTGATCGACGAGGTGTTTGAAAAGGACGGAGAACTGTGGGCGAAAGCGATCATTGACGACGATGACTACTACGAGCAGGGAGATTTTTCGTTCCGTCTCTATCCGCTCGGCGAAAACGAATTCGGCAGAAAAGGCGGCTTCCTGAAAGTGAAATTCGGAGACGGCTGTCTCGTAATGGACGATATCACCCGCAAAAAACTGTAAGACAAAATTGAAGGAGATTATAAAATGATTTACGAATTAGAAGATACATCAAAGGTTGAAAAACTGTTCGCAGGCATGGAGGATTCCATGATCCGGTCCTGCTTGGAAAAAGTGATGGGCAAGGTCTATGTGACTGACCTTGAAAACCCGAAATCCGCAATGGCGTTCCTCGCGGAATTCGCGTTCCTCGCGGGCGAGCCGGACGCAGAACTTGCGGCGTTCAAGCCGGAGGGTGCGGTCAACTTGAGTTCGCCGGACGGGAAATGGGAGGCGCTGATCCATGAATGCTGGCCGGGCGCCTATAAGGAGACTCGCTATGCGATTAAAAAAGACACGAAATTTGACAGGGAGAAACTGAAGGCGATCGTTGCGTCGCTTCCCGCAGGGTATGAGATCAAAAGGATCGACGAAGAGCTTTACGATATGTGCCTTGATGACGAGGATTTCGAGGAGAATGTCGTTTATTTCGAATCGAAGGAGGACTTTCTGGAACACGGACGCGGCTTTGTGGTCCTGAAGGACGGGAAGCCGGTCTCCGCAGCCTCCTCCTATACCGCATACAATGAGGGCTTAGAGGTCCAGATCCTTACAAAAGATGAGGAACAGCGCAAGGGCCTTGCATCCGCAGCCTGCGCGGCGCTGATCCTGTCGTGTCTCGACGACGGTTTGTATCCGAGTTGGGACGCGGCGAATTTGGAGTCGGTGCATCTTGCGGAAAAGCTCGGTTATGAGTTCAGTCACGAATACAACAGCTATTATCTGTCCGAGGTCTTCGATCATGTGATCAAGAACCCGGATCGGAGCAAATGGGATTCCTTCTGCGGAAGATATCAGCGGCTGGACGACGCCGCACGCATCTATGAGATCGACAGAAACGGTGACGAGCTGTACTATCATTTCGTCAATCCGGAGGAAGGCATGCGGTTTGATCTCAGACTGTATCCGATCGGAGAAGATACGTTTGGGCTCAATGAAGACGATTTTACGCTCGTCTTCGCGGACTGCGGCATGACCATCGACGGAAAAGCATGCAAAAAACTGTAAAAACAGCAAAAGAGCGGCGGGAATCACATCCCGCCGCCGGAAAGAGAGGAAACAAACATGAAAAATGATAAGGAAACGGAATATAAAATTGAGGATTTGACAAAAGAGGAAGCCGGATATATCGAAAAAAGGTCAGAGAGAACAACGCTTCCGGGCCGATATGGTTCAGAGACGCTGCCGCGTCTGCGGAGGCATGCGGCTTCCTTACGGGGCGGGAACGGTGCGGACCGTCGTGCCGTACGCGAATCCGCCGGATGCGCTTTCCGTGATTGAACCGGCGGGAGAAATGTGGTATGATTGGATCGAAGAAAGCGGAGGGCGCGGAAATGTACCGGGTGATCGACAGGGAAACCTATTACCGTAAGGGCGTGTTTCGTCATTTTACCGAGGACTGCAAGTGTTCCGTGTCCGTGACGGCGCGGATCGACGTCACGGAGCTGAAAGCATATTCCGATAAAACGGGCACGAAGTTTTACCTCAATTTTCTGTATCTGCTCTCGAAGGTCCTGAATTCGCGGGAGGATTACCGGATGGGGTATCTCCGGCAGACCGACGAGCTGATCTGCTGGGACGTGATCCATCCGATGCAGTATGTATTTTCGGAGGACACGGAGACCTGCACGCCGGTCTATTCCGAATACGATGCGGACTATCCGACGTTCTACCGCAATGCGCTCAAAGACATGGAGCAGGCGAAGCAGGGGCAAACGTCCGAGCTGCACGACGATGCGCATCCGAACTGGTTTGATGCGTCCTATCTCCCGTGGGTCAGCTACGACGCGCTGCACATCGAGCTGCCGGACGGCTATCTGTATTTTGCGCCGATCGTCAACTGGGGCAGGTACCGCGAAGAAAACGGACGGCTCATGATGCCCGTCACCGTCCGTCTCAATCACGCGATCGCCGACGGATATCTGATCGCGAACGTGTTCCGGCTTCTGGAGCGCGAGATCGAAGCGTTCGTGAAGCGTTGACGCGCACCGGAAAGGGGAAAATATGATTCGGCTTTCGGAAATCACCGAGGAAAACTGGCTCGAAGCGGCGGCATTGTCCGTAAAGGAGCAGCAGAAGGCGTACCTTGCGCCGGCGATCGGCATCCTTGCAAGGGGCTACGTCTACCGGAATTGCAGCGGGCGCGTTTACGCGATCGAAAACGACGGCGTCGCGGTCGGGCTTGCGCTGGTGCGCGAGTTTACCGACGAGCCCCTGGGCTATGATCTTCAGCAGTTCATGATCGACCGGCGGTATCAGGGGAAAGGATACGGCGCAAAAGCGCTTTCGCTGATCCTCGATGCGCTTCGGAAGGAAGGGCATTACGATCACGTCGAGGTGTGTGTGAAAAAGGAAAACACGGCGGCGCTCCGGCTTTTTGAACGGCACGGATTTGTCGACTCCGGCTATGTCGACGAGACGGCGCCGGATATGCGGAATCTGATCTGCCGGTTTTCGCCGCCGGCAAAGGAACCGTAACTTTTTTGATGCGGAAATGAAAGGAGCAGAAAAATGGAAGAACAGATTGTCACGATCACGATCCGGACAAAGGGCGAGCCGTGCGGGCTGACCGATGAGGAGATCAAAAAGTGGTATGCGGAACGGATCGGAAGCATGTTCGATCCGCGCTGGGGCACGCCGGAGATCACGGTCGCGCTCGAACGGAAGCAGCTTTCCTGAATCGAAGGGAGCGGAAACCGCAATGGTCGCCGGTCCGGAGGGGAATCTGATCGGAGCCGGCGCGGGGAACAAATCGTTTGCACAAAAGGGAAAAGGAGGAAAGGCGCATGTTTGTATTCTGGGGAGACGGCTCGGAAGAGTCGAAAGCGCTGGTCGACGCCATCCGCGTCCGAAGCACGGAAAACTTCAACTGGACGTTCATCTTTATTCTGGCGGTGGTGTTTTACGTCTACTGGTCGGAGATCCACAAGAAGAACAAAGAGATCGTCTTTGCGGGGCTCGCGCTGTACGGCGTGCATTGGCTGTATGAGATCGCGAATGCGGTGATCGCAAAGATCTTCGGGTATCCGCTGTGGGCGGTATCGAACGAATCGACGACGTTCATCCTGCTGATCGGCGTTTGCTGGGAGCTTTCCATGATGTTCTCGCTGGCGGGCATCATCTCGTTCAAGATGCTCCCGCAGGACCGCACGAAGCGGTACTTTGCAAAAAACGGCAAGGGCGGGATTAGCTGCAAGCTCGTCGGTGCGATCGAAATGGCGCTGCTGTTCGCGCTGTTTGAATCGTTCCTTGCGGGCACGAGCAATCATTCCTTCATCTGGGTTTACAAGTGGTGGGGCGTCATCCCCGTGTTCATCACGACCTATGTTCCGTTCTTCCTGGCGAGCAACTATGTGCCGGACATGGCGCCGAAGAAACGGAACGCGTTCCTGATCGCCGAATGGGCGCTCGTCGCCGTGCTGCTCGCCGTGCTGATCCCGCTCGGGATCATCTGATCCTGAAAATCATACCAGCAGTATAGAAATAATAATCATTTTAGTATGAGCGGTGTGTTTACACCGCTCTTTGTTTCCGGTATAATAGAGCCATCAAAGACGGAGGGACTGCGAATGAAGATGATGCTTGCCGAAAACATCCGCTCATTCCGCAAGGCGCGGAAGCTGACGCAGGAGCAGCTTGCAGAGGTTCTCGGGGTGACACCCGGCGCCGTCTACAAGTGGGAGGCGGGGCTTTCCGTGCCGGATATCGCTCTGATCATGGAGATGGCGGACTTTTTCGATACCTCCGTGGACACGCTGCTCGGATATACCATGAAGGACAACCGCGCCGACGCGACCGTAAAGCGTCTGCAGGAATACCGCCGCAAAAAGGACCGGGAGGGACTTGCGGAAGCGGAAAAAGCGCTGAAACGGTATCCGCACTCGTTTCCGATCGTAAGGGAAAGCGCAACGATCTATCGCGCGTTCGGCATTGAGAGTAAGGACAAGGCGATGCTCCGCCGCGCGCTGGAGCTGCTCGAACAATCCCGTCTGCTGCTCGATCAGAATACGGACCCGGAGATCAATGAACAGACGATCTGCGCCATGATCGCGGAAACGTATCTGGGGCTGAACGAAGTGGATAAGGGCATCGAACTCATGAAAAAGAGCAACGCGGGCGGACTTTTCAACAGCAAGATCGGGAACACGCTTGCCCAGATCGACCGCGCGGAGGAGGCGACGCCGTATCTTTCGGAGGCAATGGCAAAACTGACCGCGGATCTGTGCAACATTGTCAGCGGGTATATGAACGTTTTCGGTCAGCAAAGGGACTATGCTTCCGCCGAAGCGATCCTTTCCTGGAGCGTCGACGTTTTTTCGGGGCTTCGCAAGGACGGCAAGCCGAACTTTTTGGACAAGGTGAGCAGCGCATTTCTTGCAGCGAAAGCGCAGGTGCAGTTCGAGTCGGGAAGAGAAGACGCCGCGCGCGAGACCCTGACAGAAGCGAAAAAACTTGCCGTGTTCTTCGACGCGTCCCCGAGCTATGACGAAAGCGACATTCGCTTCATGAGCCGCATCGAGGGAGCAAGCGTTCACGACGACATCGGCGCGACGGCAATGGACGCGGTCCAGAGCGTCGTCGACGAATATGAAAAGGAAGCGTTTACCGCGCTTTGGAACAGCATCAAGGAGGAGACAGATCAATGAACGAACAAACGATGCGTGACAATCAGACGCTTGTATCATTCTGGAACAGCGCCTTTGCGCTTTCCGAAGCGGATAAAGAAGGCGCGCGGCAGGAGGGCGTCGGCCCGTGGGAAGCGCTTGCGCCGTCGGAAAAGCTTTTGAAAGCGGTGTGTACGCTCGGTGAGAAAAAGAAGGTGCTGGATTACGGCTGCGGCAATGGCTGGGCGGCGATCGCAGCGGCGAAGAGCGGATGCGAAAACGTCACGGCGGCGGATCCCGCGCCGAACGCCGCGGAAATGACGCGGTTCCTTTCCGAACTGCTCGGCGTTTCCGATCGGGTGCATCCGGTCTGCAGCGGCGAAGACTGGCTGAAAACCGTGCCGGCGGATTCGTTCGACGGGTTCTTTTGCAGCAACGTGCTGGACACGGTTCCGCCGGAAACCGCTGAGGAGATTATCAAGGAGGCTGCCCGCGTTGTGACCGAAGACGCTGAGGTACTCGTCGGTCTCAACCATTGGCTTTCGCCGGAAGCCGCCGCGGAAAAAGGCATGGCGCTTACGGACGGCTGCAAGGTGTACATGGACGGCGTTCTGCGCCTCGTCTCCCGGACGGACGCCGAATGGGAAGCGATCCTTGCGCCGTATTTTGAGGTCGAATCCTTGACGTACTTTGCATGGCAGGGCGAAGAGGAAGAAAAGAGAAGACTGTTCCGCCTGAGAAGAAGACCGGTAACACAGGAATAAAGGAGTATTGTATGGATAAGAAAGAATTAAAGGCGCTGCGCCGCCCGTTTCTCAAAGA
>JAFRUN010000015.1 GCA_017438865.1 Clostridia bacterium
GCGTTCGCCTTGATGTAGTTGCAGAGCTCTTCCATCTTGTCGAGATCCTCGAGCGTGCCGTTGCCCGCCGTGATCTTGTCAAGCATTTCGAGAAGACGTCTCGTACCGATACGGCACGGCGTGCACTTGCCGCAGCTCTCGTCGACCGTGAAGTCGAGGAAGAAGCGCGCGACGTCGACCATGCAGGTCGTTTCGTCCATGACGATCATACCGCCGGAACCCATCATCGCGCCGATCTTGGTCAGGTTGTCGTAGTCGATCGGCAGATCGAGGAACTCGGACGGGATGCAGCCGCCGGACGGACCGCCGGTCTGAACCGCCTTGAACTTCTTGCCGTTCGGGATGCCGCCGCCGATGTCGTAGATGATCTCGCGGAGCGTGGTGCCCATCGGGATCTCAACAAGGCCCGTGTTGACGATCTTGCCGCCGAGCGCGAAGACCTTGGTACCCTTGCTGCGCTCGGTGCCCATGGACGCGAACCAGTCGGCGCCCTTCAGGATGATCTGCGGGATGTTGGCGAGCGTTTCGACGTTGTTGATGATCGTCGGCTGGCCGAACAGACCCTTGTTCGCCGGGAACGGGGGCTTGTTTCTCGGCTCGCCGCGGTTGCCCTCGATGGAGGTCAGAAGCGCGGTTTCTTCGCCGCAGACGAACGCGCCTGCGCCGAGACGTACTTCGATATCGAAGTCGAAGCCGGTGCCGAAGATGTCCTTGCCGAGCAGGTTGTATTCACGCGCCTGGCCGATTGCGATCTCAAGACGCTTGACCGCGATCGGGTACTCCGCACGGACGTAGATGAAGCCCTTGTTCGCGCCGATCGCATAGCCCGCGATCGCCATCGCTTCGAGGACTGCGTGCGGGTCGCCTTCGAGGACGGAACGGTCCATGAACGCGCCGGGGTCGCCTTCGTCCGCGTTGCAGACGACGTACTTCTGCGGAACCTTGTTCCTTGCCGCGAAGTCCCACTTCATGCCGGTCGGGAAGCCCGCGCCGCCTCTGCCGCGCAGACCGGAATCCTTCATGACCTGAATGACCTCTTCCGGCGTCATTTCGGTGAGCACCTTGCCGAGCGCGGCATAGCCGTCCATCGCGATGTACTCGTCGATCTGTTCCGGGTTGATGACGCCGCAGTTGCGAAGCGCAACACGCATCTGCGTCTTGTAGAAGCCCGTTTCCTGCAGGGACGGGACCTCGACCTTTTCGTCTCCCTCGGTCTCCCGATACACGAGACGGTCGACGACACGACCTTTGAGGAAGTGCTCCGAAACGATCTCCGGAACATCCTCGAGCTTCACACGGCTGTAGAACGTGCCCTCGGGGTACACGATCATAACCGGACCGAGTGCGCAAAGGCCGAAGCAGCCCGTGCGTACGACCTTGATCTCATCTGCAAGGCCGTTCAATGCGATCTGTTCTTCCAGCGCTTCCGCGATCTTGACGCTGCCGGAAGAGGTACAACCCGTACCGCCGCAAATCAAAACATGCGTACGAATCATTCTGTCTTTCCTCCGTTATGCTTCCACCGCACCGATGGTGTATTTTGTGACGGGCTTGCCGCCGATCAGATGCTCTTTAATGATCTCGGGAACCATCTCGGGCTTGACCTTGACGTAGGTGACTCGTTCCTTATCGCCTTCAAACACCTCAACGATCGGCTCGAAGCGGCACATGCCGATGCAGCCGGTCTGCGTGACGGTCACGCGGTCACCGAGGTTCTGCTCCGCAACCTGTTCCACAAAGGCGTTCAGAACGGGGCGCGCGCCTGCCGCGATACCGCAGGTCGCCATGCCGACGACAACACGGATCTCGCCGGTGCCTTCCCGAAGAGCGACCTTGTTTTTCATTCTTTCACGAATTTGTGCAAGTTCTTCCAACGTTTTCATGTGATTGATCCTTTCATTAGTAGATTTTTCAGAATATCTTCAAGCCTCCGAAGCGTATTGCTCCGTCAGCATATCCCGGATCCAAGCGAGGACTTCGTATTCGTCCAGCGGAACGTCGTCCCCTAAAACCTGTCGGACCTCGCGCGTGTCAAGTTCGACCGTGCGGTCCGGCATTGTGTGCCGGAAAAGAAAATCCGTTTTCGCGCTTCCGCGGATCAGCAGCGTGATCGTGGAAACCACGTCGCCGAGCGGCGTAAAATCCAGATGCGTCTTGTCGAACGTCGCGGAAATCTCCGTTCCGCAGTGTTCGGGATCGACCGCGCGCTCCGTGGACCGGATCGAAAGCGTTCCCCCCGTCTGCTCTGCGGCGAGCTTCAGAAGCGGGATCCCCATTCCCACCTTGCGCGTGGTGCGCGTGGTGGAAAACGGATCGACCACGGTTTTCAGAAAGTCCTCGGACATTCCGTAGCCGTTGTCTTTGATCGTCAGCTTCAGCGAAGTCTCCGTCTCGTCCAGCAGGATCTCGATCAGCGTTGCTTCCGCGCGGATCGAATTCTGCGCAATATCGAGTATGTTTAAGCTGAGCTCCTTCACAGCTTCCCCTCCCTGAGCTTTTGAAACAGCGCGCGCCGCACCGCGTCCGGATCGGTCCCGTCGGTATCGAGCGTCATCGTGCCGCCCGCCCCGCCGATCTCCCAAAGGCGATGCGCGTCCGAGCAGACGACGATCGTTCTTCCTTCGGCGAGCTTGCCGTTTTCGCGATCCCGGAGCTCCGCGATCGGGAACGCCGGTTCGGGCGGAAATGCGCCGAGCACAGCCAGAAGTCCGTTTGCGTCGCGGTCGATGTGCGCCGGCCAGCATACGCCGTGAAACGATGCGACCAGATCCGCCGCGGACGAAAGATCCAGATCCGTTGCCGCCGGGAGAAAGTACGGATCCTCTCCGATCTTTTCGTCCCGCTCGTTCAGGATCGGCTGTTCGCCGAAGATCTCCACGCGGTTCTTGATCTTCATCCGGTGCTCCTTCACCGCTCCGCCGAACGCAAGCGCCTCGTCAAGCGTTTCAAAGATGCACAGCAGATGAATATCCTCCGCCGTCGTCAGCTCCATGCCCGCGATCGGCACGATGCCGTATTCCTTGCATGCCGCGAAGAATGCCGGACAGTTGTCGACCGTGTTGTGATCGGTCAGCGCAACGATACCGAGCCCGCAGAGATGCGCCATCCCCGCGATGTTGCAGGGCGTCATATCCATGTCTCCGCAGGGAGACAGGCACGAATGCAGATGCAGATCGTACGCAAACGTCCTCATTTGAGCAGTGCGCCGACTTCGGTGCAGATCTCAAATGTGGACCGCTCGGAAAGCAGCAGGTTCAATCCGTGCAGCTTCGCCGCGTTGACCGCGGCTTCATCCGGGCGAACGCCCTCGGAAAATACGATGCAGGCGCAGTCCGTGAGCTGGCCGACCGCCGCCACGTTCACGTTCGACATGATCGTTACCCAACAGTCGCCGCTTTCGGCGCGTCCCATCACCCAGCTCAGAAGATCCCCCGCATAGCCGCCGGTGATCTCGCGATCGCCGTCGGACAGGAGCAGCGGTTCGTATCCGGTTTTTTCGATCAGTTCGCTTACCGTCATGGCTTTCTCACTTTCCGTCGTCGCGTTCCAGTTCGCGCAGGAGTTCACGCATACGAATGACGCAGTCGTCGAGCTTGGACTCTCCTCTCACGACGTCCTCCGCGTGCGCACGGCAGGTCGGCGCGCCGCAGGAGCCGCAGTCCATGCCGGGCAGCTGTTTATAGATGCGCTCGATCTCCGCCATCATGCGGAAGGATTGCATGCGGTCCGCGCCGAGAATCTCGGCAGAGCTGTACTCACCGGGCTCGACGGTCATCACCTCGGGCGGGATCGGATCGTTTTCGCCGAGGATCACATGGTTTTGCGCAACCGGCATATACCGCTGCAGCGAACGAATGCGAACGCGCGCGATATACGGATTCTCGACCGCCATAACGCCGCCGACGCAGCCGCCGGGACAGGCGTTCATTTCGACGAATTTCAGATCCGGGAAGTGTCCCATTTCGATATCGTCGAGCACGCGGATGATGTTCTCGATGCCGTCCGCCGCAAGATAGTGATCGTTCATCAGCGCGCTTGCTTCCCCGCCGGAGGACGACCAGCTCATGCCGATCATGCCCGATTCCGAAGTGATGTCCGGAATCTTTGCGCGGTCCATCCTGGACAGGACGCGGAAGTAGATGTCGCTCATGGAAACGACGTAGTCCACATAGCATTCCTTGTCGGCAGGCGTATTCTTCACCCAGCTCACCTTTGCGGGACACGGCGAGATAAACACCGTTTTGACGTCGTCGGGACCGAGCTCGGGATGATCCTTGAGCGCGCGTTCCTTTGCGAGCTTGCCTGCAAGCTCGATCGGCGGCGAGATCGGAACCATCTTGCTGCGCAGAGACGGGAACCGGAGCGAAATGAGCCGGACGACGACCGGACACGCCGTGCTGATAAACGGCGCGTGCGACATGCCCATGCGCTGCATATAGGTGCGGGTATAGTCGGTGACTATCTCCGCCGCCTTCGCAACCTCGAACACGTCGTTGAAGCCGAGATTCTTGAGTCCCTGCAACAGGTAATCCGTATCGTCGAGATTCGCAAACTGACCGAACAGCGACGGCGCGGGAAGCGCGATCAGGTACTTCGAGTGATCGAGCGAATCCCATTCGTCGAAGCTCGCGCGTTTCGCCTTGTACGGGCAGTGGCGGATACATTCTCCGCAGTCGATGCAGAGGTTCGGATTGATACAAGCTTTGCCGTCACGGATGCGGATCGCCTGCGTAGGGCAGCGGCGCAAGCAGGTAGTACACCCCTTGCACTTGGTCGCATCTAATGAAACGGAATGCTTGTAAACGATCATGTGTCCTCCTCAGGCCTGTCTGAATTTCATCTCGATCGTCGTGCCGACGCCGACGACGGAATCGATCTTGAGCTCATCCGAATACCGCTTCATGTTCGGCAGGCCCATGCCTGCGCCGAAGCCGAGCGAACGGATGTTGTCCGGAGCGGTGGAAAACCCTTCCTGCATCGCCTGTTCGACATCCTTGATGCCGGGACCGACGTCCTTCAGGATCACCGTGATGCAATCCGGCGTGACGTATACGTCGGCGTCTCCGCCCTTTGCATGGATGACCATGTTGATCTCGCCTTCGTACATCGCAACGGAGATCCTGCGGATCAGATCGGGATGATATCCCATCTGCCGCAGCATCCGTTTGACCTGCACGGACGCCTCGCCTGCGGAGGTGAAGTTGTTTCCGTCCACGTCGTAGTGGAAATGGAGTGCGTCATTCGGTACCGTCATCTTCCGAGACCGCCTTCGTACAGTTTTCCGCTGGCTTCGTACATCGTCAGCTTTGTTTCCAGAAGCGCGATCCCGTTTTCGGCCGCAAGGCGCTTGATCTCCTCCGTTGCCGTCTTTCCGCGAACGATTACGATACAGCGCATATCCTGCATATGCGCGGTACGGACGATCTGCGGGTTCAGAAGGCCCGTCAGCAGAACGTCGCGGTTTTCCGCAAACGCAAGCACGTCGCTCATCATATCGCTGCCGAACGCGCCGGTCATATCCTCGTCGATCTGGTCCGGTTCGGCATATATCACGGCGTCGATTCGTTCGGCGATCTCCCGGATAGTCATACTCGTTTCCTTTCGATTATGCGCGGTATTTGTCCAAAATGCCCTTGACGTCGGCGGGAACCAGTCTGCCGAAGACGTCGTCGTCGATCGTCATAACCGGAGCAAGACCGCAGCAGCCGAGGCAGCGCGTTGCTTCGAGCGTAAACTTGCCGTCGTTCGTGGTATGACCTGCCTTGATGCCGAGCTGACGCTCCAGTTCCGCAAGGATGTCGGCGGAACCCTTGACGTAACAGGCGGTACCGAGGCAGACGCGGATCAGATGCTCGCCCTTCGGCTCCAGCGTGAACCAGGAGTAGAACGTGGAAACGCCGTAGACCTGCTCCAGCGAAACGCCGAGGCCTTCCGCGACCATCGTCTGTACCTCGATGGGCAGATACCCGTAGATCTCCTGCGCCTTCTGCAGCACAGGCATCATCGCGCCGCTTTCGCCTTTGTGCTGCGCAATGATCTCTTTCAGTTTGGCTTCCTGTTCGGGCGTTCCCCGGAACGGGATTTCGGTGATTTTGTTCGTCATACATCCTCCTTAAAAGATGAGATTATTGACCATCGCATATTATAGCATATCCTTTCCGCAATTTCCATAGATTTTTGCAACATCTTTTTCTATATTTTCGTCTGTTTTGCCGATTGCAGAGGTTTCTTCACGAAAAATCCGCAAAAACTTTGCAAAAAATTCAGTCAGAATACTTTTCTTTTTCATTTAAATCGTGTATGATATGGGTACACATTAGGAGTATTATATATGGAAGGGGAAAACACATGGCTAAGAAACTGAAATTCAAACCCACTCCTGCCGGTATATTGTTTTTGTCGGCGATCGGCGTTCTGTTGATCGCGATCATTATTCTGACCGTGATTGCCGTCCGCAGCTGCGGCAACAAGACGCCGGATCCCGATAAAACCGTCGTCGCAAGTCAGGAGCCCGTTGATACCCCCGAACCGGTCGAATCCGTCGAACCGAGCGAAACGCCCGCCGCGGTCGACCCCGGCACGAGCATCGCGCCCGACGACACGACCGAACCCGAAACCACGCCCGTTTCCGGCGAAACAAGCGGTCCCGGCTCGATCGTGATCACCACCCCCGGCTCCGGTTCCGCAAGCGCAAGCGCGTCGCCCGCAGGCACGACCAAGTATTATACCTCCCCCACCAGCACGATGAAGAAGAACGCGCAGAAGGGGTATGTCAGCGCGGACAAGGTCAATATGCGCAAGGAGCCGAATGCGAAAGCGAAGCTCGTGAAGGAAAAGATCCCGAAGAACACGTCCGTCACGCTCTATGTCGAGCAGGAGGGCTGGTGGTTCTTAAAGTGCGGCGACAAGTACGGCTACATCAGGAAGGACTTCATCACGAAGGGTTCCGCGCCGACCGCATCCACATCCAGCAGCAATGCTTCCGGCAAGGTCGTAGCGTCCAAGATCGCGCTCAGAAAGAGCGCCGACGAAACGTCCGAGTGCATCAAGGAATACGCAAACGGCGAGCAGCTTACCATCTATTGGTCCGAGAAGGGAAAGGACGGAAAGAAATGGTACTATGTCAAGACCAGCGACGGAAAGAAGGGCTATATGTTCGCCGAGTACGTCAAGGTCACCAGCGGCAAGGTCACCGCAAAATAATCTCATAACTGAAAAATACCCGCGATCGCTCGCGGGTATTTTTTATGCAGTCAGAATCCCCGGTTTTTGAGATCGTGGACAAGCTCGACATAGAAGTCCGTGATGTCGCGCACGTCCTTCCCCGTCTTTTGGGAAAACGCGGAACGGCGGAAGTCGATCTCGTCCAGATGCGAAATGCCGCGGCGCGAATTGCCGCGGATCTCGATGCAGCGCTCGCCCCATCTTGCCGAATCCACGGAGACGAGTCCGTCGTTCGGTCCCTCGATGCGGTTCAGTACGAAGCACGCCGTGGAAAGGTTGATATCCGAAAACGGACGGCGCATAACGCCCGCCACGCTCTGATAAAACACGCCGGGCGCGTCCGGGTTCTCGGCATTGAACCGTTCCATATGCGAAACGGCAAACTCCTCGCACACGCGGCGGAAATCCGGCTCGCGGTCGCCGATCAGCCGGATCCAGTTGTTGACCGCGAACGCGGCGATCGAAAAGAACACGCGCGGCGCACGGAGAAAGATGCTGAACGTCTTGGATCCGCGGTGCGGCGTGCCGATCGTGGTGATGCTCGCGATCCGGTCGGCGCAGTTCAGCGAGGACGCCGCCATGCGCGCCTCGAGACCGCCCTTTGAATGCGCGATGATGTTCACCTTTTTCGCGCCGGTCTCCTTCAGCACCGCGTCGATGCGTTCGCAGAGCGCGTGCGCGTTCGTCTCCGTGCTCGCCCAGCAGTCCTGTTCGCCGAAAAAGACCGTCGCGCCGTGCGAGCGCAGGACGTTCGGGATCCGCCCCCAGTAGACCGGCATTTTGAGATCGCGGAAGCCCGCGCCGTGCACGAGCAGGATCGGATATTCGGTTTTGCAGACGACGGATTCGATCACAGCTGCGAAAGGATCGCGCGCGCGGCGTCGGGATTCTTTTTCGGCTCCTTCACATGCAGGATCGCCGCGTCCGGAAGGCGTTTTTTGATCTGCTCCTCCGCCTTCTTCGCCTCGCCGCTGCCGGAGTACAGCACGAACGTGACCTTCCTGCCGGTGAAATCGACGTCGCGGAGAACGGTGTTGACCGGACAGGACAGGCGCCCGTTCCAGACCGGCGAGCCGATCACGACCTCGTCAAAGGCGGAAATGTCCGCATCGAACGGTTTCAGCGGCTCGCAATACCGGCGTCCCGCGTTGAATCCGCCCTGCAGGACCTGAAAGAAGAACGATTTCGGCGGTTTCTTCGCCGATTCGACCTTGCGGATCTTAAAGTCCCTGTCCCTGAGACAATCCGCGACAAAGTCGCCGTTGCCGGACAGCGTGTAATAGATAAACAGCTTGCTCATGGCTTCCTCCTTATTTCAAAACAAAATGCATTTCAACCGGATTGTGATCGGAATACGCAAACCCGGTGTCGACGACATTCGCATAGGTGACCTCGACGTTGTCGGTGACCAGAAAGCCGTCGATGGTCAGCGTGTACTGCCCCGCATGATACGGGCCGTCGGCGTTGCGGCAGCTCGGAACCGGCTTCGTCTCGTCGACCGGCGCGATCAGCGTGACGTTCCGTCCCTCGAACATACTGTCCGGGATCGGCTGCGCCCAGGTATACTCGACGTCGGATTTGCCGAAGTATTTCGACGAATCGCCGAGCAGGTCCTTGTTGAAATCGCCGCCCGCGATGCAGTAATTGCCCTTTTCGTATTCGGACTGCATATCGTTCAGCAGGATCTCCAGCTGCTCATAGGCGATCGTGCCGTCGGACGTGTACGCCGAAAGGTGCATGTTGTACACGATCAGCTCCGCGCCGGACTGCAGCGGGATCCGGTTTTTGCAGTAGCAGCGATCGAGATCGAGAAACTTGGTAAAGCCCTCCTCGATCGGCAGCTCCACGCGCTCTGCGGATGCGATCGGCACCGCGGAAAAGGTCATAAGCCCCGACCGCGCTTTGCCGAACGGCTGCGTGACCGGATAGGCAAGGAACGGCGAATCGTAGTTCTGCGCGAAGGTGTACGCCATGCCCGGAAGCGCGCCGGTCATATACGGACGCTCGTCGACATTGTAGCTTCGCGTTGAACCGATGTCGATCTCCTGGATCAGGAAGATGTCCGCATCCTGCGCCCGCATCGTCTCGCCGATCTCCTTCAGGTTCTTATCGAGGCGTTCCTTCGACCATGCCCGCGCGCGGTCGCCGCCGTCCATGAAGAAGCCGAAATCGGATTCATACGCGCCGAAACCGATGTTGTAGGAGACGATTTTGTACTCCGTTCCGGTCCCGATCGTGCCGTTTGTCGTACCCTCCGGCGCGATCGGCTGACTGCCGATGCGGTGAAAGCGAACGAAGATATAAGCGACGTAGGCGGCAAAGAGGAGTACAAGGACCAGCAGGATGATCCCGATGATCTTCAGCGCTTTTTTCATATGCATTCTCCTTCTTTATCCGGCAAAATTCGTTTGATAGATCCGCTGTGCGAGCTTTGCGGAGCCGAAGTCGACGACGATCCATCCCTTCAGCGCGTCGTTTGAACCGAGCAGCGCCGGGTTCAGCTTCTTCGCAAGACCGAACGGATGTCCGAACGCCGCCGTTCCCTTTGTGGAGAGGAAATTGATCGTCAGGAATGTCTCCCCCGTCTGTCCCGCGGCGACGCCGCTCCGGAAAGCGTTCAGCTTATCGGCGGGATCGTATTCGTAGCGGTCCTGCACGATCAGCGTGTAGCCGCCGTTTTTGTGCGTCGCGGCGTTCAGCGAGACGTCGTCGTGTCCGTTCTGCGTCTGCCAGAAGCACGGAAGCCCCACGGTCGGGACCGGCTGATTCTTATCCTCGTAGTGCCGGACGAGAACGATCTTCCCGCGCGATTCGCCGACGGTCGGGATCGAATCCGTCAGAAGCCACGCGCCGGGATCCTGCGCGATGTATGCGGAAAGCAGTGTCTCAAACTGCTCCGGCGTTTCGCCGCCGTACTCGTGCTTGACGGCAAAGACGATCGTTTCCGCCGGATGCGCCGAAAGAAATGCGTAACAATCGGAGAGAACGTCGTCAAGGAACAGCGTCGGCGCCCACGGCCAGCCGGATTTCAGACAGGAGGTGAATCCGTGCATCAGCTTGAGCTTCTCTCCGTTCGCCGCAAGACGGATGTCCAGATAGCGGAAGCCGGCGTCGAGCTGTTCCGCGATCGTGAGCGCCTGACATCTGGTGATGAACGCAAGCTGCACGTTTTTCGTTGCGGCGTCATGCGTGCCGGACAGAATGACGTCCGAAAGCGGCATGTCGTCGGAAAGCCCCTTCATCCAGTCCGCGGAGCCCCCGACCGGCGTGCGGTCGACGGTCTCAAGCGCCGGAACAAGATACATCAGCGTTCCGAACGTCAGAACGATCAGAAGCGGAACGATCCACAGAAGGTGCAGAAGGCGCTTTGCCCCGCCCTTTTTCTTTGTTTCCATACGGGTTACCTCCGGTCGGTATCTCTTCTTCATTAGTATATAATTGTATCATAAACCGGTCGTGCCTGCAACAGAAATCTTGTGTCCCGGACGTTTCCGAAACGCCGGAAATGCGCGCTCTTTTTTTCGCGGATTTCTTGCATCGGGAAAAGTGATATGATATAATAAAATGAAATTTTATGGGGAGGAACGGCGTTGCGGATTTTGGGGATCGACCCGGGCTACGCGATCATGGGCTACGGCGTCGTGGAAAAAAACGGTCAGTCGCTTGTGCCGGTCGATTTCGGCGTGGTAGAGACGGACAAGTCGCTCCCGTTTCCGGAGCGGCTCGAAAAGCTGTATCTCGGCACACGGCAGCTTTGCGAGCTGTATCATCCCGACATGGCGGCGTTTGAGGAGCTGTTCTTCTACCACAACATCACCACCGCGATCTCCGTGGGATCGGGGCGCGGCGTTTCGATCCTCGGCGTGCAGCAGTGCGGCATCCCCATGTACGAATTTACGCCGATGGAGATCAAGCAGTCCGTGTGCGGCAACGGTCATGCCGACAAAAAGCAGGTCCAGCAGATGATCCGCGTGCTGCTCGGGCTCAAGACCGAACCGAAGCCGGACGACGCGGCGGACGCGCTGGCGGCGGCGCTGTGCCTGGCGTTTCACGCCGGTCCCGCGCAGGAAGAATACCGGATCAAATAGGAGAACACCATGTACGCATATATCAAAGGAATCGTTGAGGAATCGGGCGCGGACCGCGCCGTCGTCGAAGCGGCGGGCGTGGGCTACGAACTGTTCTGCAGCACGATGACGCTGAAAACGCTGATCGTCGGCAAGCCCGCCAAGCTCTATACGCATCTGCATCTTGCGGAGGGCGTGCAGGCGCTGTACGGATTCGCCGATACCGAGGAACGCGATATGTTCCGCCGGCTTCTGAACGTTTCGCGCGTCGGACCGAAGCTGGCGATGTCCGTGCTTTCCGTCATGACGCCGTCGGACGTGCGCGCGGCGATCGTGACCGACAACCCCGCGGCGTTCGACCGCGTGTCGGGCATGGGCAGAAAGACCGCGCAGCGCGTGATTCTCGAGCTGCAGGAAGCGATCCGGCAGGAAACGCCGGGTGCGGTTCCGGTGAAAACGGGCGACGCAAAGCCGTCGCTTCCCACTTTGCAGAGCGAAGCCGTCGCGGCGCTGACGTCGCTCGGCTACGACGGGCTGACCGCGTCGCGCGCGGTCGCGAAGATCAAGGAAGCGGACACGGTGGAAGAACTGATCACCAAAGCGCTGAAAAGCATGGCAAAGGGGTAAAACATGCAGGACGATCGTCTGATCTCTTCCTCGCTGCAGGAGGAGGATGCCAAAAACGAATACAGCATCCGCCCGCATTTCCTGTCCGAATACATCGGTCAGGAAAGCGTGAAGGAGCATATGCAGATCTACATCGAAGCGGCGAAGTCCCGCGGCGAATCGCTGGACCATTCGCTTCTGTACGGACCTCCCGGTCTCGGCAAAACGACGCTCGCGGGCATCATTGCAAACGAGATGGGCGTCAGTCTGCGCGTGACGAGCGGTCCCGCCATCACGCACGCGGGCGATCTTGCGGCACTTTTAACAAACCTCAGCCCGGGCGACGTGCTGTTTATTGACGAGATCCACCGGCTGAACCCGAACGTCGAGGAGGTCCTGTACCCCGCGATGGAGGATTTCGCGCTCGATATCATCATCGGCAAAGGTCCCGGCGCGCGGAGCATCCGCCTCGATCTGCCGCGGTTCACGCTGATCGGCGCGACCACACGGCTCGGTATGCTCTCCTCTCCGCTTCGCGACCGTTTCGGCATCAAGGAACAGCTGGAACTGTATACGCCCGAGAGCTTGAAAGAGATCGTCACGCGGAGCGCGGACATCCTGCATATCGATATCGATGAGGAAGGCGCGCTCGAGATCGCGTCCCGCTCGCGCGGAACGCCGCGCATCGCAAACCGGCTTCTTCGCCGCGTGCGCGACTATTCGCAGGTGCGCGGAAACGGCGTGATCGATCTTGAAACGGCGCAGAACGCGCTCGCCATGCTGAAGATCGACGAGCTCGGTCTGGACGCGGTCGACCGCAAGATGCTGACCGCCATGATCGAGACGTTCCGCGGCGGTCCCGTGGGACTCGACACCATCGCCGCCTACACCGGCGAAGACGCGGGAACGGTCGAGGACGTCTATGAGCCCTATCTTCTGAAGCTCGGCTTTATCGCCCGCACCACGCGCGGCAGGATCGTTTTGCCGGACGCATACCGGCATTTGGACTACCCCGTGCCCGTCACGGTACAGCAGGACCGTCTGGAGGTTTAATATGTTCGGCAAAAAGAAACGCACCATCAGGGAGCAGCAGGAACGCATCAGCGCGCTCGAACAGCAGCTGGAAACGCTGACGGCGGACAACAAGCGTATGCTCGACCGCATCATCGACGTGGAACGCCGCGAGCGCGGCATCGGACGTGCGCTGAACGAAGCGACCGCCGCCGCCGACAATATGCTCGCAAACGCGAAAAGCAAGTCGGAGGAGCTGCTCGGGCAGGCGCAGACCGAATGCGATTCGATGCGCAGGGAAGCGGAACAGACCGTGGACGACGCCTACCGCAGCGCGCGGGAGATCATCCGCGAAGCGGAGGACGAAGGCGATCAGAAGCGCGACGAGATGCAGCAGACCATCGAACACTACGCGGCGCTGCTGAACGGCTACGACGCCATGGTACAGGAACAGATCCAGCTTGCGCAGGACGGTATGAAACGTCTTGCGGAGCTCGCAACGGCGCTGCATGAGGCGGTCCCCAAGCTCCTCAACTCCGACGGTTCTCCGCTGCCCGGTCTCAAAAAGCCGGAGGAAGAAGAACAGCCCGCGGAAGAAACGCCCGCGGAGCCCGAAGCGGAAGCGCCCGATCTCGAGCCGAGCCCGCTGAATCCGGTGCAGGAGAGATCCTTCGAGGAGCAGCTGTGGACGGTCGACCGGATCGCAAAGGATGACGCCGAAAAAGCGGCGTCCGACGTCGACAAGATCATCGACGAGATCCTCGCCGCTACGGAGGACGACGCATGAAGCTGACGCTTTTGGGCGTTTACGGTCCGTTCCCCGCGCCGGGAAAGGGCTGTTCCTCCTATCTGGTCGAGGACGGCGATACGCGGATCCTGCTGGACTGCGGCAGCGGTTCCTTAAGCCGGCTTCGCGCTTTGATCCCGGACCGGATGCGCCTCGATGCGATCGTGCTTTCCCACCTGCACGCGGATCACTGCGGAGAGATCGATCTCTTCCGGTATCTCATGGAGTTCGGTCTGTGCGATGCGCCGGTCACGCTGTTTTCGCCGGAGACCGAACGGTTCACCTCCCCCGTGTTCCGTCCGGTCCGCACCTCCGACGGCTTTGAGGCAAAGGTCGGAACCATGTCGCTCCGCTTTACGGAGGTCCGCCATGCGGTGAAGACCACGGGCGTGCGCATCACGGACGGAAGCGGACGCTCCCTGTTCTACACGGGCGACAGCGCGTGGTTCGACGGCTTGGCCGACGCGGCAAGGAACGCCGATCTGCTGCTTGCGGACGCGTGTCTCGTCGACGAAACGAACGAAAAGGCGCTGCAGAATCACATGACCGTCGGGCAGGTCGTGCGGTTGAAAAAAGCGGCGCGCTGCGGACGCGCCGTGCTTACCCACCGTTTCGGCGGCGAAACGCATCTTCCCGCGCTTTCGGACGACGATTGCATATACGCGGAGGAAGGCGCCGTATTTGAAATCTGAAATGATGCGAGCGATCGCTTCATGATAAAGGAATTTCAGGAAAGGAATATAGAACTATGGCAAAAATGACAATCGAAGACGTCAACGTAGAAGGCAAGAGAGTTCTCGTGCGCGTGGACTTCAACGTTCCGCTCGCGGAGGACGGCACCGTTTCGGACGACAAGCGCATCGTTGCCGCGCTGCCGACGATCAAGTACCTTCTGGACCACAAGGCGAAGGTGATCCTTTGCTCGCACCTCGGCAGACCGAAGGGCGAAGTCAATCCGAAGTACTCTCTGGAACCCGTCGGTCAGCGCCTTGCGGAGCTGCTGCCGGATACGCGCGTATGGTTTGCGACCGACACGATCGGCGAAAGTGCAAAGACCGCGATCGCGGACATGAAGGAAGGCGAGATCGTCCTGCTCGAGAACACGCGCTTCCATAAGGAAGAGGAAAAGAACGATCCGGAATTCGCAAAGCAGCTTGCTTCCCTCGCGGACCTGTTCGTCTCCGACGCGTTCGGCACCGTGCATCGCGCGCATGCATCCACGGCGGGCGTTGCGGACTACATCCCCGCAGTCGCCGGATATCTCATCGGCAAGGAGCTCGGCGTGATGGGCGAAGCGCTTGAAAATCCGGTCCGTCCGTTCGTGGCGATCCTCGGCGGCGCAAAGGTCGCGGACAAGATCGGCGTCATCAAGAACCTGCTCGCAAAGTGCGACAGTCTGATCATCGGCGGCGGCATGGCGTACACGTTCTTCAAGGCAATGGGCTACGAGATCGGCACCTCGCTGCTCGACGAAAACAGCATCGACCTCGCAAAGGACCTGATGGCGGAAGCCAAAGAACGCGGCGTAAACCTGCTGCTCCCGGTCGACACCGTGGTCGCAAAGGAATATGCGGCGGACGCCGAGCACAAAACGGTTCCCGCCGACGCGATCCCCGAGGGCTGGATGGGCCTCGACATCGGCGAAAAGAGCTGCGAACTGTTCCGCAAGACGATCCTCGAAGCGAAGACCGTCATCTGGAACGGACCGATGGGCGTGTTTGAATTCCCTGCGTTTGCGGAGGGTACCAAGAAGGTCGCCGAAGCGTGCGCGGACTGCGAAGGCACGACGATCATCGGCGGCGGCGATTCCGCTTCCGCGGTGAAGAAGCTCGGCTTCGCCAAGAAAATGACGCACATTTCCACCGGCGGCGGCGCGTCGCTCGAGTTCCTCGAGGGCAAGGTCCTTCCCGGCGTGGCGGTTCTGAACGACAAACCGGAAGGCAGACGTCCGATCATCGCCGGCAACTGGAAGATGAACAAAACGCCCGACGAAGCGGTCGAGCTCGTCGAAGCGCTGATCCCGCTCGTGAAGGACGCGAAGTGCGAAGTCGTCGTCTGCCCGCCGTATGTGGATCTCTGCTGCGTGGGCAGGACGATCAAGGGTACGAACATCAAGCTCGGCGCGCAGAACATCCATTGGGCGGAAAAGGGCGCGTTCACCGGCGAGATCTCCGCGGATATGCTGAAAGCACGCGGCGTGGAATTCGCGATCGTCGGTCATTCCGAACGCCGTCAGTATTTCGGCGAAACGGACGAGACCGTGAACAAGCGCGCGCTTGCCGCTCTGAACGCGGGTATCACCCCCATCATCTGCGTCGGCGAATCGCTGGAGCAGCGTGAAGCGGGCGTGACGGACGAACTCGTTTCCGGCCAGACCGTTGCGGCGCTGAAGGACATGACGAACGCGCAGGTCGAATCCGTCGTGATCGCATACGAGCCCATCTGGGCGATCGGCACCGGCAAGACGGCGACGAAGGAAGACGCGAACGCGACCATCGGCGTGATCCGCAAGGCGATCGCAGGCGTGTTCGGCGATGCGACGGCGAACAAGGTCCGCATCCAGTACGGCGGAAGCATGAATCCGAAGAACGCAAGCGAGCTCATGGCGATGCCGGAGATCGACGGCGGTCTGATCGGCGGCGCGAGTCTGAAAGCCGAAGACTTCTCGAAGGTGGTTCATTTCTGATGAAGCCGATTACCGCATTGATCATCCTCGACGGCTTCGGCTATCGGGAAGAAAAAAAGTATAACGCGATCCTCACCGACGGTGCGAAGAACTTCATGCGCCTCTGGAAGACCTATCCGCACACGCTGATCGGCGCGAGCGGCATGGACGTCGGACTTCCCGACGGACAGATGGGCAATTCCGAAGTCGGACACACGAACATCGGCGCGGGACGGATCGTCTACCAGGAGCTGACACGCATCACGAAGGCGATTCAGGACGGCGATTTCTTTGAGAATCCCGCCTTCCTCGGCGCGATCGAAAACTGCAAGGCACACGATTCCTCGCTGCATCTCATGGGGCTCTGCTCCGACGGCGGCGTGCACAGCCACCTCGAGCATCTTTACGCGCTCGTCGAGCTTGCGAAGCGGAACGGGCTCAAAAAGGTCTACGTCCATTGCTTCATGGACGGGCGCGACGTTCCCCCGTCCTCCGGCAAGGGCTACCTTGAACAGCTCGATGCAAAGCTCAAAGAGATCGGCTGCGGAAAGATCGCGACGGTCATGGGCAGATTCTACGCAATGGACCGCGACAACCGGTTCGAGCGCGTACAGCGCGCGTATGCCGCGCTGACCTACGGCGAAGGTTTTACCGCCTCCTCCGGCCCCGAAGCGATGCAGCTGAGCTACGATCGCGGCGACACCGACGAGTTCGTGCAGCCGACGGTCGTTCTGACCGACGGCAGGCCCACCGCAACGATCGGACGCAACGACAGCGTGATCTTCTTTAACTTCCGTCCGGACCGTGCAAGAGAGATCTCGCGCGCGTACATTTTCGAGGACTTCGACGGCTTCGAGCGCAGAAACGGCTTCTTCCCGCTGTACTACGTTTCGATGACGCAGTACGACAAGACGTTCGAGAACAACCTGCACGTCGCGTTCAAGCCGCAGTCGCTGAACAACACGTTCGGCGCTTACGTTGCGGACAACGGTCTGACGCAGCTTCGCATTGCGGAGACCGAAAAATACGCGCACGTCACATTCTTCTTCAACGGCGGTGTGGAAGCGCCGAACGCGAACGAGGATCGCTGCCTCATTCCCTCGCCGAAGGTCGCAACCTACGATCTGAAACCCGAGATGAGCGCGTATGAAGTCGCGGCGGAGGCGAAAGCGCGGATCGAAAGCGGCAGGTACGACGTGATGATCCTGAACTTCGCAAACCCCGACATGGTCGGACACACCGGCGTGATGGAAGCGGCGGTAAGCGCGGTCCATGCGGTCGACGAATGTCTCCATACGGTCGTGACCGCGATCCTCAAGACCGGCGGCCGCTGCATCGTGACCGCGGACCACGGCAACTGCGAACTGATGTGGGATGAAGCGCAGAATGCGCCGTTCACCGCGCACACGACGCTGCCCGTGCCGTGCATTCTGGTCGACGATACGCGTAAGGACGTCACGCTCCGCAAAGGCGGACGGCTCTGCGACCTTGCGCCGACGCTGCTTACGCTCATGGGACTGCCCGTGCCGCCGGAAATGACGGGAAAATCGCTGGTAGAATAAGCGGGACAATCAACGCCCCGCAAAGCGGACGATGCAGGCATAAAACGATCCAAAGTTTTTCGTTTTATGCTTGCATTTCCGAAAGGTGCGTGTTATAATCATTCCCGCAGATATTTTTGGAGGAAATGATATGGATATTTTGATGTGGATTGTGACCGGTATTCTGGTGCTTTCGTCGATTCTGATGTGCGTGGTCGTGCTGATCCAGCAGACCAAGTCTTCCGGTCTCGGCGCAGCATACGGCGGCGACACCGTTTCTTTCTCGCAGCGCGGAAAGGCCGCAAGCCGTGAAGCAAAGCTGCAGAAGATCACCGTTGTTCTCGCGATCATCATCGCGGTCATGGCGATTGCACTTCTGTTGATCGCCAGATTCGCAGGCAAATCGATCTGATCGGAACAAAACGAGCTTGCAACGGTGCATCATTCGATGCACCGTTTCTATTCTCTGAAAGGAGGGCGTGCCGTGCCGGTACACAAGGGAATCAAGATCGCCGCGCAGAACCGAAAGGCGCGTCACGATTATTTTATCGAAGACACATACGAGTGCGGGATCGTGCTGCAGGGGACCGAGGTCAAGTCGATCCGCAAGGGCGCACTGAACCTCAAGGACAGCTATGCGCAGGTCAAAAACGGGGAACTCTTTCTGATCGGCATGCATGTGAGCCCCTACGAGCAGGGCAACATCTATAACCACGATCCGTTCCGCACGAGAAAGCTGCTTGCGCATGCGCGCGAGATCCGAAAGCTCCTCACCCGGTCGCAGGCGGAGGGCTACAGTCTCGTTCCTCTGTCCGTCTATTTCAAGGACGGCAAGGTCAAGGTCGAGCTGGCGGTCGCCAAGGGCAAGAAGCTCTATGACAAACGCACGAGCATCGCGGACCGCGACGCCGACCGCGACATCGAACGGAACATCAAAAAACAGTATCGCTGACGAAAGCCGGCATACCATATAAACAACCGCTTTATCGATCCCGGGGGCGAAATGGTTTCGACGGGGATCGCGGAAGCGGGATCAGCGAGCCGAAGCCCCGTGCTTCGTTAAAAACGGGAACTGTCTAAAATAACTGACAACAATCACACTCAACTCGCAGCTGCATAAACGCAGCTACGCGTCCGCCCGAGGAAACTTACCGCTTCGGAACCGGGCGTCATCAGGGTAGGGAACGAACCTGCGTAAGCTTTGCCGCAGGCCGGACTTCATGAAGCTACCGTAACGCAGAGCCCGTCGGTGGGCGCCGCGCGAGGGGAATCCCAAAACGCCGACTGCGCTCGGAGAAGATCCTGCCAACGGATTTTCGGACGGGAGTTCGACTCTCCCCGCATCCACCATCTGAGAAACCTCTTTTGTCTACCAGGACAAAAGAGGTTTCTCTTTTATGGTTGGAGGATTGACTCCCATTTGAGTGGTTTGTATAATACTGAGTATAGAAATGAAGGACTCGGAGGATCCGCGGAGCATGAAAACAATCAGTGATATTCGAGTTTATCGCAGTTGTGTTGATAACACTGACGGTAATTCTCTCCCCGAAGATTTTAATAATAGTCGACTTAATCGTGTAATTCACAGAATCGTAATGAAACTCCGGGAGAAAGCCTTTTCTTTTGGCGAGTTCGATCACTTATATATTAACCTGACAACATGTGCCGTTCAAAACGGTTTTGCTCCCGCGAAAAGAAGCGCAGACAAGTACCACCCGTGGTTTCGATACTACGACGCGGAAGTAAGTAAATCCCTTTTTGATTCACTTGAGACAGAACAAAGCATTCCGTCCATAGTTGAAATCGTTGAACAAATGCTGCTGAAGTTCTTCTCCTCGCCTCGATTTGACGCAGAAGCGATTCATGCTTGTTTCTTTGAAGCGACGTCATTAGGCGAAAAAATGCTGGTGAAATTTAAAGAGAAAAGGTCGAATGAGGTCACAGCAACTGTGTATTTACGGTACTTGGACAGCGGGCTTTATGAACCGCTTTTGATGGTTTGCGGCTCAGACGATAAACTAATATTTGAAAAACAGCTGCCAAAATCAATAGTCCTTGATGCCTTCGGAGAAATCCGCATTGCCAAGAAGAGGGTTACGATCTTGCCTCGGCGAAACAGCTATTCCAAAGAACGAAAGCCCATGGTATTTACGATATAGTATCGAATGTTTTTTGCGCGTTCTTTCTATAGTTTTGTACCTTTTACGCGGTTTTAGACAGAAAGAAAACAGGGCATTCCGATGCCCTGTTTTCTTTTTCCCGATAACAAGGGGAGAGTCGAACCGGCGCGGGGGTGAATGAAGCCGCAGTGCGGCTTCAGAGCCGCGCCGTGACCGAGCCGCAGCGAGAGGAGACTCTCCCCGCCTCCACCACGTCGCCGCGAACGTCGCATCGCTCGCGGCGACTTTTTTTGCTTTGCTGAAAAGTCACCGCTTGCCCTCTCCGTTGCGGCTCCTTTCCGCAGTCGATCACGCTTGCTTCAGCTGCTCGTTTGTAAACGCACTCACAACGCTTCCGCTGCGCTACCAATCGCCTGCGGGATTCCCGCGCCGTGACCGAGCCGTGGAAAGAGTTGCGGTGTGCCGTCGGCGCTGCAAGCGGAAAAAAGAAGAACCCCGGCGATCTGCCGGGGCGTTTTCTTACGGATTGCTGTATTTGGCGATCAGGGCGTTCATCTCGTCCTTTGAGATCTTCAGTTCCTTGCGGATCTGTTCAAGCACGACCGTCGGCCGCTTTTCGACCTTGTTGCGCAGCGTCGCGACCTCGCTTTCCCATTTCGATATGGATTTCGGATGCCCCCAGCGTTTGATGTGCCGCTCCATTTCCGGCCGGTATTCCTCGACGACCTGATCGAACAGCTCCAGCAGCTTTTCCGAAGTGAATTTCGTCATCACGACTTCCACATAGCGTTCAAAGAACCGGTGCTTCCACTCCTCGTTGGTCTTCAGCGAAACGGTGAAGTAGAACTTGGTCAGCGATCCGTGCGCCGCCGCCACGCCCTCCTTGTTAAAGTAGACGTGCATCATGTCGCGGTCGTATTTGCTCATGAAGCAGTAGTCGAGGTCGTACAGGATCGGACGCCACTTGATCTTGTAATCGACGGTGCGCCAGTATTTCTGGTTGAACGTGTCGGTCTCGAGCATGAACGTGCGGCAGATGACGTAATCCATGAACGCGTCGGCGTCGACCTTTTCGGTATAGCTCTGATATGCGCTGTCGCTCGACAGCGTCTGCGCCTTGAAGATCTTCTTGAATTCGGTGTTGCTGCCCTTCATCGCGATCGAACCGTTGCGCATGATGGTGTTGACCGTGTCGGGATCCACGCCGTAATGCGTGGCAAGGTACTTGGAATTCAGCTCCTCGTTGAAATCGTACACGCCGTAATATGTGCCGTTGATATACAGCACGCAGCAGCGCGAATTGGCGCAGTCGACGTTCAGTCCCATGCAGGCGCGGGTGACGAACGTATCGCGCATGCGCGCCATGTCGTAATCCTGTCCCGCGTTGCGCAGCGCAAACGCGCCGAACTCGGTGAACTCGTACCCCGGGAAGAACGGATAGTCGACCGTCTTCATGCCGTACTCCGCCCGGAGTCCGAACGTCAGCGATTTCTGCGCGTACGTCAGCGTGCCGCGGCCCTTTGCCTTGACGTCGCACGGGAACGAAGTGCCGATCAGCCCGTCCGGCTCGTAGTAATTCACATAGCCCTTCCGTTCCTTGATGTTCTTATGTTCCCTGACCTTATAGACGGTGTTGAAATCGGTCGGATCCATCGCAAGGCACACGACCGGAACGGTATGCGGCTCTTCAAACAGATAATGGAACGTGACGATCTCGCTCGGAAGCATGCCGTCGACATACGCGATCGCGCGGATGACGGCGTTCTTGGAGATCGTGATCGGACCGGAATAGAGCGTCGAGCTTTTGCCCGGCTCGCTGCCGTTTGTCGTGTAATAGATTTGTGCGTTCGGACTTAACGAGGTGATCGAAAGATCGAAGGACTGCGTGTGATAGAGCGCGTTCTCCGAAAAGACCGGCATGGACGCGTACCCGCGGTATGCGGAATCGCTGTTCTTTTTGCCTTTCGTCTTGGTCGTGAAGAATACGCGGCTGATCTGATTGTTGCCCTCTACCCTGCCGCTCGTGACGCCGTTTTGCTGTACGCCGGTCTCGAAGATATCGCGGATGATGCCGTTTGCATCGGAAAGATACAGTTTTTCACCGGAAGGGCTCACGCCGAACGGCGCGTCGCTGCTCTTGCGCTCGCCGTAGGACGCGGTCGCCTCGATCACGGCGTAGCCGTTCGCTTTCAGCGACAGGGATGAAATGCGGTATTTCTGCGGTTCTTCGAGCGAATCGCTCAGATACCAGCCGTCCAGCGAGACGGTGCTCTGCGAGCCGTTATACAGCTCGATCCAATCCTTTTCGCTGCTTCCCCGATCATGAATGGCGCATACCTCGGAGATGTATACGCCGTCAGATTGAAAAAAACCGATCGTCTCCGCCGTCTTTTCGCCGTGTCCGTTCGGCGCGCCGGGCGTCGGATACCGGTAATAGACCTGCTCGTTCGCCTCGTTCAGCCCGATCGAAACGTTGTCCGGAAGCTCCGGAACCGTGATCCAGTCGAGCCGTCCGGTCTGCGCGTTGTAGAGATACAGCGTTTCGCCCGTGCCGAGCGAAAAGCTCGCGTGAAGCTCGTTTGCGATGCCCGTCTTGCCGGACAGGAAGATGACGAGATACTGTCCGCCGGAGAGCGACATGCTTTCGGGCAGCGCCCATTTTTTGAGGTTCTTCGGATTGTCCGAAAGATACCAGTCGCGCAGCGAAACCGCTTGATCGGTCGAATTATAAAGCTCCACCCAGTCGCAGCGCTCGCCCTCGCAGTCCGCAATGCTGTAGGTATTCTTCGGAAGCGCCTCGCTGATGCGCAGCGAATCGGGCCGTTTTGCGTTCAGCGTCGGATCGACGGGTTCGTCGTCCTTCGGCTCGTCCGGATCGGGCTCCGGCGTTTCCTCCGGGCGGTACGGCGCCTTGTCGGTGATCTCCGTCGTATTCGCCGCGCCGGGCGTCGGCGTTTCGCAGAAGCCGAACGTGCCGTCCGCACGGCGTGCGTAGGTCACGTCCTTATACGGTATTTCCGGCATAACGACCGTTTCGAGTTCAAAGCCGTTCGGATCGAACAGATACAGCGTTTCGCCGTACCGGCTGACGCCGAGATCGACGCATACATGCCCGTCCTTCGTCGAGCAGTTTTTATCGCAGCAGAAGACGACAAGATAGCCGTTTGCGGGCAGTACGCCGGACAGGTTCGCATCGTCATAATCGCTCGGCTCGTCGCACAGCGTGAAGCCGTCGAGCGCGATATCCGCGTTCGTGGTGTTATGCAGCTCCACCCAGTCGCATTTGAGGCACCCGCCGCACGACAAAAGCGTGTTGCGCGCGGAGATCTCGCTGATCTCGACGCCGGTCATCGGTTCGGGCGCTTCGGGTTCCTTCACCTCCGGCTGGCGGTCGGAAATCTTTGTTGTGTTTGCGCTGCCGGGCGTGGGCGATTCGCAGTAACCGTAGGTTCCGTTTTCACGGCGCGCATAGGAGATGTCGCGGTGCAGCTCCGGCACGGCAAGCTCGTCGATCGTCTGCATATGCGGGTTGATCAAAACGAGGTCCTCCCCCGCCGACTTCAGCGAAAAGCCGAGGCAGATGGGGCTTTCGCCGTCCCACGCAAGCGTGTCGGTCTTTTCCATCTTGGTCGCAAGCAGCAAAAGGTATCCGTCCGCCGGAAGAACGATCTCCGGCATGGTGAACGCCTTGTCGGAATTTCTGATATTGTCGGTGATGCCCCAGCCGAGCAGATTGATCGGCTGATCCGATTCGTTGTGCAGCTCGATCCAGTCCGGCGAACCGTAATAGTCGTGCTCGTAGCTCTTGCCGTTGCTGGAAACGACCTCGCTGATTACGATCCCTTTCTTTGCGCCGTCGGAGCCCGTGCCGCACGCGGCAAGGGACGCCGACGTGCCGAGCACCAGAAGCCACGCAAGGATTTTTTTGAAATGTGCAGATCGCATATCCGATCCTCCGTCCGATCTCAAATCATGCGGAACCGAAATCCCCCATGATGTTTATACAGTATACCACGATTTGACCGTGTTGAAAAGCCGCGAAACGTCCGCTTTCGCAAAATAGTTGTAAGACGATTGTAAACAATTTGAAAAGCGGGCGCGATTATCCGTCGGATCGTCCGTCGAGCGCGTTTTTGAGCCGGTAGAGCTTGCTCTCCTCCAGCATGGCGACGACGTGTGTGCCGTCCGCCTCGTGCGATTCCGAAAGCACCGTGCCGATCTCGTGCAGCACGCGGATCGCATCGTACCGGTCGTACGGGATCACCAGCTCCACGCGCTGCTGCGTGCGGTTCAGCTCCGTTTCGATCCGTTCGAGCAGCGCCGGGATCCCCATGCCCGTCTTTGCGCTGATCGACACGGCGTTCTCGCGCTTCGATGGGATCGCTTCGGGCAGATCGCACTTGTTGTAGACCTCGATGCACGGCGTATTGCCCGCGCCGAGTCCCTCCAGCACCTGTTCCGTCACGCGCATCTGCACCTCATAGTACGGACAGCCCGCGTCGACGACGTGCAGGATCAGGTCGGCGTCCTTCACCTCCTCGAGCGTGGAACGGAACGCCTGCACCAGATCGTGCGGCAGCTTGTTGATGAACCCGACGGTGTCCGAGAGCAGGCACGGCGTGCCGTTCGGCAGCGTGACGCCGCGCACCACGGGATCGAGCGTTGCAAACAGCTTGTCCTCGGCGAGCACGTCGCTGTTCGACAGCACGTTCAGAAGCGTACTCTTGCCGGCGTTCGTATACCCGACCAGTGCGACGACCGGCGTTTCGCTCTTCTTGCGCACGGAGCGGCGGATGCCGCGCTGTTTTTCGACCTCTTTGAGTTCCTGTTCAAGCTCATAGATGCGCCGGTGGATGCGGCGGCGGTCGATCTCGAGCTTTTTCTCACCGGGACCGCGCATACCGACGCCGCTTGCGCCTTGACGCGACATTGCCACGCCGACGCCCAGAAGCCGCGGCAGGCGGTATTTGAGCTGACTGAGCTCCACCTGCAGTTTGCCCTCGCGCGTGGTCGCGCGCGCGGCGAAGATATCGAGGATCAGCATCGTGCGGTCGATGACCGGCGTGCCGAGGATGCTTTCGAGGTTGCGGATCTGGATCGCGGTGAGCTCGTCGTCGAAGATGAAAACATCCGCTTCCGTCGCGCTGCCGATCAGTCGGAGCTCGTCCGCCTTGCCGGAACCGACATAGGTGCCGTTGTCGACGGGGCGCTTACGCTGGCGCTCCATGTGCACGACGTTGACGCCCGCGGTGTCCGCAAGCGCCTTCAGTTCTTCGAGCGTGTCATAGCCGTCGTCGTTGTCGATTCCGACGAGCACCGCGCGCTCCGGCTCCGCCTGTGTGACCGCATACGCCGGCGCTTTCAGCCGGTTGTCCGCTTCGATCAGCGCGGAGAGCAGCGCGTCCTGCGGAAGACGGTCCGCGCGCATCGGTCCGTAGATCAGCGGTTTGCGCTCCTCGCCCTCCATCTCGCCGACGAACGCGACGTACACCGACGTCGGCTGTCCGTCCTTCACGCCGACCGCCGCCATCGCGTCGAGCCGCATAGAGTTCAGCGTGCCGAGATCGACGTCAGAAAGGTATCCGCTGCCGTTCGGATGCGTGTGGATGCAGCGCACGCCCGCAAGCCGGTCCGCGTTGCGCACGAGACGCATATCGGGCATGGAAACCGTTGCGGCGTCGCCGATCGAAACGTCCCGCACCGCGCCGCTGCGCGACAGATAGACCGATATTTCGCGTCCGATGCGTCCGGTGAAATCGGCGAGCTTATAGAGCAGGTCCGCAGACGCAAACACGCCGCTCGGCTGCGTTTCATCGTACAGCGAGCGCATCTCGTTCAGTATGGTATCGCGGATGCCCGCGACGTTTCCGTTGATTTTCTTTTCTTCCATATTGTTTATTGTACCATATCGATCACGTCGCTTGCAAGCAGCGCGCGTTCTCCGAGGAGTTTCATCGCGCGGTCCGCGCTCGTTCCCAAAAGATACGCGCCCGCCCGCGCCGCGTCGAAGGCGGAAAGTCCCTGTGCGAGCAGCGCGGTGACGAGCCCCGTCAGTACATCGCCGCTGCCGCCCTTCGCCAGGCCGGGGTTCCCGAACGTCAAAAACGCCGTGCGTCCGTTTGCGTGCACCAGCGTGGTCGCGCCCTTCAGAAGCGTTGTGCACGGAAACGCTTTGACCGCGCCGAGCGGATCGGAAAGAACGTCCGGAACGGTGCAGTCCAAAAGCCGCGCCATCTCGCCCGCGTGCGGCGTCAGAACGACGTTTTTATGCAAAAGACGCAGGAGCGATCGCTCTTTTGCCGTCTGATTCAGCGCGTCCGCGTCCAGCACGAGCTTCGTTCCCGATCTGAGCGCCGCTTCGATCACCGGAAGAAGATTTCCCTTTCCTCCGCCGCTTCCCACGGCGATCGCCTGTTTGTTCTCCATCGCCGCGATCGCTCTTCCGGCGGCGGCTTCGCACCAGTCGTCCGTGCCGGTCGGGATCGTGATCGCTTCCGGAACCGCCGCGAAAAACGGGCGCACCGGATCCGGCGTGCACACGGACACGAGTCCCGCCCCGCCGCGCAAAGCCGCGCGCGCCGAAAGCAGCGCGGCGCCCGGATAGGTCTTCGAACCCACGCACAAAAGCGCATGCCCGTTCATTCCCTTGTGTGAATCGAACGGCCGCTTCGGCAAAAGCGCTGCAATTTCGGCTTCCTCCTGATAAAAAAGCTCCGGCTCGCCTTCGTCTGCGTACAGCGGCTGTACCGTGACCGTCCCGCAAAGCGCGCGTCCCTGTCCGAGAAGCATGCCCGTCTTTTTCGCCTGCATCGTGACGGTTCGCGCCGCATGCACCGCAGCGCCCATGATTTCACCGCTGTCGGCGTGCAGTCCCGATGGGATGTCTGCGGAAACGATCGACTTGCCGCTTTCGTTCATCCGCCCAATCAGATCCCGCACCGCGCCCTCGACCGGACGGTTCAGCCCGACGCCGAACAGCGCGTCGATCAGAATTTCATGTTCCTCCGGCTGCCACTCCGCAAAGACCGGAACGCCGTCCGCCCTTGCCGCGTCGAGATAATGCGCCGCATCGGGCGTGCAGTTTTTTTCGTCGCCGGAAAGAACGATCCGCGCGTCGACGCCTTCCCGTTTGAGAAGCCATGCGGCGGCGATCCCGTCCCCGCCGTTGTTGCCGGTGCCCGAGATCGCGGTCACGGTTTCGTTGTTTTTTCGCAATGCCTTTACGGCGGAAACGATCCCCTCCGCGGCGGTATGCATCAGCGAAAGCGACGAAACGCCCGACGCGATGACCTCGCGGTCGCGTTCTTTTGCCTGCGCCGCCGTTACGATTCGCTCCATGCTTCCTCCTCCGAAAGCGCTGCCTCCAGCGCCTTTCTCGAAACCTCATAGGAAAATCCGCGCGCGATCAGCCGCGAAAGCACGCGCTCCCGGCGCTTCTCCGGTTCGAGCGAAGAAAACTGCCTTGCAAACTTTTCTGCGATCGCTCGCGCGTTTCCGGCTTCCTCGTCCGCGCCGACCGCATCCAGCGCGGCGTTGATATACGCGTCGTCCACGCCGTGTCCCTTGAGCTGTTCCCACAGATGACGGCGGCTCACGGGCTTCGACGCAAGGCGCGTTTCCACAAACCGCCGCGCATAGCGTTCGTCGTTCAAAAGCCCGAGCTCGACGAGGCGGCCGACCGTTGCGTCGACGTCCGCTTCGCCGAATTCCTTTCCGTCGAGATACGCCTGCATCTCCGATACCGTACGGTCGCGTGCCGTGAGATACTTCATCGCGTATTCCATCGGCGAAAGCGATTTCTTCGGCTGCTCTTTCATCGCGTGCTCCTCTTTTCATTCGTTGGAAACAGTATAACACATCTGAGCCGATCTGAAAAGAAATCCCGAAAAATCTGCAACCTTTTGTTCTTCTCCCGCGTCTTACTTTATGAGAAGCGCGCTGCGCGGCTTTTTCCCGCCGTATGTATAAAAGATGTGCCTAAAATGTAACTTATTAGTAAATGCTTTTCGAAAAGGATGGTTTTTTCGGAAAAAGTGTGTAAAATGAAAGCATCAATGAAGAAGGAAACGAATCTATGAACAAAAAACATGTATTCTGGCTGTTGCCGCTCGTTACGGCGCTCCTGATCCTCTGCCTTGCTTGCAGCGGATCCGGAACCGACGCGCAGGTGGATTACGATCCGAGCACCGGCGAGAAGATCGTTCCGGACAATTCCACGGAAGCGGAGCAGATTTCGATCGTTACCCCCGAGCCGGATCTGCACCGTGAGGAGCTCAATGCCATTCTGAACCGCGTCACCATGCTCGAAGGCGTCCGGATCAACGGCGTGAACGTCGGCGGCATGACGAAGGAAGAAGCAAAGACCGCGGTGCTTCCGTCGATCGAAGAAAGCAAAAAGAATCTCAGCGTCAAGGTCACCCTCGGCGACGCCTCCGAAACGTTCTCCGGCGAAACGATCGCGACCGTGAACGATCTCGACGCGCTGATCGACGAGGCGTTCAATCTCGTGCGTGAAGACAACGGCTTTGAAGCCGTTTCCGCGGAGGTCGAACGGATCAGAACCGAAGGAAAAGACTTTCCCGTTACCGTTGCGTTCGACGAGGACGCTTTGAAAACCGCTGTCAACGCGTTTGCCGACGCGCATGATACCAAACCGGTCGACGCGTCCGTCGGCTACAATAAGAAAGACAACAAGATCGACTTTACGCCCGACGTTCCCGGTCTCGCGGTGAACCGTGAGGCGCTCGTTGCCGCGCTGCTCGCGGCGCACGGCGGCGAAACGCTCGAAGCGCCCGCAGAAGAAACCGCCGCGGAGGTCTCCCTCGCCGATGTGCAGGCGCATTACGTTCTGCGCAAAAGCTATACGACCAATTACAGCAAGAGCAACAAAAACCGTAAGGAAAATATCCGCCACGGAACGATGGATCTGCTGACCGGCACGGTCGTCCATCCCGGCGAGGTCTTCTCGATGAACAAGTGCCTCGGCACGCGCAAGAACGACGGACACTGGAAGATCGCGACCGCGTTCCAGCAGGGCAAGCATGTCAAGGAATACGGCGGCGGCGTCTGCCAGATCTCGTCCACGCTCTACAACTGCGCGGTCATGGCGGACATGGAGATCGTCTTCCGTCAGAACCACTCGATGCCCGTCGACTATGTCGACAAGGGACGCGACGCCACGATCAACTCGATCGGCAACATCATCGACTTCAAGTTCAAAAACTCCAGCAAGGCGGACATTCTCATCATCGCGAACGCAAACGGAAGCACCCTGACCATCGAAATCTGGGGCATTCCGATCATCGAGGATTCCAACGGCGAATACGACGAGATCCGTATCCCGACGCCCAAGAAGACCAAGACGCTGAAGCCCGCCGGCGAGGTGCTCTATACGGTCGATCCGAGCAAACCGGTCGGATACAAGGAAAAGGTTTCCGGCAGACGCGACGGCTCCGTCTGGGAAAGCGTAAAGGAATACTATCTGAACGGCGTTCTCGTCAAGAAGGAGAAGCTCGCGACCTCGACCTATAAAGCGTATGCCGGCGAGTATATCGTCGGTCCGGACGCAACGGAAGCGCCCGACACGCCGAAGCCCTCCGAACCGGGTTCCGATACGCCGAAACCGACCGAGCCGGGTTCCGATACGCCGAAGCCCACCGAGCCGGGCTCCGATACGCCGAAGCCCTCCGATCCCCCGACGGATCCGCCGACCAACCCGCCGACGGACCCCCCGACGCCGAAGCCCACCGATCCCCCGACGCCGAAGCCCACGGATCCCCCGTCCGGCGGCGATGAGGGCGGAGAATAATACCATGACGGGACTGTCTTTTCGGACAGTCCCGCTTTGCACATTTCCGGAAAGAAGAGGCGCCTATGAACATTCGAGTTTTAGATCCCGCATCCCGCCGCGAAACGAGCTGGAGCGGCGGAAAAACGACCGAGCTGTATCTCTTCCCCGCGGACGGATCCTATTCGGAACGCCGGTTTACGTTTCGCATCAGTTCGGCGACTGTCGATCTGCCCGAATCGCGCTTTACGAAGCTCGACGGCGTCACGCGATACCTGACACCGCTTTCCGACGGCTTTTATCTGAAGCGCGGCGAAAGCTGGCAGTTTCTCGCAAAGGGCAGTTTGCTTCGTTTTTCGGGCGAAGAGGATATTCTGTGCCGCGGCAGCGGACGCGATCTCAACCTGATGCTGAAGGGCGCGCGCGGCGAAATGCGCATCCTGCCCGCCGGCGATCACGCGCTGACGCTCCACGCGTTCCTGTTTCTCTACTGCCCCGGCGAAACGAACGTATGCGGAACGGTCGTTCCGAAGGACGGATTCGCCGAGATCACCGGCGCGGGATTCTCGATCCTGCGCGTTTCCGCGCCCGTCGTGCTCTTTTCCGTCGACGTATGAAAATAGCCGCCCGTTCGGGCAGCTTTTCAATATTCCGGATCGTCCTCGGTCCGCCCGTCTCCCTGCGCTTCTCTGAGCAGCGCGAGCATGCGCAGCGAATCGACGTCCAGCGGCTTCCCGCCCTCCGTGCTGACGCAGGCGGAACAGACAAAGAAGCATTCGGGGCAGATGCAGCGGCTCTGCACGCCCTTTTCATCCTGAACCATATACGTTCCGCAACGTTGACAACTGCAGCGCATCCGATCACCTCCATGCGTATTGTATCACCGAAATTCCCGCTTTTCAAGCGGCGGGATCCATGTTATAATTCATGTATATGAAACGAATTCTTCCGATCCTTCTCGTTCTGCTGCTGCTCCCGGTTTTCGGGGTGCGCGCGGACGACGGGGAAAAACTCATGGTATCCGGCGATAAGGGCGAAGAGGTCGTGCGCGTGCAGGAGCGGCTCTTCGACCTGGGATACTATACCTATAAACCGACCGGCAGCTTCCGCACGGTCACAAAGACCGCGGTGATGTCCTATCAGGCGGCGTCCGGACTGATGAGCGACGGCAGCGTCGGGAGCGAAACGCTGCGCGCGCTCTTCTCCCGCGAGGCGAAGCGCGTCGAGTTTCACGCGCAGATCCCCCTGTCCTTTACCGCGCAGGGAACGATCACGCAGAAGGGCAACGCGATCGGCTGGAAGACCGTCCGCGGAATGCTCACGGAGAACGGCTTTTACCGCGTGCGCAACGCCGCGACCGGAGAGGACGTCGTCCTTGCCTTCGTTTCCGGCGAGAACCACGCGGAGATGAAGATCGCGTTTCAGTCGATCACGCAGCGCAACAACAACATTCGGAGCATGGAAAAATGGCTCGGCACCGACAACAGCTTCTATAAATGCGCGGTGCTGTTCGAGCTGGACGGACAATGGATCGCCGCTTCGATGCAATGGGACGGCTCGGAGCATATCTGCATGTACTTTAAGGACAGCCGTTCAAACGTGCTCGGGTTTGCCGACGCGGAGCATGCGTCAAATATCAAAAAAGTCAGCTATTGAACGGGACCGAATAACCGGTCCTTTTTTATTTGTGCGCGATCAGCAATTCGACGTCGATCGTGATCTCGGAAAGGGAACCGGCGTCGAGCGAATCCGGCGCGATCCCGAACGTCAGCGGCGTCATCGACAGAAAGTCCCTCGCCTGTTCTTCGGTCAGCGGAAAGGCGTTCGAGATGCGGACGCGGTCCGTAAGAGAAAACCGTTCCGAAAGGCGGGAAATAACCGCCTCGTTGGAATAGGTTTCCCTGCGCAGACGATTGCCCAGGAGCGCGCGGATCTCGCGAAGATACGATTCGCCCGGAACGAGCTTCAAAAGCGTTCCGCCGGACTTTAATACGCGGGCAAACTCCGCGTAATGCGCCGGAGAAAACAGATTCAGAAGCACGTCGACCGAACCGTCGCGCAGCGGGATCGCCGTAAGATCGCCGACCGCCCACAGGACCGGACCGCCGCCGCCTGCGGCAAGCCGGATCGCGTCCTTCGAGAGATCGAGCCCGACCGTCGTTTTCCCCTGCAGCGCCTTTGTAAACGTGCCGTCGCCGCAGCCCGCGTCCAGCACGACCTCCGCATTCTTCGGCATTGCATTCCGTATCGTTTCGATCACCGTATCGTAAAACCCGGCGCGCATGATCCGCCGCCGCGCTTCGAACAGCGCCCTGTCGTACCGGGACGGCGCGGCGTTCGGCGCGAAATTTACATATCCCTTTCGGGACGGATCGAAGGTGTGTCCGTTCGGGCAGCGCAGCGACGCGCCGTACGTTGAAAACGCCGTCCCGCAGACGGGACAGCGCAAAAGATCGATGGAATTGAAAAACTTTTCGGCGCTCACTGTTTCCGTTCTTCTGTTTCTTCAAATTCAAACGCGTCCTTCGGAAGCGCAGTTTCCGCTTCCTCCGGCTGTTCCGCCTGTTTCTTCGCCGCTTCTTCCTTTTCGCGGCGGCGACGGATCGAGCGCGCAAACTCGTCGCTGATCAGAAACAGGATCACGACGACGACGATCGGATACGTCAGCGCAGTAACGTCCCTGCCCGTCAGCTTCAGCGCCAGCAGAAGAACGAGCAGCGCCGCGCCGATCGCGCCGAACACGATCTCAAGGATCTTCCAGAGTTTCTCGTTGTTTTTCATTCGGTTTTCCTCCGTTGTTTCAAACCTTGTTGAGCGTTCCGGAAAGAATTGCCTCGGCGATCCCCTCCATGCCGTCCCGATCGGACGGAATCACGCGATCCGTATGTGTGCGCGTCATCATGTATTTCAGGATCGTCGCGCCCTGCAGGATCACGTCCCCGCGCTTCACAAGAAGCGGATGCTTCATGCGCGCGGGTTCCGGGATCGCGGCAAGCTGCCGGATCAGCCGGTCCAGCTTTGCTTGTGTGACGGGCGCAAGATGGTCCGGATCGAACCGCGTCTGCGAGGCGAGCAGCGCGCCGATCGTCGAGATCGTACCGCCGACGCCGTAAACCGGCGCGGGAACGCGCTCCGACACGCAGGTTTTTTCATCCATCCAACAAAAGAGTTCGCGTTCGAGCGTATCCGTATCGCCCGCATCGCAGCATTCCTTTGCACGGACACATCCGCACGGAAAGCTCTGAGCGCGTTCGCGCGTGACGATCTGAAAACTGCCGCCGCCGATATCGAACACGGTCCCTTCCCCGCCGGTCACGGCGGAAAAGGCAAGCCGTCCCTCCTCCTCGCCGGAAAGCACGCGGACGGTCAGGCCCGTCCGTTCTTTGACGAGCGCCGTAAATTCCGCCCGGTTTTCGGCGTCGCGCACCGCGCTGGTCGCATAGGCGACGACGGGAATATCGAATTGCTTTGCGGTGTGAAAAAATGCTCCGATCGCTTCGACCGTATCCCGCACGCGATCCGGCGCAAGACAGCGCGTCGCATCGATCCCCTTTGCAAGGCGCGTCGTGTTCAGCCGCTTTGCGATCGAACGCACGCGACCGTTCTCCGCCGCGGCAAGCATCAGCCGCACGGAGTTGCTTCCGATGTCGATCACCGCGATATCCGGTTTCATTCCGTTACCGTTGCGACACTGTCGTCCTGGATGAGCTTGTCCTCCTGGTAGTGCCAGCCGTATTTGATCATGCCCTGCTGGATCTTATAAGTATCCGTGCGCATGAACTGCAGGTTTTCCCGCTCCTGCGCATAGGTACGCTTGGTCTGGTTCAGAACGTCCACGCGCGCGTTGTATTCGTCCTGCGCGGACCGGATGCGAAGGCGCTGCGGAATCAGCACCACAAGCAAAACGATCACACAGGCGATCAGCACGAGAATGAAGTGAACCAGCTTGAAGCGAATGGTTCTGACGATTTTTTTCGGCGATTCTTCCATAAAATACAGTATAGCAGAATCCGATCCAAAACGGAACCTATTTTTTTCGGATTTTTTGTGTGATTCTTGCAAACAGCGGCGCAAACAGCATGTAAACCGCCGCAAACCCGAGCAGGAACGACGCGGTGAGAAATCCGCGGACCGTTCCGTAATTCGCAAGGAACAGATATCCGGCGAAAATTGCCGCGCCGGACAGCACGAACACGGCGTCGCAGAGGTGCGTGACGAGCCGCTTGTCTGCGCGGTTCCGCACGATTCTGAGAAGCAGATAGACGATCCCCGTGACCGCGCCGCCGTGCATGAGCAGCAGCGCCTCGAACGGCTGTCCGGTGACGTCCCTCATTTTTTGCGGAAGAAGAACGACCGGCGTTCCGGTTCCGGCTGCTCGTACTCGATCGAGACGATATTGCCCTCCAGAAGCACCTGACCGTCCTCCGGATTGAGCTTGCCGAGCTTCAGTCCTTCGCCCCAGACCGTCAGCGCGCCTGCCTGCGTGATCACCGTCATCTCATCCTCCCGAAAGCTCTCCACGTCAATGACGCCGGTGATCCGCATGCGGCGGCGTCCCTCGATCGTCACGCTGTGCGCCGACGGCTGCATCAGTTCCTTTTCCCGTTTTTCCATGAATACGTCCTCCGTGCCTTTGCTGCATTGTATGCGTCTCCCCCCGTTCTTACGCGCCGAAAACGCGCGAAACACCGCGATTTTTGCGGAAACGCTTGACAAGTTTTTCGATCGCCCATAAAATGGTATCAACAAATCCGTTTTCTCATATCTTTATCCGATCAGAAATCATTATCATACCGGAGGCCATTTGTGAATCAAACCGAATTGGAAGCATTGACGATCAACGAGCTGTATTCGCTTGCGAAGCAGCACGGGATCCCCTCTTTCCGCAAATACAAAAAAGCGCAGTTAGTCGAGCTTTTGCAGGCGCCCGCGCCCGCGCCGAAAAAGCGCGGCAGACCGGCGAAGGCCGCAAAATCCGCGCCGGAGGAGCCGAAATCCGCGCCGGAGGAGCCGAAGTCCGTGCCGGAGGAGCCGAAGCCCGCGCCGGAGAAAAAACCGTCGAAAAAGCGCGGCAGACCGGCGAAGCCGGCGGAGCCCGCGCCCGTTGCGCAAACGCCCGCGCCGCAGCCCGAAGCGTCTGCGGAACAGCCCGCCGCGTCCGAAAAGCCGCAGGAGCGTCCGAACGCCGAGCCGTACCGGCGCGGAAATTTCCGTCCGCAGAACAACCGGCAGAATCAGAACCGCGCGTACCGGAACAACCGGCAGCCGTATCATGCGCCGGAAGCCGAGCAAAAGCCCGAAAAACCCGCGGAGCCCGTTTCCCTTCCCGAGACCGGCACCGCCGCGGGCGTGCTGGAGATCATGGAGGGCTACGGTTTTCTGCGCGTGCAGAATTACGACGCCGGTCCGAACGACGTATACGTCGCAAACGCGCAGATCCGCCGCTGTAATCTGAAAAACGGCGATTTCGTGGAAGGGCGCACCCGCGCGCGCCGCGAAGGCGACAAATACGAAGCGCTTTTGTATGTGGACCGCGTGAACGGCATGGATCCGGACGAAAACGCGCAAAGCCGCGTCAACTACGAGGACCTCGTCCCCATCTTCCCGAACGAGCGGTACACGCTGGAAACGCCCGGCAGAGCGAACAATCTGTCCGTGCGGCTCATCGACCTGATCGCGCCGATCGGCAAGGGACAGCGCGCGATGATCGTATCGCAGCCGAAAGCGGGCAAAACGACTCTCTTAAAGCAGATCGCAAACGGCATCACGGAAAACTATCCCGACACGCATCTCATCGTGCTGCTCATTGACGAGCGTCCCGAAGAAGTCACCGATATGCGCCGAAGCATCAAGGGCGAGGTCGTTGCGTCCACGTTCGACGAGCTGCCCGAGCACCATACGCGCATCGCGGAAATGGTGCAGGAGCGCGCCATGCGTCTTGTGGAAAACGGCAAGGACGTCGTGATCCTTCTGGACTCGCTGACGCGTCTCACCCGCGCATACAACCTGGTCATTCCCCCGACCGGACGCACGCTGTCCGACGGTATGGACCCGGGCGCGCTGCACAAGCCGAAGCGTTTTTTCGGCGCGGCGAGAAACATCGAAAACGGCGGGAGTTTGACCGTGATCGCAACGGCGCTCGTCGAAACCGGCAGCCGCATGGACGACATCGTCTATGAGGAATTCAAGGGCACGGGCAACATGGAGATCCATCTGGACCGGCGCCTTTCCGAAAAGCGCATCTTCCCCGCGATCGACGTGTATAAATCGGGTACGCGGCGCGACGATCTGCTTCTCTCGCAAAAGGAGCTCGACGGCGTGCGGATGCTCAGGCGCGTACTCGCAAACGGCGCGACCGGCGACGTGACCGAAAATCTTGTCAGCATGATGGATAAGACCTCGAACAACGAAGAGTTTCTCATTCGTCTGCGCGAATGGATCCGTATTTTCGAGAAAGAGGGCTACACTTCCTCGCACGGACAGCAGAACCGTTACGGCCAGTAAAAAAAGTTGCAAAAAACAAAAAATTTTTCTTGCTTTTTTGCGGCGGCATGGTATAATAGCCGATGGTAATGCATTACACGACGAAGGAGTGATAATACATGAAGAAAAATATTCATCCGTCTTACGGCGAAGCGGTCGTGCGCTGTGCCTGCGGCGAGACCTTCCTTACCGGCTCCACCAAGGGCGAGCTGAAGGTCGAAATCTGCAGCAAGTGCCACCCGTTCTTCACGGGCCGTCAGAAGCTGGTCGACAGCGGCGGACGAGTAGATCGCTTCAAGAAGCGCTACGGTCTGTAAGAACAACTTTGAACTCC
>JAFRUN010000016.1 GCA_017438865.1 Clostridia bacterium
TGTATTCTGTAAAGGTATATCGGAGGCGGAAATGCGGAAGCTCTGGAATTCAAGACCGATGTGGATCGCGCTGGTCGCGATCATTCTGCTGATCGTCCTTGCGGCGTTCTCGGCAAGCGGCCGGAACACGGGGGACGGTCTGTTCCGCACGGCGCTTTCGCCGGTCGCCGGATTTCTGCATTCCGTGCAGAAAGAGGTCGGCGATTTCTTCGTCCGCGTGTTCACGCCGTCCGAGGTGCAGGAGGAAAACAAACGTCTCCGCGAGGCGGTTCTCTTGCAGCAGCAGCAGCTTGCGCTTCTGGACGAGACCGAAAAGGAGAACGCGCGGCTGACGGAGCTTCTGAATTTTGTCGAGGCGAACCCGAACCTGCGCTTTGTGACGGCGTCGGTCATCGGGCGCGACAGCAATCCCTATGTCGATACGATCACGCTGAACGCGGGCTCGCGCAGCGGCGTGACGGAAAAGATGGCGGTCATCACGCCGCACGGCGTCGTCGGGCGCGTTTCGGAGGTCGGTCCGAACTGGTGCCGTGTCAAGACGATGTGCGACGAAAAGATGCGCGTCAGCGTCATGGTGCAGCGCACGCGCGACGAGGGCATGCTCGGCGGTCTGAACCTCGAGGACGGCGAGATCGTCGGCACGATGCTCTACTATCTGCCCGGCAAGGCGGACGTGCGCGTCGGCGACACGATCCGCACGAGCGGCATCGGCGGCTTCTTCCCGAAGGGGCTGTACGTCGGGACGGTGCTTTCCGTGAACGACGCGGGCAGGGGAACCTACGACGCGATCGTCTCCATGGACATCGATTTCCTGCATCTTGAGGAAGCGCTGATCGTGATCGGCGTGGACGAGGCGATCAAATGAAGCGGCTTCTTCTGATCCCCGCGGCGATCCTGGCGGTGTTTATCGACGCGTTCGTGTTCCCGTTCCTTTCGGGCGGCGGGTTCCGTCCGCTGTTCACGCTTACGCTTGCGCTTGCGGCGACGGCGGCGACGAAGGTGCAGGACGGCATGCTGATCGCGTTTTTCGGCGGTCTTCTGACCGACCTGTTCTGCAATCCGTACGTCGGTCTGTCTTCGGCGGCGTACCTTGTCGCGGTTGCGATCCTGTACGGCTTCGTCCGCAAAAACGGGCGGAAGAGCGGACTTTTGATCCTGTTCGCTCTGGTCGCTTCGGCTGCGGCTGAGGCGATGATCTTTTTGTTCTCGCTTGCGATCGGCGCGCGGTTCGACGGCTACCGGCTTTTGTCCGGAACGCTCCCGTCCGTGATCGTCGAATCGATCCTCGTTTTCCCGCTTGCGGCGCTGTTCCGCATCCGGGAGAAAGGCAGTTCCTTTCATAAATGAAGCGCGGTGAAAAAGGAAAACTGAATACGCGTATCTGGATGCTCATCGCGATCTTCGCCGCGATGCTTGCCGTGCTGCTGATCTTTCTGGACAAGCTCGCCATCCGCGAGACCGAGGCGTACTCGGCGGCGGTACAGCAGACGACGAAGGTCACGACCTACCAGTCCGGCAGCCGCGGCAGGATCACGGACCGCAACGGCGTGGTGCTCGCTTACGACGAAACGACCTACAACGTGCTCTTTTACCGCGATCCCTCGAACCGCACGCCCGTCGACAGCGCGCGCTACACGCATTCGCTGATGGAGGCGATCCGCATCATCGAGGACGGCGGCGGCAAGACGATCGACACGTTCTATATCAACATGCTGTCCGACGGCACGTTCGTGTACGATTTCCGCACCTCGGATCCGAACGTCGCGGAATCGCGCAGGCGGAATTTCGTCGACGCCTGCAATTTCAGCAACAAGGATCTCTCCGCCGAGGAAGCGTACCGGATCCTGCGCGCGTCATGGTGCATTCCGGACGATATGTCCTTTGACGAAGCGAAGAAGATCATGTCGATCCGGCAGGAAGCCGTCATGAACAGCTACCGCGCGTTCGAGGGCGTCCGCATCGCATACGATGTGTCGCTGGCGGTCGTCACCGAGCTCGATATGGCGAGCGACCGGCTGACGGGGATCCTGAGTGAAAAGAGCAGCACGCGCGTCTATCCGTACGGACACACCGCGTCGCACATCGTCGGCTACCTTTCCAAGCAGGTCACGAAGGATATGACCGGCATCGGCTATTCCTATGCGGATTATGCGCCGTTCGATCCCCAAAAGACCGCGACGAACAACATGCTCGAGCTCGGCTATTCGTATAACGACCTCGTCGGCGTTGCGGGCGTGGAAAAGACGCTGGAAGCGTATCTTACGCCGCATCTGTACGGTCGGCTCGGCACGACGGACATCCTGAAGAACAAGCGCGGCGCGATCGTCGAGGTGCTCGATTCCACACAGCCGACCGACGGCATGGACGTGAAGCTCACCATCGACATCGAGCTGCAGAAGGTCTGCGAGCAGGCGCTCGTCGACAACATCGCCGCGACGCGCGAAAAGCAGCTTCAGAAGATCCGGAAGGAATATAATAAATACGACGATCTGACCAACGGAAAGGTCGAGGACATCAAGCTCGCGGAGACCGGCGCGATCATCGTGATGAACGTAAAGACCGGCGAGATCCTGGCGCTCGCGTCGTATCCGGACTACGATCCGAATATGTTCACCGACGGGCTCGACGAGACGGAATATGAACAGCTCTTCGGCGCGAACAGCAATCAGCCGACTTTGAACCGCGCGATCGGCATCCGCACCGCGTCCGGCTCGGTATTCAAAATGGCGACGGGTTTTGCGGGGCTGATGGAGGGCAAGCTGACCACGACCGAGCGCATCTCCGACCGTTCGCCGTACTACTACTTCGTAAACGATCCGACCACGAAGGTCGAGCAGAACGCGCCGAGCTGCTGGACGAAATATCCGGGTACGCACTCCGATCTGACGCTCGCCCGCGCGCTGACCGTTTCCTGCAACTATTTCTTCTTCACCGTCGCCGACCGCGTCGGCATCGAGCGGCTGAACTACTGGGCGGGCATGCTGGGCATGAAGGACACAACCGGCGTGGAGCTGCCCGGCGAACTGTCCGTGCAGATCGGCGGACAGAAGGCGCGCTACGACTGCGAAAGACCGCTTTCCGAACAGACGTCGGCGCTGCCGCGGCTGATCTACAACCGCATCTTTAACCTGCTGCGCTCGATCAACGAGCAGAACGAGCTGGGCTTTGACGACGCCAAACTGCGGACGTGCGCGGACCGGCTTCTGCGGCTGATGGACGGCGAACAGCGCGAGCGCGGCGCGGAGATCCGCGAAATTCTGCGCGAGGAGCTGAACATTCCGATCGGCGTGTCCTATTCGCACACGAGCTGGATCGTTTCGATCTCGACCTGGCTCGAGGAGCTGCGCTGGAAGCCGACGTATACGATCCAGACCGGCATCGGACAGGGCGTTATGCTGGTGACGCCGATCTCGATCGCGCGGTACGTCGCAACGGTCGCGAACCGCGGAACGGTCTACCGGGCGACGCTTCTCAAAGAGGTCGACGCCGCGAACGGAACGGTGTACTGTCGGCAGCAGCCGGACGCCGTCGAATCCATCTTCGCGCCGGATCAGTTCTGGGACGCGATCCTCGAGGGCATGAAGGGCGTTGTTTCGCCGGAGGACGGCGGCACGGCTTCCTCGGTGTTCTCGATGGCGTTTGCGAAGAACGGATATCTCGAAAAGATCAGCGGCAAAACGGGAACGGCGCAGACCGCCGCGTCGAACAACATCGACATTGAAAACACCGCGTGGTTCGCGGCGATCACCCCGCGCGAGGATCCGGAGATCGTGATCGTCGTGTTCATCCCGAACGGCCTGTCCGGCAGCTCCAACGCGCCTGCGATCGAGGAGATCGTGACCTACTGGTACGAGCGTCAGGAGCAGCCCGCGGAAGAATGAGATGCGTTATTTTTGCGTCACAGATATGAAATTTTGTTGAACATCGGAAACAGGTGCTTGCACATTTTTGTGAACCGCGATACACTTTCGGTATGGAGAAACAGAAACCGACGATTTCAAACATCATTCGCAGATGGAACGACCTTCCGCTCGACAAAAAACGGGCGGTTCTGACGCTGTTCCTGTTCGGCGTCGCCGTTATGTTGATCCTTATTGCGCTGATCATCGGCGTCGCTTCGTGCGCCTGCGCGAAGAACGCGGGGCGGACGGTCGAGGTCGTTCCGGAGATACCGGCGCTTCTGCAGGCGCCGGCGGACCGCTCGATCCCGGAAAACACGGACGATCCCGGACAGACGGAACCCGGGACGGATCCGGACCTTCCGGCGCTTTCCGGACCGGACGAGCCCGGCGGGGAAGACGAACCGGATGACACGCCGGACGATCCTTCTGCGCAGGAGTCAAAATATCAGACGCTGAAGAAGCACGACAAGGGCGAGGCGGTCAGCACGCTGCAGGCGCGGCTGATGGAGCTCGGCTATCTTGAAATCGAAGAAACGACCGATTATTTCGGCAGCTCCACGGAGTACGCGGTCTCGCTGTTCCAGCGGCAGCACGATCTCAAGCGCGACGGCATCGCGGGCGAGCAGACGCAGGAGCTCCTTTACAGCAAGGAAGCGCAGCATTATATGATGCTGGAGGGCGCTGAGGGACGCGACGTCAAGATGCTGCAGGAGCAGCTCGTCGAGTTCGGGTATCTCGACAAGAGCGACATCGACAGCGTGTACGGCGAAAAGACGGTCGAAGCGGTCAAGGCGTTCCAGAAGCGCAACGGATTGACTGCGGACGGCAAGGCGGGCGAAAAGACGCTCGACAAGCTGTTCGGCGAGGACGCAAAGATCTCGAAGGAGCTCGAGCAGAAGCAGAAGGAAGCGGAGAAAACGCCGAAGGCGACGAAGAAGGCGACGGCGAAGCCCGGCGCAACGGCAAAGGCGACGAAGAAGCCGACGCCCACGCCGAAAAAGGAGACGCGGATCGACAAATTCATCAAAGCCGCGAACTCCAAGATCGGCTGCGAATATGTACTCGGCGGCAAGGGACCGAAGGTGTTCGACTGCTCCGGTCTGGTCTATTACTGCCTGCGGCAGGCGGGTCTGAACATCACGCGCATGAGCGCCGCAAACTATTCCCACTACAGCAAGTGGAAGAACATTTCGAGTGTGAGCAGCTTGCAGCGCGGCGATCTGCTGTTCTTCCGGAGCGACGAATCCAGCGCCGTCAGCCATACCGGCATCTATATCGGCGGCGGCATGATGATCGACGCGTCCAGCTCGCAGGGCAAGGTCGTCAAGCGCGCGCTTTCCAATTACTGGAAGCGGAACTTCGTAAACGCGCGGCGCCCCTGGTGATCGTACTTTACGCATTTTTTACAAAAACCGGTGAGAAAATTCGCCGGTTTTTTTGCATCTTGCGAAAGAATATGGTATAATGCCGGTAACGTTAGGAATGGGGATTGGAAAATGGATACAAAAACGATTATGCAGCAGATCGAGCTCGTACTGAAACGCGACGCGCAGGTTTCGCTGAAGGAAGCGACGGTGCAGCAGCTTCACGCCGCGCTGGCGTCGGTCGTGATGGGCGCGATCGCCGATCCGTGGTACGAGAGCCGCCACGCGCACGAGCGCACCAGGGGCACATATTATTTCTCCGCCGAGTATCTGGTCGGACGCATGGTTTACAACAACCTGTTCGCGCTCGGCATCCTCGACGAGGTGAAAGAAGAGTTCAAAGCGCGCGGACTGGATCTGGCGGCGTTTGAGGACATCGAAGACGCGGCGCTCGGCAACGGCGGTTTAGGCCGTCTTGCGGCTTGCTTCCTCGATTCCGCGGCGACGATGAACCTGCCGCTCGACGGATACGGCATCCGCTACAAATACGGTCTCTTCAAGCAGACCTTCACCAACGGCTTCCAGACCGAGAGCGCGGACGACTGGCAGCGCTTCGGCGATCCGTGGAGCCGCCGCCGCGACACGCACGAGGTGCTCGTACACTTTTCCGATTCGACGGTTCGCGCCGTGCCGTACGATATGCCGATCATCGGCTATCACACCGACAACATCGGCACGCTGCGGCTGTGGCAGAGCGAGGCGATGCAGGACTTTGACTTCGAGAAGTTCAACAATCAGGAATACGCCGTCGCCGTGCTTGAAAAGAACGCGGTCGAGGATATCACGCGCGTGCTCTATCCGAACGACACGACCACTGCGGGCAAGCGTCTGCGTCTCAAACAGCAGTACTTTTTGTCCTCGGCGTCGCTGCAGGACCTGCTGTTCCGCTTCAAGCGCGAGAACCGCCCGATCACCGAGTTTGCGGATCTCGTTTCGATCCAGCTGAACGACACGCATCCCACCGTTTCCATCCCCGAGCTGATGCGGCTTCTGATGCTGGAGGGGCTGACCTTCGACGAGGCGTTCGACATCGCGCAGCGCACGTTCTCCTACACGAACCACACGGTCATGCAGGAGGCGCTCGAAAAGTGGGACGTCAACCTGTTCCGCGATCTGCTGCCGGAGATCTTCGACATCATCTACCGCATCAACACCAAGCTCTGCGGCGAGATCATGGCGAAGGGATTCGACTGCGAGCCGTACGCGATCGTGTCGAACAACATCATCCGCATGGCGAACCTCGCCGTGTATGTGTCGAGCTGCGTCAACGGCGTGGCGGAGATCCACACGCAGATCCTGAAGGACGACGTTCTGAAGATCTGGTATCAGGTCTATCCCGAACGCTTCCAGAACAAGACGAACGGCATCACGCAGCGCCGCTGGCTGGGGCTCTGCAACCCCGAGCTCAGTAAATACATCACCGAGCGCATCGGCGGCGGCTGGATCATCGATCTCGAACAGCTCAAAGGACTCAAGGCGTTCATGAGCGATAAGGACGTCGAAGAGTTCATCGCGGTCAAGCGGGAGAAGAAGCGCCAGCTTCGCAAGCTGATCCTGGCGCGCGAGGGCGTCGATCTGCCCGAATCGTTCTGCTTCGACGTGCAGGTCAAGCGCATGCACGAGTATAAGCGCCAGATCCTGAACGCGTTCGCGATCCTCGATATCTACTTCGGCATCAAGGACGGCCGGATCAAAGACTTCACGCCGACGGCGTTCATCTTCGGCGCAAAGGCGGCGCCCGGATATCTTCGCGCAAAGGCGGTCATCAAGTTCATCAATGAGATCGCGAACCGCGTCAACAACGATCCGGACGTGAAGGACCTGATGCGCGTGGTGTTCGTGCACAACTACAACTGCTCCTACGCCGAGCACATCATCCCGGCGGCGGACATCTCCGAGCAGATCTCTCCGGCGGGCACCGAGGCGAGCGGCACGGGCAACATGAAGCTGATGCTGAACGGCGCGGTGACGCTCGGCACCTTCGACGGCGCGAACGTCGAGATCGTGCAGGAGGCGGGCGAGGAAAACAACTATGTGTTCGGCTACAGCGTCGACGACCTCAACGCGCTGCGTCCGCACTACAACCCGAAGGCGATCTACGACTACGAGCCGCGCGTGCGCCGCGTGGTCGACGCGCTGATCGACGGTACGTTCTCCGACAACAACACCGGCGTGTTCACCGATCTGCACCGTTCGCTGCTGTTCGGCAACGGCTGGCAGAAGCCGGACTACTACTTCGTCCTGCAGGAGCTTTTGCCGTACATCGACCGCAAGATGGACGCGCTGAACGATTACAAGGACATCCGCTCGTTCACCAGAAAGTGCATCGTCAATACGGCGAGCGCGGGCAAGTTCTCCTCGGACCGCACGATCCGCCAGTACGCGAACGAGATCTGGCACATCAAAGAGCTCCCGCATCACGACGGCATCCGTCTTTGGTAACACCGTTCGGTCTGTTGAAATCCTTTCAACAGACCGTTTTTTCTGTTTTCGCCTGAAATTCTTTGTATTTCCGGGCGGCGAAAACAGCAGGGAGTCAGATTCACCGCGCATGTCGCGGTTTGTCAAGAGTGTTTTCAAAAATAAATAGAAAAGCATAGTTCTATAGAAAGATAGGGCTATGCTTTTCGTTTTCAATGATTATTGTATTTCTTGCTCGATGGTGCGAAATGTTTCCGTATCAAAGAAATCAATCATTGAGATTTCCAGCCCATCACATATCTTTTTCAAGGTTACAACGCCTGGATTCTGGCTTGCGCCATTGATGATATTCTTTAGTGTTGATGGAGGCAAAGCGGATAGACGCGCAAGCCCGTTTATTGTCAACCGCTTTTCGTCACATAGTTCCAATATCCTTTTTTACTACATATTCTCGTGTATTCATAATCTGCTCCAAATAAAATCTATATTTATCGTAACAGGATCATGTTTTGAGATAGACTATATATGGACTTTTTGGACCATATATAGTAAAATAGTCTATATATAGTCTGCTTGTGGGTATGGAAGTATGCTTTCTGTGTGTAAAACTGCATCAGGAGGCGAACAATGGAAGGAAAGGAATATGGATATGTAAGGGTATCAAGCAGTGATCAAAACGAAGATCGCCAGGTATTGGCAATGCGAGAATTTGGAATTGAGGCCGCGAATATCTATGTGGATAAACAATCGGGAAAAGACTTCAATCGTCCACAATATAAAAGATTATTACGCAAACTGAAGTCAAGCGATACGCTTGTGATAAAAAGCATCGATCGACTTGGACGTAATTATCAGGAAATATTGGAACAGTGGCGTATCATAACAAAATCAAAGCGAGCTACAATTGTTGTATTGGATATGCCGCTGCTGGATACACGATAGGGACGAGACCAAACAGGAACACTAATTGCAGACATTGTATTGCAGTTGCTTTCCTATGTGGCGAAAATGGAACGCAACTATATCAAGCAACGTCAAGCAGAGGGGATTGCAGCGGCGAAACTGCGTGGTGTAAGGTTCGGCGCGCCGCCGAAAGAGCGAACAGAACAGTATTATGAATGCATTGCTCAATGGAATGCCGGACAGATTTCTGCACGGACAGCGGCGGCGCGCATAGGGATACACCACAAAACATTTCTTCGATGGACGAAAGAATGATTATTTTTCAGAATTACGGAGATTATTGTGGACTTTTTGCGCCATGCTGTGCTATAATACTAATCGGGCATTTGAGGGTATGGACAGGTAGCTTTCTATCATTTTCTTGTTAGAA
>JAFRUN010000017.1 GCA_017438865.1 Clostridia bacterium
GATCTGCGCGCGGTTTCTATACGGTGCATGGCGACGCGCTGACGCAGTGGGCGAATTCGTGGGAACATGACCGCCTTGCGCTCGAGTTCGACGGTATCGACATACAAAGGGACCGCGACCGGCTGATCAAGGAGGGGCTGCTTTTAAAGCTCAAACGCGATCTGCCCTGCACGCTCAACGGAAAAGAAGGACTGCTCGAAGCGGGCACGTACGTGTATCTTTTGAGCTATTTCGATACGCTCACGGAAGCAATTCTCTGCACCGAAGACGGACGCGGCGTAAAGGTGACGATGAACGGCGATGCGGACGATCTTCGAATCGGCGGCATACCGGTTTCGGACTATTTCGACAACGCGCCGCGGGGATAACGAAAGAGCAACGGAAACGGACTCTCGGTCAGAGGGTCCGTTTTTTTGCTTCGGAAAAGCAAAGAAGACGCATATTTATGAAAAAATTTACTTTGCTTTTACATACGAATGTATTATACTGTAAACAGACTATCCGGCGATGCGGATTATTTTGCATGCGGAAAAGTAAGAATAAGGATCTTTAAGGGGGAAAAAGAAACAGCATGAAAACCAGAAGACTCACCAAAAAAGAGATGATCATCTTCGCAATCGGTCAGCTCGGTTGGTCCATCCTGAGCGGCATCATCGGCGCTTGGTTTGTAACCTTCTATCTTCCGACGTCGGGCGACTTAAACGAAGGCGCAATCCAGTTCATTCCGTCCGGTCTCGTCATTGCGGGCATCCTGACCGTGCTCGGTCTCATTACTGCGCTTTCCCGTGTGTTCGACGCAGTTACCGACCCGCTCATTGCATCGCTTTCCGACCGCAGCAAGAACCCGAAGGGCAGACGTATTCCGTTCATGCGCATCGCGGCGATCCCGCTGGCTGTCGTAACGGTTCTGCTGTTCTGCGCACCGGTTCCGGATCTTTCCAAGAGCGGCATCAACATTGCATGGATCTCCGTCTTCGTCGTGCTGTTCTACCTGTTCATGACGATGTACTGCACGCCGTACAACGCGCTGATCTCCGAGTTCGGCAAAACGCAGGAAGACCGTATGTTCATTTCCACGGCGATCTCCCTGACGTTCTTTGCGGGCACGATGCTTGCGTACACGCCGTTCGTGTTTGCGGGCATGCTGAAAGGCGCGGTCGGCTTCAACTGGAGCTACCGCATCTGCTTCATCGTCCTGGCGATCATCGCTTGCGTCTGCATGCTGATCCCGACCTTCAAGCTGAAGGAAAAGGATTTCGTCGACACCAAGCCGTCCGAAGCAAATATGTTCAAATCCCTTGCGGCGACCTTCAAGAATAAGAGCTTCCGCGTATTCGCGCTGTCCGACATCATGTACTGGATCGGCCTCACGCTGTTCCAGACGGGTCTTCCGTTCTTTGTAAAGGTCTCCATGAATCTCGATGAGAGCAACACGATGCTCTTCATGGGCGGCATGACCGTTCTTTCCGCGTGCTTCTATCCGTTCGTCTCCGCGCTCGTGCGTAAGTGCGGTAAGAAGAAGCTCGTTATCTGCGGCTTCCTCGGTCTGGCGCTTGCTTATACCGTCACTGCACTGATCGGCGTACTGCCGTTCCTGACCGGCATGCTTCCCGGCATCATCATCTGCGTGATCGCAGCGTTCCCGATGGCGCTCCTGGGCATCATTCCGCAGGCGATCGTTGCCGACGTTGCGGAAGCGGACGGCATCGAGACCGGCGAAAACCGCGAAGGCATGTTCTTTGCAGCGCGTACCTTCGCTATGAAGTGGGGCCAGGCGCTTGCAATGCTCGTGTTCACCTCTCTGGCGATCCTCGGCACGACGCAGGACCTCAAGAGCAACGACCTGACTGCATCCGAATTCGGTCTGCGCATCATCGCGATTGTCGCGGTCGTGTTCTGCGTACTCGGCGCGGTGATCCTTGCCTTCTATAAGGAGAAGAAGGTCATGGGCGTCATCGAAGAAGCGCATAAGAAAGAGAACCTGCCCGAATAACGAGGTCTGCCATGGATAAGACAAACGTCATTTTCGGCAATTCGATCGATGAAAAGACGATCAAAAAGGCGGAAAAGAGCAAGGCGAAATTTCTGAAGAAGTTCGGCGACGACACGCAGAAGGAATACCATCTGGGGCTTCAGCCGATCGAACAGATCAAGGAGATCAAACTTCAGAATCTCGTGCTTGCGGACACGCCTCTGGCGCTTCCGGAGAACGCCGTGATCGTCGGCAACATCCGCATGGGCTTCGGTCACTACCGCATTGCGATGGCGATCGCCTCCTGCGCGCAGGCACTCGGGCGGACGCCGGTGTGGATGGATCTTGCGTCGTTCGACGCCACCGGTTCCAAGATGATCCGGCACCAGAACGACCTGTATTCCACCGGCTCGAAGCTGTCGCAGAAGATCGGGCTTTTTAACAAGCTCGTATGGGAGCCGCTGAACAGCGAGGGGTTCAAGAAGATCACCTACAACGCCGCGGATCAGAAGAACTCCGAGCTTCTCAAACCGCTGTATCACGATCTTCCGAAGGACATTCCGTACATCGGCACGCACGTTTGGCCGAGTCAGGGCGCGGTGCACGCGGGGCTCACCCACGTCGTCAACGCGATCCCCGACAACTGGCCGATGGGCCTGCATCTGGCGGAGGGTTCGATCCACGCCGTGCAGACGCCGTTTGCGTACCTCGGTTACAAGAAGCTGAACGGCTTTGCAAAAACGCCCTTAAAGCCGATACCGGACAACGACCTTTACTGCGTCGGGCATTACATCGACCACGAGCTCGTCGAGAACGTTGAGCACGACTGCGAAAAGCGCGTGGAGCGTCTCAATTCCGGCGCGCCGGTCCGCTTTTTGATGACGGTCGGCGGCGCGGGCGCGGGCGGCGACCTGTACCTTGCGATGCTCAAGCACCTGATGCCGTACATCAAGGCGAACAAGGCGGAGCTGTGGATCAACTTCGGCGACCATCTCGCCATGTGGGAGACGTTCAAGAAGCAAATGCCGGCGCTCGAAAAGGAATGCAAGATGCATTTCAACGACTATCAGGGGCTGTGCGACTGGGCGGAAACGCTGGACGGTCCGTCGAGAGGCGGCGTCACCGTGTTCTGCCACAGCGACATCTTCGAGGCGGTCTATTCGACCAACCTCCTGATGCGCAAGTGCGACGTACTGATCACGAAGCCCAGCGAGCTCGCGTTCTATCCGGTGCCGAAGCTCATGATGCGGCACATCGGCGGGCACGAGGTCTACGGCGCGATCTACGCGCGCGAGATGGGCGACTCCACCTTTGAGTGCGAAACGCCCGCCGCGCTGTGCGACATGATCGATACGCTGATCAACGACAAGGCGATCCTGAAGCAGCTTTGTAAGCGCATCGTCGAGCTCAAAAACGCGGGCGTCTACAACGGCGGCTACGAGGTCGTCAAGCTCGCGATCGAAGGCAGAAAGTAATTTCATAAGAGCAAAAACGGGCATCCCTTCGCGGGATGTCCGTTTTTGCGTGTATTGTTGCCTTCTGTATGCCGTTTTCCGTTGATTCTACCGCGGGTAGAGCGTTTTTTCGCGGTTCTATCGCGCAGCGTGCGTTTCGTAGGGCGGGAAAACGGGAGCGTAGATTGACCGCGTGCCGCACGGCTGCATATAATGGACCTGCGGCGGGGAACATATTTCACGCCGCAAATGTTTTTTTCGGAGGGTACCCGCATGCAGTTTATCGCTGTGACCGATACGTCCGGCAATCTTCCTACCCGTATGGCGAAGGAATACGATCTCAGAATGATCCCGTTTGCATATTTCATCGACGGCGAGCGCTTCACCTGTCTCGACACAGACGCGTTCGATGGCGACGCCTTTTATTCCATGCTGAAGAACACCGAGGTCAAGACGACGCAGATCAACCCTGCGGAATATGCGGACTTTTTCGAGCCGTTCCTGAAGGACGGAAAGGACGTCGTTTACGTCGCGATGTCCTCCGGCATCTCCGGTTCATGCCAGTCGGCGACGATCGGCGCACAGATGCTTCTGGAACGCTATCCCGACCGCGTGATCGAGGTCGTCGACACGCGCGGCGCATCGCTCGGCGAAGGTCTGGTCGCGGTCGAAGCGGCACGGCTGCGCGATCGGAACATCGGTGCCGCAGAGGCGGCGAAGCGGCTCCGGCTGTATTCGGAACGCATGTTCAACGTGTTTACGGTCAACGACCTGCTGTTTTTGAGCCGCGGCGGACGGCTTTCGAACCTTTCCGCGATCGTCGGCACCGTGCTCGGCATCAAGCCGATCCTGAAGGGCGGCGAGGACGGACGGATCTCCGCCTTCGACACGGTCAGAAGCCGCCGCCGTTCGATCAAGGCGCTCGCGTCGCAGTACGAACAGTATGTGGTCGACGCCGAACGGCAGACGATCGGCATCGCGCACGCCGCCTGCCGCGAAGACGCGGAAATGCTGATCGGGCTCATCAAAAACGGCGAACATCCGCCGAAGGATATCCTGCTCGTCGACTACGAGCCGGTGACCGGTTCGCACGTCGGACCGGGCGCGCTGGCGCTGTTTTTCGAGAGCTGCGAGGGCGTCCGCGCCGTCAAGGGGCTTGACGTGATCCCCGACAAGGTCCGGGAATTCTTTGAGTCCGCGCGGTCGAAGATCGCCGCGAAACAGCCGGTTCACACGCCCGCGCACGTCTGAACGCAACAAAAAAGAGACCGCAGCCGCGGTCTCTTTTTGTTTGGATCGGTCACTTTCTTTCGTTGATATACCGGCAGGCGGCCAGCGCGGCGGTCGCGCCGTCGGCGACGGCGGTGGTGAGCTGGCGCACGAACTTCGATCGGCAGTCGCCCGCAACGTAGACGCCCGGCGTTTCGGTGAGGCACTGCTCGTCGGTGTCGAAATAGCCGTAGCTGTTCAGCTTCGCAAGGTCCTTGAACGGCTCGTTTTCGGGGATCAGCCCAATCGCCACAAAAAGCCCGTCGCAGGCGATCTCGCGCTTCTGACCGGTCGTGCGGTTTTCGACCTCGACGCCCGCGAGCGCTTCGCCGTTTTTCAGCAGTTTGTTGATCTTGAGGTTCGTCAGCACGCGCACGTTTTTACGCGATTCCAAAACCTGCCGGAGCCGCATTTCGCCGGTAAGCGCCGGAAGGTCCTGCAGAATGATGACCTCTTTGCACTTTTCCGCGAGCAGGATCGCCTCCTGCAGCGCGGAGTTGCCGCCGCCCGCGACGCACACGGTCTTATCCGTATAGAAATCGCCGTCGCACACCGCGCAGAACGAGATGCCCTCGCCGACGAGCTCGTTTTCGCCCTCGAGCCCGAGCATGCGATGCTTGACGCCGGTCGCGATCACGACCGTCCATGCCTCGTAGCGTCCGCCCTCCTCGGTTTCGACGATCTTCGCGTCGCCCTCGGTTTTGACGGAGACTGCGCGTTCGAGCTCGATGTCCGCGCCCTGATGCAGGATCTGCTCGAGGAAGCGGTCCGCGAACTCGTTGCCGCTCATCTGAAGCGTGCCGGGATAGTTTTCGACCTTCGGGGAGTGCGTGATCTGCCCGCCGAAGCCGTGCTTTTCCAGCACCAGAACCGTTTTGCCGTTGCGGAGCGCGTACAGCGCCGCCGTCATGCCGGCGGGACCGCCGCCGATCACGATCGTATCGTACATAAACTCTTCCTCCGAAGTCTTTTCAAAATGGGAGATTCTCCGCAGTTGCCCGCGGAGAATCGGATCGTTTGTGTGAATGCCGCTTATTTGTGCATCAGCCAGCCCTTGATATCGGAAACGCCGCGGTAACGCTCAATGCCGTCGTCCTTGATGAGAACAAGCGTGGGCGCCTGCTTGACGCCGTACTGTTCGACAAGCTCTTTTTCCTCGTTCGCGTTCAGCGCGGTGAACGGGATGCCCGCCTTTTCGAGCAGCATCGTCGCGACCTTGCAGTTCGGGCAGGTCGGCGTCTTAAACAGCAGGATCTTCGGATCGCCCGCGATCTTCGCCTCGGTCGGCGCGCAGCAGGGCGCTTCCTGTACGGCTTCCGCCGCCGCTTCCGCGATCGTGTCGTCGGGCGCGGGGTTCGGGCCCTGATGCGTCAGATGCGAACGGCCGATGTTGTAGACCTTGCGGTCCTTGAACTCCTGCGCTTTTCCGTCGTTCCAGTTCTGGACCGGACGGTAGTAGCCGGTGATGCGGCTGTAGACCTCGGTCTTCTGACCGCAGATCGGGCAGGTGAAGTGCTCGCCCGTGATGTAGCCGTGGTCCTTGCAGACCGAATACGTCGGCGACATCGTGTAGTACGGCAGCTTGTAGTTCTCCGCGATCTTGCGGACCAGGTTCGCCGCCGCCTTCCAGTCGGGCAGCTTTTCGCCGAGGAACGCGTGGAACACGGTGCCGGAGGTGTAGAGCGTCTGCAGATCGTCCTGGATGTCGAGCGCCGAGAAGATATCCTCGGTGTAGCCGACCGGCAGATGCGAGGAGTTGGTGTAGTACGGCGTGCCGTTCATGTTCGCGGTGATGATGTCCGGATACTTGGACTTGTCGTGCTTTGCGAACCGGTAGGTCGTGGATTCCGCGGGCGTCGCTTCGAGGTTGTAGAGGTCGCCGTACTTCTCCTGATAATCGGAGAGACGGTTGCGCATGTGATTCAGAACCTCGCGGGTGAAGCGCTGCGTCTCGGGATGCGTGAGGTCCTTGCGGAGCCAGTTGGCGTTCAGACCGACCTCGTTCATGCCGATCAGACCGATCGTGCTGAAATGGTTGTTGAACGTGCCGAGGTAGCGCTTGGTGTACGGATACAGGCCCGCGTCGAGGAGCTTCGTGATGACGGTACGCTTGGTTTTCAGGGAACGCGCCGCGATGTCCATCATCTTGTCGAGCTCGGCGTAGAACGCTTTCTCATCCTTTGCAAGGTACGCGATGCGCGGCATGTTGATCGTGACGACGCCGACCGAACCGGTCGATTCGCCCGAGCCGAAGAAGCCGCCGGACTTTTTGCGGAGCTCGCGGAGGTCGAGGCGGAGACGGCAGCACATCGAACGCACGTCGCTCGGCTCCATGTCCGAGTTGATGTAGTTCGAGAAATACGGCGTGCCGTACTTTGCGGTCATCTCAAACAGCAGCTTGTTGTTCTCGGTCTCGCTCCAGTCGAAGTCGCGGGTGATCGAGTATGTGGGGATCGGGTACTGGAAGCCGCGGCCGTTGGCGTCGCCCTCGATCATGACCTCGATGAACGCCTTGTTGACCATGTCCATTTCCTTCTTGCAGTCGCCGTAGGTGAAGTCCATCTCCTTGCCGCCGACGATCGCGGGCAGGTTTTCGAGGTCCTTCGGAACGGTCCAGTCAAGGGTGATGTTGGAAAACGGCGCCTGCGTGCCCCAGCGGGACGGCGTGTTGACGCCGTAGATGAACGACTGGACGCACTGCTTGACTTCCTTCTGGGAGAGGTTGTCGACCTTGACGAACGGCGCAAGGTACGTGTCGAACGACGAGAACGCCTGCGCGCCCGCCCACTCGTTCTGCATGATGCCCAGGAAGTTGACCATCTGGTTGCAGAGCGTGGAAAGATGGCTTGCCGGGGAGGACGTGATCTTGCCGGGAACGCCGCCGAGACCCTCCTGGATGAGCTGCTTTAAGCTCCAGCCCGCGCAGTAGCCGGTGAGCATGGAAAGGTCGTGCAGATGGATCGCCGCAGAACGGTGCGCCTCCGCGATCTCGCTGTCATAGATCTCGGAAAGCCAGTAGTTTGCCGTGATCGCGCCGGAATTCGAGAGGATCAGACCGCCGACCGAATACGTGACCGTCGAATTCTCCTTGACGCGCCAGTCGCTGATCTTCAGATAGTTGTCGACCAGATCCTTGTAATTCAGAACCGTGGAATTGATGTTGCGGATCTTCTCACGCTGCTTGCGGTACAGGATATACGCCTTTGCAACGTCCGCATAGCCGGACTCCGACAGCACCTTCTCGACGCTGTCCTGGATCTCCTCGACCGAGATCTTGCCGTCCTTGACTTTGCCCTCGAAATCGCTCGTGACATGCAGCGCAAGAAGCTCGATCACGCTCGGGTGATACTGTTTCCCCGTCGCTTCAAACGCCTTTGTGATCGCCGACGTGATCTTGCCGATCGAGAATTCGGCAAGCTTTCCGTCTCTTTTAATGACCTCGTACATAAAAAATCCCCCTGTAGGTAAAGTTTTCAAATTTATGGGCGCAGCAGGGACCGTTCCTGCCGCTCCGAGCGTTGTAACTTTACCATATCCAGGGGGGTCGTGTCAATATGTAGTATTCTTTGTTAACAAAACATACAATATCTTGTATTTATGCGTTGCATATGCAGAATGCCGTATACGGCGGAGCGAACTTGGAAAAACCCCGATTACAAGCCTCTTAATGCGGTGTTCGGTACGGTTTTTCGGACAGCAGCGGCATACAGCTCCATGCATTCCCGATTGGGCGCGTGGAAGTTCTCATAGACCACCGTATCGCGGTCGGTGAACGCCTGGAGGTAGTACGCCTTCGCGCCCGCGATCCACTCGGAAATCGCGGTAAAATCGGACAAATCGTGCAGCTCGTCGACGACGGTCGTGCGGAATTCGTAATCGATTTTGCTGTTTATGAGGATCGAAATGCTCTCGGAAATCGGTGCAAGATCCATTTTTTCCAAACCGCATATATGCGCATAATGATGCGGTCCGCCCTTGACGTCCATCGCGACATAGTCCAGAAGCCCCTCGTCGAGCATCGCGCGGAGCCGGTCCGGATGTATGCCGTTGGTGTCGAGCTTTATGGGATAGCCCATTGCGCGGATCTTCCGGAGAAGCTCCGGGAGGTCCGTCCTGAGCGTCGGTTCGCCGCCGGTGAACGCCACGCCGTCCAAAAGCCCCTTACGCTTTTCGAGAAACGCAAGCAGCTCGTTTTCGTCCATGACCGGCTTTGCCGTGCCGTCGATGAGCTCGGCGTTGTGGCAGAACGGACAGCGGAGGTCGCAGCCGCCCAGAAACACCGTGCACGCCACGCGTCCCGGGAAATCCAGAAGCGTCATTTTCTGTAATCCGTGAATTTTCATCC
>JAFRUN010000018.1 GCA_017438865.1 Clostridia bacterium
AGCGGCATGAACGGCTCGCCGAACAGCGTGGAGAACGTCGGGACCGGCTCGTTGATGCCGATCTCGGTGCCCGCGACCTTCGAGGTGAAGCCGGTGACGAACTGGTACATCGCCGCTTCCTTCGAAAGCAGGGAGATCGGCGGGAGTACGCCGAACGAGTCGCAGGTCAGGAAGATGACGACCTTCGGAATGCCGCCGACGCCGGGGATCGCGGCGTTCGGGATGAACTCGACCGGATAGCCGACGCGGCTGTTGATCGCAAGCGACGGATCGGAATAGTCCGGCTCGCGCTTGTCGTTTACGACAACGTTCTCGACCAGCGCGCCGAAGCGGATCGCGTGATAGATCTCCGGCTGCTCCTCCTCGACGAGGTCGATGCATTTCGCATAGCAGCCGCCCTCGATGTTGAAGATGCCCTCGTCGTCCCAGCCGTGCTCGTCGTCGCCGATCAGCATACGGTTCGGATCGGCGGACAGCGTCGTCTTGCCGGTGCCGGAGAGTCCGAAGAAGACCGCGGTCTCCTTCGTTTCGGGATCCATGTTCGCCGAGCAGTGCATGGGCAGCGTGCCCTCGAGCGGCAGCACGAAGTTCATGGTGGAGAAGACGGACTTCTTGATCTCGCCCGCGTACTGGCTGCCCGCGACGATGATCGAATGCGCTTCATAGTCGATCATGATCGCCGCTTCGGAACGCGTGCCGTCGACCTCGGGGCTGCACTTGAAGCCGGGGCAGGCGATCAGCGTGTAATCCGGCTCGCCGAAATTCTCAAGCTCCTCTTCCGTCGGACGGACGAGCAGGTCGCGGATGAACAGCGCCTCGCTCGCGTATTCGCAGATCACGCGGAATTTCTTGGCATATTTCTTGTCCGCGCCGGCGAAGCCGTCGAACACGAACACCTCGCGCCCCTGCAGGTACGCGACCATCTTGGACCGGATGGCGTTGAACTTTTCGCGCGTGACAGGCACGTTCACCTTGCCCCACGCGATCAGATCGTGCACTCCCTCGGAATCCACGATAAACTTGTCCTGCGCGCTTCTGCCGGTGTATTTGCCGGTCTTCACAAGCAGCGCGCCGTTGTCCATGATCACGCCCTCTTTGCGTTCAAGCGCGTGCTCGTAAAGCTCCGGAACCGTCAGGTTGCGGTAAACCGCTTTCGGATGGATGATGCCGAGATATTCGAGATTCATTTCGTTCGCTCCTTTGCTTTTTCATTGCGGAACGGCGGTTTCCCCATACCGCCCCATCTTATGTTCAGTATACCGCAATCCCCGGATGAATGCAACAAAAAGATGCGGCAAACGCCGTGTCATTCCTGATAGATCTCGTGCTTTAAGCACTCCTTCATGTAAAGGATGCAGTACTCCTCGAACGTTTCCTCGCTTTCGCCGCTGTTTAAAAGCATACGCAGGACGTGGTACGGGATGACGATCCGTCCGGTCTTGTCGCGCTTGCTGTTCATTGCGGCGATGTGTATGATGATCTGCTTCATGTCCTGCTCGGCGAACGCCTTGAGATAGTATTCGCGCGCCTTTTTGCCGTAGCGGTCGCAGGACCGGTTGTGCAGAACGCGCAGCCCCGTCGCGATGCCGAAGGTCAGCGGCAGAAACGCCGCCATGGAGATCCAGGACGGGATTTTCGTGAGGAACCCGTAGAAATCGTCCCAGCGTCCCAGTACCGCCACCAGCGTATAATAGACGCAGGCATAGATGAACACCGGGATCAGCGAAAGGAACGTCGCGCCGAAACGAAGGCGCAGGTCCTTCAGAACGAAGCAGAACGTGACGATGGCAAGGATCGGGCAAAGCCCGTGCAGGAAGAAGCGCGAGCCGGTGAAGATCAGCACGAAGCCCTTGAACGGCGCAAGGATGAACAGCGAAACAAGGAACGTCAGCGTCAGCGCCGTCGCAGAGACGAACTGCAGGCGGACGAGCCAGTCCGGCAAACGAAAGTATCCGTTCCGGAGTCCGTCGAAGGTATAGGGCAGCGTCAGAAACATCGAGATGCCCATGAAGATGTTGGAGTTGACGGTGAACATACAGAACGTATCGATCCCCATGTGGTCAAAGTTTTCGTCCTGCAGCGTCGTCAGGTTCATCACCACGCCGACGCAGGTGCAGATCACGACCGCCGCGGAAAACAGCAGCGTAAGAAAACACTTCCATTGATTGACGCCCTGAATACGTTTCATGCCGTTTCTCCTTTCGTTCGCTCTCTGTCTTAATAGTATAAAAGAAGCTGCGTACTGTCAACGTTTTTTCGACCGATTTCACGGAACTTGTACTGGTAAAACCCGAAACGCTATGCTATAATGATAGCATGAAGAAGTTTTGGTGTCTTTTTCTGATCGCGTTTTTTCTGCTCGGCTGCGCGCCGGAGCCGGATGCGCCGGTCGCCGTCATTTCCCCGGCGCCCGCATCCGAGCCGGAGCCGACCGCGGCGGTCGAAACGCCTTCCCCGACGCCTTCGCCTTCACCGACGCCGGAACCCACGCCGGAACCCACGCCCGAGCCCACGCTCTCGCCCGAACAGCGGCTGTACGCCTACATTGAACGCATGAGCGTCGAAGAAAAGATCGGTCAGCTGTGCATGTTCGGCTTTTCCGGAACGAAAACGATCAGCGCGGAGTTCCGCGAGATCATGAACGGGTATCACATCGGAAACGTGATCCTGTACGGGGAGAAGAACACCACGCATTCGGGCGGCGACGGCGGCTTCGCACAGTGCAGACGGCTGACGGACAGCGTGCGCGCGGCAAACGGCAGCGAGATCCCTCTCCTCATCAGCACCGACGTCGAGGGCGGAAAGGTCACGCGGTTCCATTGGAGCAAATCGCTTCTGAGCGCGCAGTCGCTCGGCAAAAGCCGCAGCACGGAAAAGGCGCGCGAACAGTTTGAACGCATCGCCGAGGGGCTTAAAAGCGCGGGCATCAACGTGAATCTTGCGCCGTGTCTGGACGTTGCGAAGGATCCTTCGTCGACGTTTCTGAAAACCCGCATCATTTCATCCGACGTGAAGGTCGCTTCCGAGATCGGCGTCGCCTGCATCGAAGGTCTGCACGACGGCGGGTGCCTGTCCGTCGTCAAGCATTTTCCGGGACACGGGGCGACCTCCGCCGACTCGCACGCGTCGACGCCGGTGGTGCAGAAATCGCTCGACGCGCTGCTGGGCTATGAGCTTGTGCCGTTTGCCGAAGGGCTCAAAACGGCGGACGGCGTGATGGTCGCGCACATTCTGTACCCGAAGATCGACGACGAACACATCGCAAGCCAGTCGGAGGTGTTCATCACGGAGCTGCTGCGCAGCGAGCTCGGCTTCACGGGCTTTGTGATGAGCGACGATTTCCGCATGGCGGGGCTCAGAAAACAGACGTCGGTCAAAGAAGGCGCGGTACAGTTCATTCTGGCGGGCGGGGATCTGATCCTGTGCGGAGCGAACCACGCGTATCAGCGGCAGATTATAGAGGGGCTTTACGAGGCGGTCGAAAACGGCACGATCGGCGAACAGCGCCTGAACGAAAGCGTATACCGGATCCTGACGGCAAAGATGCGCGTCACGGGATGGGATCCGTTTGAAAATGAGGATTGAGGAGCAAAACTATGACAAAGATCGGATTTGACAACGACAAGTACATTTCGATGCAGTCGCAGAAGATCCTGGAGCGGATCGCGAAATTCGGGGACAAGCTGTATCTGGAATTCGGCGGCAAGCTGTTCGACGACTATCATGCGGCGCGCGTGCTGCCGGGCTTCGCGCCGGACAGCAAGATCCGCATGCTCGAACAGCTCAGGGATTCCGCCGAGATCATCATTGCAATCCACGCGGGCGACATCGAGCACAACAAGGTCCGGAACGACCTCGACATCGCCTACGACCGCGAGGTGCTGCGGCTCACCGACGCGTTCCGCAAAAAGGGACTCCTGGTGTCCGGCGTGGTCATTACGCGATACAACAGCCAGCCGACGGTCGACGCGTTCGCGGAAAAGCTCGAGCGCCTCGGCGTCAAGGTCTATTTCCACTATCCGATCAACGGCTATCCGCAGAATCCCGGACTGATCCTGAGCCCCGAGGGCTTCGGAAACAACCAGTTCGTGGAAACGACGCGTCCGCTCGTCGTCGTCACCGCCCCGGGACCGGGCAGCGGCAAGCTCGCCGTCTGCCTTTCGCAGGTCTATCAGGAGTACACGCGCGGCGTGCGCGCGGGCTACGCGAAGTTCGAGACGTTCCCGATCTGGAATCTGCCGCTGTCGCATCCGGTCAATCTCGCCTACGAGGCGGCGACGACCGACCTCGACGACGTGAACCTCATCGATCCGTTCCATCTCGAAGCATACGGCGTAACGACGACGAACTATAACCGTGACGTCGAGTCGTTTCCGGTGCTGAACACCATGTTCGAGCACATCTACGGCACGTCGCCCTACAAATCGCCGACGGACATGGGCGTCAACATGGTCGGCTTCTGCATCACCGACGACAACGTCGTGCGCAAGGCGGCGTGTCAGGAGATCATCCGCCGCTATTACAGCGCCGCCTGCGGTTATAAGCGCGGCATCATCGGCCGCGAACAGATCGACAAGGCGGAATTCAGTATGTCCCGCGCGGGCGTGACGGTCGCCGACCGTCCGGTCGTCGCGGCGGCGCTTGCCCGCGACAAGGAGACCGGCGGCGCGGCGATGGCGATCCAGCTTCCCGACGGCAGCATGGTCACCGGCAAGAACAGCACCTTCATGGGCGCGGCGGCGGGCGCTCTGATGAACGCATTGAAAGCGCTCGCCGGCATCCAGCCGGACATCGACCTGATCGCGCCGATCGTCCTGCAGCCGATCCGCGAGCTCAAAACGAATCACTTCGGCAGCGAGAACCCGCGCCTGCACAGCGACGAGCTTCTCTACGCCCTCTCCATCTGCGCCACCATGAACCCGACGGCTGCGCGCGCCATGAAGGTCCTCGATCAGCTCAAGGGGCTCGAAGCGCATTCCACTGTCATGCTCTCGCGCGTGGACCTCGAGGTCTACCGCCGTCTCGGCGTGAATCTGACCTGCGAGCCGCAGCGCAAGACCAACCGTCTCTTCGACAAAAACTGACATGAAGCGCATCCTTCCGCTGTTTTTCGCGCTGCTCTTCCTGCTTGCAGGATGCGCGGATCATACGGATCCCGCCCCGATCGCCGCCGTTTCCCCCGACGCCGTGCCGGAAACCGAGGAGGCGATCGTCGTCATTACGCCCGCGCCGACGCCGACGCCTGCGCCGACGCCTGCGCCCACGCCTTCCCCGACGCCCGAACCGACGCCGTCGCCGTCGCCCACGCCGCTTCCGCTTGTTGCGTATACGCTGCCGAGCACGTCGCGCGTGCGCCGCGGGTTTACCGTCACGGAACAAAAGAGCGTTCTGCGCCGCGACGCGGACGGGAGCTGTTTCGTCTACGGCTCACCCGACGGATCTGCGCCCGCCTTCTACCCCTGCGACGAGACCGGAACGGTTCCGGGAGACGCGGTCCCGACGGACGTGATCTGCGTCGTACCGCTCTATACGCCGACCGACGAACCGAAAAGCGACGGTCAGCATCTGCTCGTCGTGTACCTCGGCTCGCAGGCGGTCGTCGCCTATGAATCGCAGGACGGCGAATGGATCCAGCAGCGCGTCATGATCTGCTCCACCGGGCGCAGGAAGGGCGCCACGCCGGTCGGCACATTCAAGATCTACGATTCGTTTCCGTATAAGGAGCTCGGCACGAGCGGCGCGCATTGCTTCGGGCTGTGGGCATGCCGTTTCAAAACGCATCATCTGTTTCATTCGGTGCCGATCAGCTTTAACGCGGGGCGCGATCCCGAAAAGGGACACCGCATGTGCGATATGCACAAGTATCAGATGCTCGGCTCTGTCGCCTCGGACGGGTGTGTGCGTCTGACCGTCCTCGACGCAAAATGGATCTACGATCTGTATAACAAGGGCGCGGTGAAGATTGCCGTCCGCGTGGTGAACGACCGCGGTCCGACGCCGGAAAGACCGCCGGCAGTCATCTGGACGGAGCCGTACACCGACAAAAAGGGCTACGGCTGGGATCCGACCGATCCCGATCCGAACAATCCGTATCTGCTGCTTCCGGAATACCTGGACTATCAGAACAGAGCGGGCTGAACCCGTTTTCGGACGGGATACGCCGTCGGGAACGCATACGGATCATTTGCGGCGGCAGCGATCATAAACGGTACGAAAAAAGGCGGGAGTTCCCGCCTTTTCTTTCTTTTGTCCGCCGCAAACGGTCCGTGCCCTTTACGGCCGATTTATTCGGGTTTCGCGTCCATAATGAGCTCGATCCTGCCCATGACCTCATTGATCTCGCCGAGCCGTTCCGTGAGCGTCAGTCCGAACGTTCCGGTCTCGTAATCGACGCTGCGCGCCGCGCGGAACAGGATATAGTTCCCGTCCTCCTCTATGAGCGACAAAAAGCCGTCCCGCTGCGCAAAGCCCGACAGCGCGGATTCGTGCGTCGCAAAACTGAACCAGCCGACCTTCGCCAGCGTGTCCTCGTTCGCGCCGAAGTGATAGGTATACAAAAGGTCCGGCTCGTCGTCGAGATCGAGGTCGGTCAGCAGCACGTCGACCAGTCCCTTGCCGTCCTCGCCTTCGCCCAGGCGATAATATTCGCCGTCCTCCACCACATATGAGCAGCCGAGATCGATGCTGCGGATCACCGTAAAGCCGTTCGCGCCCTCCGGCGTCAGGTCGATCCAGCGAGACGGATCGGCGAGCAGCTCCGCGTAGTCCGCGTAATGCGCCTCCGAAAGGTCGAGCTTATCGACGTCCGGTGCGAACACCGGGTTCTTTTCCGCGGAATACAGCCGGTCCGGCAGCGGCGTCGGCTCCGGCGTCGGCGTCGCCTGTGCGGTCTGTCCGTTTCCGGAACGGCAGCCGCGCATCGTGCGCAGCGTAAGGTACGCCGCTCCGCCCAGAAGCAGGACCGCAACCACGATGCAGGCCACGACGAACACGCCGTTTTTCAGCCATTTCTTCCAGCTTTCGTTCTTTTTCTGTTCCATCAAAGCGCCTCCAATGCGTGTATTGCCCCGCATAAGCTCTCCAGAAACCGGTGAAGATGGATCCCGTCGATCAGACGGTGATTGACCTGCACGGTATAGGAAAGCGTTTTTCTGCCCTTCTCATTCGTTTCAAAACGCCCCCACAGGATGCGGGGCGTGCTGTCCGTGTTGTCGAGCGGGAACTCCTGCGTGACGTGCGTGTAATCGAACCACGGAACGCACGAGATGTATACGTCGTGTCCCGCCCCGTCCGCCTCGGCGGTCGGGACCGGCGCGGGATTGTTCCGCTCCGCCTCCCGCATGCGCTGCGCGAACGAAACCGGATCCTCGCCGTCGCGCCATTCGAGCCCGCAGATGCCGAACAGCTCGCCGTCCCACGGATAGGTATAGGACGGATTGCGGCGATCGAGCAGATACACTTCGTCGCCGCGCAGCTCGTAGCGGAACGCTTCGACGCCGTTGATCGCCTGCATCGTCGCCCAGATCATGACGGAATAGAACGACACGCCGCGCCGCTTCGCAAACGCGGCGGCTTCGGTAACGTCCAGCTTCCACGTCAGACTGTAAAACGGCACTTCGAGCCGCGCGAACAGCCGGTCGTGCGCGTTCCGGTTCCAGTTTTCCCGATCGATGCGTTTTTCCATGCTCAGAACACCCGCCGCGCAAACACGAACGCTTCCGTCCAATACTTGCTTGTAATGCTTGCCGTGATGACCTTGCCCTCGCCCGAGGACGGATAGATGATCGTTCCGCCGCCGAGATAGATGCAGACGCAGTTCACGCTTTCGTTGCCCGGCGTCATGAAAAAGCACAGATCGCCGGGAAGAAGATCGTCGATCGAATCCACGCGCTGCCAGGCGTCGTATTCGGAATAGCCCTTGCTCGTCTTGCGGTTCACCCTGACGCCGGTCTCGTTCAGGCAGTAATACACGAATCCGCCCGGATCGAAGCCGCTTTCCGGCTTCGTGCCGCCGCGATGATACGGCGTATCCAGATACGCTTTCACGGTCTCGCAGAACGCGTCCGCCTTTGAGCGGTCGGACTCCGGCGTTGCGGTCGGCTCCGGCGTCGGCTCTTCGGTGGATTCCGGCGCGGGCTCTTCGGTCGGTTCCGGCGTTGCGGCGGGCTCCTGCGTCGGTTCCTCCGTGGGAACGGGCGTGGGTTCCGGCGCGGGTTCTTCGGTCGGCTCCGGCGCATCGGTCACGACGATCTCGACCGCAGCGTTCACTGCGGCGGCGTCCTGCTGTGCTTCTTTCGTCGGCGCGGGCGTTTCGATCTGTCCGACGATCTGTATTTTTTCCGTATCCGGCGTGGAATCGATGATCGTCGCCCTTGCCGAGCAGCCGAGCAGCATCGCGATTCCGAGCATTCCTGCCGCGAATCCCAACGATCGCTTCATGCGGATACACCTCCCGTTTATATCATGCGGCTTGATTATACCGGAACAATGTCACCGAACCGTAAACGGAATGTGAACATTTCTTTATTTTTGCTTTCAAATGAAAAAAAGAGGGCCCTCCGCAAGGGAGGGCCGTTCGTTTCAGAAGCGGTCGAGCAGTTCCACCGGTTTTATCAGGATCGCGCAGACGACGATCGCGATGATCGTGTTCGGCAGCATGTACGCGGCGTTGTAAACAAGCGAATACAGGATAACGTTCGGCGTCGCAACGGACAAGCCGAAGAAATCCGCCGCCGATTCCGCGTAATCCTTATAGATCGTAACGCCGCTCGCAACGTGAACAAGATACCGTGCGAAGCATCCGATCAGCGCGGACACGGGCAGCAGGTTCTTCTTTTTCCGGATCAGTCCCGCAAAGCCCACGAACGCGTAAGCGACCGAATAGTCAAGCAGCATGCTTTGCCAGTTCACCGCGGCGCCGCCCGCGAGGAAGAACTTGAGCGTGCCGAACGCAAGACCGGCAAGAAGCCCCTGCCATAAGCCCCAGCGATAGGCAAAGACGATCAGCGGGACCATGACGAAGTCGATGGATCCGCCCAGGGACGCAACCGGAATCTTCAGATAGCTCAGGACCAGCGCAAGCGCGATACTGACGCCGCCCTCCGCCAACATACGCACGGGTGATTTTTTCATTCTGTTTTCCCTCCCGAAAAAAATGATGCCGTACCTTTGGGACAGCATCCGAAAAAGCAGTTATGATGCGCTTCCTACGATGGCATGACCCAACAGGTTCCAAGGGTGCTTCTCAGCCGAAGGTCGTTCGGCGCCCCCGCGTCGGGTATACTATAGCAAAACCGCGCCGTTTCGTCAAGCGTCAATGCCGGAAAACCGTAAAATCGCGCAGGCGTACGCGCACAAACCCCAGAATGTCCTCCGGTCCCAGGCAGCCGATCGTCTTTTTGCGGCTGTCCTCGCCGTAGTTCCGGTCGTCGGACAGCACGAAGAGCTTTCCTTCCGGCACCGTCGTCTTCGGAATGTCAAGCGGCTCGGTCGCGCCGTAACGGCGCTCGTCGACGCCGTACTTGCCGTCGATGATCAGCACGCCGTTCTTTGCCTCGACCGTTTCCCCGCCGAGCGCGATCACCCGTTTGATGAGCAGCGCGCCGGTTTCCGGATCGCGGAACACCACCATGTCGCCGCGCTGAAACTCGTAAAAATGCCGGTACAGGCGATCGTAAAAGATCGTATCGCCCGGCAAAAGCGTCGGCTCCATGGACTCGTCCGCCACATACACGGGCGAGAACCACAGAAGCAGCACGGAAAGGACGAGCGCGAGCCCGAGGAGCCCGGCGAAGATCCAGCTCAATACGCTCTGTCTCCGGTGTTCGTTTTTATACCGTTCCGTGCGTGTTTTCATATTCAGACCAGATGCAGCTTCTTTGCGGGAAAAAGCACGAGCCGCGCTTTGCCGACGACGCGGCAGAGCGGGATCGGTCCCACGGTGTCATAGCGCGAATCGCGGCTCACCGAGCGGTTGTCGCCGAGCACATAAACGCAGTCCTCCGGGATCGTCTGCCGCCGGATATACTGGTTCCCGATGCGGTCCGGCGTGAGATACGGCTCGTCGACCGCTTCGCCGTTCACATACAGTACGCCGCCGATCGTTTCGATCGTATCGCCGCCGACGGCGACCACGCGCTTTACGCGCGAAGCATAGGGGATCTCCTGGATCTCATAATACGAATCCGGATAATAGCACATCACGATGTCCCCGCGCCGCGGCGTATTGAACATATACGCCGTGCGGTCGACCAGCATGACGTCTCCGTCCTCGAGCGTATCGAGCATGGACTTGCCGTCCACGCGCACCGGATCGAGAAGGACCGTCCGCACCGCGAACATGATCAGAACGACCATCATGAGGTACAGCAGAAAATCCAGCGTGCGCCACGCCGCGCCGCCCTCCATCGATTCGTTTCTTTTTTCCGCTTCTCTGCGCAGTTCCTGCACGGACAAAGCCGTGCCGCGCCACGGTTCGGTTTCCGTTTTCGGCATTATTCCGTCTCTTTCTCCACGATTTTCTTTGCCGCCTTCAAAAAAGCGAGCCGGTCGATCATCACGACGCGTCCGCAGCCGAGACATCTGATCTTGACGTCCGCGCCGACGCGCGTGACCGTCCAGAGATCGTTTCCGCAGGCGTGCGGCTTTTTCATGCGCACCGTGTCGCCGAGTGCAAACGATTCGATCATGATCCCTCTCCCCGGTATCGGATATAGCGGTCCGCCGCCTCCGCGATCTGCGCCGCCTTTTCCTCGTGCATCCAGTGTCCCGTGTTGCGGATGCTGTGGTACACGCTGTCCGGCATCATCTTGCGGATCTCAAACAGCCGCGCGATCGGAGACAGCTTATCCTCCTCGCCCCACAGGATGAAGAATTCGCGGTTCGCCCGCTGAATCACGTCGAACGCATAGTCCTCGTCAAAGTTGCGGATCGCGTACATGATCGCCTCCCGCGCCGCGTGATCGTCGCAGGTCTTATAGTACTGCTCCACGACCGCGTCGGTGCAGAGCGTTCCGTCATAATAGAACAGCGGCATATACTGCTCAAAATCCTTTTTCGAGTACATCTCGCGGTAGAACGCGCCGAGCGGGCGTTCGAGCCGTTTGATCTTTTTCGGCATGCGTTCCGTGATCCCGCCGGGCGTCAGCGCAATGACCTTCATGAACCGGTCCGGATATTTCACCGCCGCAAACATGGTATAAACCGCGCCCATCGTCACGCCGAGCGCGTGCGTCCGCTTTACGCCGAGCGCGTCGAGACAGAGCACCAGCACGTCCGCCATGGAATCGACCGAATAATTCAGCGAAAGCGGCCGGTCGGAGAACCCGAAGCCCGGCAGGTCGATCGCGATCACGCAGTAGGAATCGGCGAGCTTCGGCATCAGCTCACGCCAGGTGTAGATCGACTGCGCGGCAGAATGCACGAGCAGCAGCGGTTCGCCGCTGCCCATCGTCAGATAATGGATGCGGCACGGCTCCGGCTTTTCACGCGCGCCCGAAAAGCCCGGAAGCGCTATGGTGATGTAGTCTCCGATCAAATCGGAATTGACGATCGGTCGGTATTCCTTTTTCATAATACACCTCTTTTGTCGGTTCGATTATACCGCCGCGCCCCGCCCGATGCAAGGATACGGCGGAAAACTTTTCTTTTCGTACATATTTCTGTTGCAAAAACGTCTCTATTCCACGTTATCGTATGTAAAAAAGATGGATTCTTGTATGTTCGGCAGGTTTTTCTTTCGATAAAACGCTTTTCTTTCCGAAAAAAATCTGTTATGATAATAGCGGTAGAAAAGCGTTATGAAGGAACGTTTGTGATTTTATACGCAAAAGATTGGGGAAAACACATGGAAGAGCTGAAAAAAATCTGGTACGACGCGCGGGAGATCATCCGGCCGCAGATCTCGGCGGTGACGTTTCACCGCTGGATCGACGCGCTCGATCCGGTGACCGTGCAGAACGGGATCCTCGTTCTGGAAGCGTCGGACGAGATCGTGAAGAACACGGTGAATGAGTATTATTTTGATCACGTCCGTTCCGCCGTACAGAAAGCGGATCCGGACGTGATGGACGTACTTCTCATTCTGCCGAATCAGCGTAAGGATTTCATCCGGACTTCACAGGATGAAGTGCCGCTGAATTCTCTGGTGCTGAATCCGCGGTACACGTTCGACACGTTCGTCGTCGGAAAATCCAACAATTTCGCGCACGCGGCGTCGCTCGCGGTCGTCGAGGCGCCGGGTAAAGCGTATAATCCGCTGTTCCTGTACGGCGGCGTCGGTCTCGGAAAAACGCATCTGATGCACGCGATCGGACATGCCGTAAAGGAAGCGAATCCGTCCGCAAGGATCGTGTATGTGACGAGCGAAATGTTCACCAACGACATGATCGAAGCGGTCAGAGCCGGCAAAAACGTCGAATTCCGGCAGCGCTACCGCAACGTGGATCTTCTGATGATCGACGATATTCAGTTCATCGCGGGCAAGCAGGCGGTGCAGGAGGAGTTTTTCAACACGTTCAACACGCTGCACAACGCCGGAAAACAGATCGTGATCAGCTCGGACCGTCCGCCGAAGGAGATCAAGGCGCTGGAAGAACGTCTTTCCTCAAGATTTGAATGGGGACTTGTCGCGGATATTCAGGTGCCGGACCTCGAAACGCGTACCGCAATTTTACGGAACCGCGCGCAGAACGAGCATGTCGAGATCGACGACGATATCATCAATTTTATCGCGGAAAACATTCCGGACAATATCAGGAAACTGGAAGGCAGTTTGAACCGCGTCGTCGCTTATGCGCGTTTACGGCGTCTTCCGATCACCCTGAACCTTGCAAAGGAAGCGATGAAGGAGCTTCTGCCGCAGAAACAGGAGATCATCGTAACGCCGGACCGCATCCGGGAAACGGTCGCGGAATACTATTCGATCCAGATCGAAAGCATTCTTTCACAGAGAAGGGATAAAGAGGTCGTGCTTCCGCGGCAGATCGCCATGTATTTCTGCCACACGATGCTGAGTCTTCCTTATAAGAGAATCGCAATGCTGTTCGAGCGGAACGATCATACCACGGCGATCTCCGCCTGCAGCAAGATCGCGCAGATGATCGACGAGGATCCGTCTTTCCGGGATACGATCGAAAGTATTAAGACGCGGATCCGGGAAGGATAGTTTTCCACAGAATGTGATTCTGTAAAGTGGAAGAAAAGAGGAAGAAGCGGACAAAAAGGATAACGTGGAAAAGAACAGCTCTTTTCCACACGGAAAAGGACCGGTTGCCCACACGAAAAAGGACGCTCCGAAAGGCATTTGACAGGTTTTCCGTCTTCTCCACATCGCCTACTGCTTCGACTTCTGTAAGAATAAAAGAAACAATCTGAATATTGCCGAAGAAATGGTGGATAACCGCCGGAAAGGAACCGATATGAAATTTACCATGCAAACCGAAGACCTGTGCGCAGGTGTTCTCTCCGTCATCAAAGCGCTGCCCGTCCGTTCCGCAATGCCCGCATTGGAGGGTGTTCTTATCGAAGCGACAAACGAAGGACTGCATCTGACCTGCTCAGATCTGATGTTCCAGAAGGAGTGTTTTCTTCCCGCGACCGTCGAGGAAGAGGGCAGATGTATATTAAAAGGAAAGTTTCTTTCCGAAATTTTAAGAAAGCTGCCGAACGAGCCGCTGTATGCCGAACAGGAAGGCATGATCCTGAAAATCAAAAGCGGCAGAGTAAAACAGCGTCTTCAGTGCGTGGAATTCGACGAGTTTCCGGTGATGCGCGCGAAAGGCGACGTCGTGAATATCACGGTCAATGCGGAACAGCTCAGAAGTATGATCGATCATACCGTCTTTGCGGTTTCGATGGACGATTCCCGTCCGGTTCTGACCGGCGCGCTTGTCGAAGCGGACAAAGACCGGCTGACGCTCGTTGCGACCGACTCCTTCCAGTTTGCCATGACGACGCTGCACCGCGAAAACGGTGAAGCCGACGCGCGCACGATCGTGCAGGGCAAGGTTCTTACCGAGATTTCCAAAATGGCGGAGGAGACCGAACAGGATGTCACGCTGTCTTTAACCAAAACGCACCTTACGGTGCAGGTCAACGATACGCGTCTGACCGCACGTCTTCTGGACGGAAATTACATCGATTACAAGCGCATCATTCCGAAGGACTGCAAAACGCGCGTTCTGGTCAATACGGCGGACTTCTATACCATGACCGACCGCGCGCAGCTCATTGCAAGAGAAGGCAACAACAGCGTGATGCTGCATTTTGAAGGCGACACGCTGACCATGAGCGCCGAGAGCTTCGTCGGCCGCGGCGAGGATACGATGGAAGTCAGCATCGTCGGCGATCCGATCGACATTGCTTTCAATCCGAAATACATCATCAACATTCTCAAAAATATCTCCGATGAAACGGTCTACGTCGAATTTAACAGTCCGATCAGCCCGTGCGTCATCCGTCCGGTGCAGGGAGACGCGTATCTTTACCTGATCGTTCCGATGCGCGTATATTAAAAAGGAGGCAGATGCGTATTATGGTTCACTTAAAACAAATAGCAATAAAAGATAATATTGCATCTGCAACTTATCACCCCGAAGATATTAACGATGGCGGTTTTCTTAAAGTAAACTTGTCAACTGGTGATATTATTGAACATACGATGGTTGATGGTTTCAGTTTTAATTATGTTCATCATGCGGCAAAAGAACTGAAACGAATCTTTGCAAGCAACGAAAACCGAACCGAAAGCGTTGCAATGTGGTACTAAAACTTAAACCGAATCAAGCACCTGAACGGGTGCTTTTTATTGCCTAATGACGCGAGTTTGCTTGGTTTACCGCGTCTACCTCCACTAAGTAAAAAAAATCTCCTTTTCACAAAGGAGAGTTTTTATTCAGTTCAGAAACTTAACCGCGGTACCGTAAGCAAACACTTCCGCGGCTCCCTGCATTACTTCGGAGGAAGCATAACGGACGCCGACCACCGCGTCTGCGCCGAGCGCTTCCGCTTCTTTGATCATTCTGTCCGTCGCGATCTGTCTCGCTTCGTTCAGCATCTCCGTGTAGCTGATGATTTCGCCTCCGATCAGATTTTTAAAACCTGCCAGAAAATCCTTACCGAAATGCTTTGTCTGAACGGTTGCACCCTTTACCAGTCCGATCGCGCTGATCTCTTTTCCGGGAACGGAATCAATACTGAATACGTACATCTTTTTATTTCCTTTCTTTTTTATAATATTTCTTTCGGAATGAAGTTTAAATAATCCGCCGGAACCGCATGATATCTCACGCCGTCCGATTCCCCGTTGAACAGATATTTACAGGAAGCGCCGTGCAGATGTCCGTAAACGACGTCCCTTACGCCCGCTTCTGAGAACCGTTTCGAAAAACCGCTTTTTTCTCCTGTTTCCGAAAACGGCGGAAAATGCAGCATCCCGATCGTATAAACGTCCTTCGGAAGAGCCTTCAAAGACAAATCCAGCCGGATCAATTCCCGTTCATACAGCTTCCGGTCCGCGCTTTCCTTGAAATGTGCGCTTTCCGGAACCGTCCAGCCGCGCGTCCCGCAGATACATAGATCGCCGAACCGGAACACGTCGTTCTGCAGCGCGTACATCTTTTCCGGCAGCGCCGCGCGGACCTTCGTAACGCTTTGCCACCAGTAATCGTGATTGCCGCGCAGAATCAGCTTGGTTCCTTTGAGTTCACCGATGAACGCAAGATCCGCGATCGCGTCATTCAGGTACATCGCCCAGCTGATATCGCCGGGGATCAGAACAAGGTCTTCCCCCGAAACGGTATCCTGCCACGCTTCTTTGATGCGCGCCGCATGATCCTTCCAGTGCGCACCGAACACGTCCATCGCCTTGTTCGGAACGGACAGACTCAGATGCAGATCACCGATGGCATAAACGCGGGGCATGGACGCCTCTCTTTCAAAGAATTTTATTCTTCGTCCTCGTCGACAGACTCGCTGATATCCTCTTCGATCGGATCCTCCGCTTCATCCGCGCGGACTTTATCCGCAAGGATCTCCAGATTCGCCTGACGCTTCTGTTCTTTCAGACATTCTTCACACAGATCGTGACCGGGCAGCGCGGGATTCTCGCCGCATTCGCTGCACATGATGATCTCGTCCTCGACCTTCGGCGCGCGTCTTCTGGACCGTTCCGCCGCGCAAACCTTGCACATCGTTTCGTTTCCGTGAATATAATTCAGTTCGCAAATCGGGCATTTTTTCAGCATAAAAACGTATCATACCTCGCCTGTAGATTTCATGGCATAGTATGCATAGGAACAGAGCTCCTGTCAAGCATTTTTTTCATTCTTCGGAAGAATCTTTTACAATCGCTTCGCAGTCTCTGTAAATCTGACCGATGCGTGAAAGAATTTCCGCCTTTCCCTCGCCGGTTTCTGATGAAAACGGGATCGCGAACGGCGGCGCGCCGAGTTCCTTCGCACGCTTGTTCGCTTCCTGTTTTCTTTTTGTTTTCGCGATCTTGTCCGACTTTGTAGCGATCAGCGTGTAAGGAATATTGTAATAGATAAGGTATCTGAACATCATCAGATCGTCCTGCGTCGGCGCGTGACGAATGTCGATCAGCATAAAAAGATGCTTTAAACGACCGCTCTGAAGATAACGGTCCAAAAGTGCGCCCCAGCTCTTCTGCTCCGTTTTCGACGCCTTTGCAAACCCGTAGCCCGGCAGGTCGACGAGATACAGCGCTTTGTTCAGCAGAAAAAAATTGACCAGCCGCGTCTTGCCCGGCTGCGACGACGTTTTTGCCAGTTTCTGATTGTTTGTCAGGCGGTTGATCAAACTCGATTTTCCGACGTTCGATTTTCCGACGATCGCGATCTCGCACGGCAGCGTTTCGGGATAGTTTCCCTCCGTTCCCGCGCTCGTTATGAATTCCGCCTGTCTGATTGCAAACTGTTCTTCCATAGTCCTCAGTATATCCTGAAAATTCACATTTCGCAAGATATTCGTTTACACTTTCTTCATGCGTTTCCGAAAACAGCATGGTACAATTATGGTACAAGTATAGGAAGCCGTATTGTCGGCGAAAGGACTGCTATGGGACTGTTTCATTCATCGGATATCGGATTGGACCTCGGCACCAGCAACGTGCTGGCGTATGTGCGCGGCAAGGGCATCGTGCTTCGCGAGCCGAACATCGCCGCCGTGGAACGCGGGACGGGCAAGCTGGTTTCGATCGGTCAGGAGGCGAAGGAGCTGGTCGGCAGAGCGCCGGAGAATCTGATGATCATCCGTCCGATGCAGGACGGCGTGGTCGCGAATTTCGACGCGACGGAGCGCATGCTGACGATGTTTTTCAACCGGATCGTCGGCAGCCGCGTTTTCTTCAAGCCGCGTGCGGTCGTGGCGGTCCCGTCGATGGCGACCGAAGTGGAAAAGCGTGCGGTTATCGAAACGACCGAGGGCGCGGGCGTGCGCTATACCTTCCTTCTGGAGGAGCCCGTGGCGGCGGCGATCGGCGCGGGACTCGACATCACGGAGCCGAAAGCGAACATCGTTCTGGATATCGGCGCGGGCACCTGCGACATGGTCGTGACCTCGATGGGCAAGGCGGTGCGGCATGATTCGCTGCGTGTCGGCGGCGACAAATTTGACGCTGCGATCGTGCGGTATCTGAAACGGCAGCACGGCGTCGTGATCGGCACGCGCGCCGCGGAGGAGCTGAAGATCGCATACGCGTCGGCGTTTCCGCGGAAGGACGAACTCAAGATGGAGGTGCGCGGCAGATCCCTGGGCGGCGGTCTTCCGATCTCGATGGAGCTCGGAAGCAACGAACTGACCTACGCGCTTGCCGAGCCGCTTCTGTCGATCGCGGAAGCGCTCAAGGATACGCTCGAGCAGACGCCGCCGGAGCTTTCGGGCGACATCGCGTCGAGAGGCATCTGCCTGACCGGAGGCGGCGCGCAGCTGTTCGGACTGGATCAGTATATTGCGGAACAGATCGGCGTTCCGTGCTATGTTGCGGAGGATCCGGTCGCGTGCGTCGCGATCGGCTGCGGCAAGGTTTTAGAGGAGCCGAAGAAGTACGAGGGTGTGCTGTACGACTATCGCCGCGGCGATTATTACGAGGAATAAGGGGAGATCGGTATGTCGGAAGTAAAGGGGAAGAAAGCGCTTTCGCTGTGCATTCTGCGCGTGCTGGAGCAGCATGCGAACAAGACGGATCCGCTGTCGACGCGTCGTATCATCGAATTTCTTGAAAAGGATCACGGCATGATCGCCGAGCGCAAGGCGGTCGGACGGAATCTGCTGCTTCTGCAGGAGATGGGATTTCCGCTTTCCGCGTATCAGGAAAACGGCAAGGGGTATTATCTGAAGACCGAAACGGCCGCCGCGCACGAGCACGATCCCGCCGCGCTGGACGCGTATCTGCGTGCGCCGCGCTCCGACCGGACGGAAGCGGAGATCGTTCGTCTGCAGGACAGCGTGCCGGTCTATGTGTCCGACGCGGAACGGATGAAGCAGTCCGAAACGGTGTTCGATACGCTCGATCTTCTGAAGAAAGCGATCGAAAAGAAGGTGCAGGTCAGCTTTCTGTACGCCGTCGTCGAAAAGGACGGCAGCAGGTCGCCGCAGCGGGAAACGCCGTTTACGGTGTCGCCCTACGCGCTGTTTCTTGCGGAGGGATACTATTATGTGATCGTGTCCGTGTCCGGCTACGGGCGGCTTCTGCATTACCGCTGCGATCTGATGGAAGAGGTAACGCTTTCCGACGTTCCGGCGCGCGAGGCGGAAACGCTGATCGAGTGCAGGGACGGGCTGGACATTGCGGCGTATGTGAATCGCACGATCTACCGCACCGACGTCATGGAGCGTCACACCGTGCTCTGCGCGGGAAATCTGGCGGGAGAACTCATCGATACGTTCGGCGACGCCGTGAAAATGCGTCCCGAGGGGGAAACGATCCGTGCCGAGATCGACGCGCCGTGGGAAATGGTGCACCGGTTCCTGGTCGGCAATCTGAAGCACACGACGCTGCTGGCGCCGGCGTGGAGACGCGCGCAGATCCGGGAAGAACTTTTAAGCGCGCTGTCCACCTATCCGCAGGGATGAAAATGTTTTGGTTTCGTCCGCATTTATGACACATTTCCGTGGTATGGTAGAGGATGAGGGAAAAGACTATGGAACAACAGGAAAAAACGTCCGGAAAGGTTCTTTTTGAGAGCTTGCGGAAAAAATTTCAATCGCTCGTTCCGCAGAAGCTGCTGCGGATCCTGATCGTGCTGGGAACGATCCTGCTGATACTCTGCCTGATCGTCGGGATCGTGTGCGGGAGTCTCGCCATCGCAAAGTGCGGGACAAGCCGTGCACCCGTGAACGGCGAAGCGGTCGGGGCGGTCAACATACAGCCCGTCGTTCCGGTTCCGGGACTTGCGAACGACACGGTCGCGGTAAAGCGTCCCACCGAGGCGCCGACGGAGGTCCCGGCAACCCTGCCGCCCGAAACGCCGGAGCCGACGCAGGTTGTCGAGACGACGCCGGATCCGGACGAGCCGACGAATTATCTGAACGGCAGAACGCTGAAAAAGGGCGACAACGACGAGCTGATCCTGACCGTGCAGTCGAAGCTGATGGAGCTCGGCTACATGGATTTCGATGAGCCGACCGACTATTTCGGCAATCAGACGCAGGACGCGCTGACCACGTTCCAGCGGCACAACGACCTCACGCCGGACGGCATGCTCGGCGAACAGACCTACGCGCTGCTCGTCGGCGGACAGGCGAAGGAATACGTCATGCAGGAGGGCGACGAGGGCGACGACGTCAAGGAAGTGCAGGACCGCCTCTATGAGCTCGGCTATCTCGAAAAGGGCAGCCGGACCGGCACGTTCGGCGAAAAGACCGCGGCGGCGATCCGTTCGTTCCAGAGCGCGAACAAGCTCAAGGTCGACGGCAAGGTCGGCGCAAAGACGCTGAACACGCTGTATTCGAGCGACGTCGTCGGCAATTACTTCAAATCCGGCGACAAAGACGAAAACGTCATCCGGTATCAGCAGCGGCTCGTAAAGCTCGGCTACCTTGAAAGCGGCTATGAGTGCAAGGGCAAGATGGACGGCAAGACCGTCTCCGCGATCAAGGAGTTTCAGGAGGCGAACGGTCTCGTGCGCGACGGCTGCCTCGGTCCCGCGACGATGGAGCAGATCGATTCCAAAAACGCGGTCGCGTATGCGATGCGTCTCGGTATGAGCGGATCGAAGATCCGCGCGGCGCAGCAGCGGCTCGTGAAGCTCGGATATCTCCGCTCCAGCCAGATCACCGGCTATTACGGCGAAACAACGGTGAATGCGGTCAAGTCGTTCCAGAAGCGCAACGGGCTTTCGCAGAGCGGCGAAATCAACGCAAAGACGCAGGAAAAGCTGAACAGCAGCACCGCAAAGGCGGCGCAGACCGCATCGGTCAAGAAGACGCCCACGCCGAAACCGGGCGGAAAGAAGACGCCCACGCCGAAGCCCACCGCCAAGACGACGCCGAAGCCGAGCGGCGTGGAAAAGTTTATTTCGATCGCGGAAACCAAGGTCGGCTGCAAGTATGTACGCGGTGCGAAGGGACCGAATCAGTTCGACTGCTCCGGCTTCGTGTTCTGGTGTCTGAACCAGGCGGGCGTCAAGCAAAGCTACATGACCAGCATCATGTGGCGCACCTGCACGAAGTACAAGCGCATCAATTCGATGAGCTCGTTGAAGCGCGGCGACGTTCTGGTGTTCAAAGGTTCGTCGATGGCGACCGGTCACGTCGGGATCTATCTCGGCAACGGCAAGATGATCGACGCGTCCTCCTCGCGCGGACAGGTCCGCATCACGGACGGCAACATTCTGAACAGCAATTACTGGCAGAGCCACTTCCTGATGGCGTACAGGATCTGGGATTAAACGGTTCCGTCAAAAACCGGTCTCCGAAGCAGGAGACCGGTTTTTTTCGTATTCAGTTTTCCGATCCCATGAAATAGATGATATCGCCGATCAAGCGTCCGCCGGAATTGCGGTTGCGGATCGCGCCGTTGAAATACATCTGCGCGGACTGACCGCCGTCCAGATTGTACGCCGCCGTGCAGCCCAGCTTATACATGATGCGGGAAAGCTCCTGCATGGTCGCGCCCTTCGAATAATTGTCCCTGCGTCCGTCTACCACGACGAAACAGTAGTGTCCCGGCTCGAAATAGCCGATCGCGCAGCGCGGGTTCAGGTCGGAAAGAGCGGTGTTGAACGAGGTCTTCGGCGCGCCGTTTTCGTCGAGCAGCGCCGGACCGAACTGCCAGGTCTGCCACGGCTCGGCGGCGATGATCTCCGTCGGATTGTATGTGCCGACCTCGTAGGTCTTCAGCACGCCGTCCCGGTACAGAACGCACAGATCGCGGCGGCTGTCGAGCTTATTCCGGTACAGAACGCCGTTGCGGATGATCACGCCCTTGCTCTGGTAATTGAAGTAATCGCCGGACAGCGCAAGCAGCGCGTTGTTATTTTTCGCCATGTCGGCGACGCGCTGCGTTTTGGAAACGGCGAAATCGCCGCCCGCCGCGGCGGTCTTAAGACGTTCGATGTCCTGCACATACACGTCGGCGACGTAATAGACCGCGATCTGCCGGCAGATCTCCCGGTTGTCGTCGTATCGCGTGATCGTGATCGAGAGTCCGCTGTCCGAATAGCTGTTTTCCTCCAGCACCGGCGTTTCGGAGAACTTGTCCGGATAGCGCCCGCCGCAGAGCCCCGTCGGCGTCGGCGTAGGCGTCGGTTCCGGGGTGGGCGTGGGTTCCGGCGTCGGCGTCGGCTCCGGCGTCGGCGTCGGTGTGGGCGCGGGCGTCGGCGGCTCGGTCGGCTCCGGCGTCACAAAGGAAACCGTATCGTCGACCGGCGTTTCCTCGGGCACGAAAGAAGGGGAACCGGAAGCGTCCGCGGCGCGCTGCGGCGAAGCGCATGCGCACAGCAGCAGCACGAGCAGGACCGGCAGAATTCGACTGAAAAAAACGTTTTTTTGCATCATGCTGAAAGTATAACGCGGATCCGCCTAAAAATCAAGACGCCGCGGGGCTTTGCGGACGCTGAACGATTTTCTGCATGCATAAATGTTTTTTCGGCCGCGGTTGCGGAAACGCAGTGATTTCGGCATTATTTGACAATCCGCACGTCCATGCGTGAATATTCATTCCGTTGCAAAAGGGTGCATAATCGCATACATTTCCACACCGTCCACACAGTTATCCACAATTTCGGGCACGCGGCATCGGTTTTTCCGGAGTTATCCACCGTTTTTGCATCCGTGCATATGCGGTATAGGCGGTTTGAATACTCAATGTATAATTCATAATCCGATCCGAAAAATACGAAATAACATAAATAATTTGAAATAGTAACGGTTGCCCGTGTGCATGATGCATGAAAAACCCGCGGCGCTGTGTGGCGGCGATCCGGCGGACGGCGGCGGTTCTGCATGTTTTCCGCAAAAAGGTGAAACAGACCGTTTCCGGTCTGTTTCGTTCGGCTATTTTTTTGTTTCGCTCCGAAACGGTACGATCGCACCGGTCTGCGCCGCCGCGATCAAAAGCAGCGACAGCAGCTCGTTCTGCCATTGGTACAGCGTCGACAGCCCCGCGTGAAACGGGAAGGTCAGCGCGAGCATGCCTTTTTTGTCGGTCTGCTTCCGACCGCCGTCGATCCCGAAGCACGCGCGGAAGAACCGCTCTTTTTCCGTATCGTTCCGGGCGAGGTAAGCGAGAACGCAGTCCACCGCGCGCACCCATTTCCGGTACTGCGCCGCCCGCGGCGAAAACCCGCCGCCCGCGTCCTCAACGCCCTTTAAAAACGCGACGCGCTCCCGGTAATGACTTGCCTCCCATTCCGCAATCCGCTTCCATTCTTTTACGCACATTTCCGATCTCCTTTCCTGCGGATTATACGAACAAACGTTCGCATAATCACAGTATAACAGAAAACCGAAAAAAGAAAAGTCCTTTTTTGGGACAACGGGAAAAATAATTTCATCGATTTTTCGCGAAACCGGTCGCTTGCGCGCGCGACTGCAGTATGGTATACTGGATCATCATCAGGATCGGGAGAAAAAACAATGCGACGTTTTCGGACGATCATATGGATCATTTGCATCGCAGCCGCGCTGCTGACCGCCGCGTGCGGCGATCCCGCGGAAAACCGTGCGGAGAGCGGGAGCACCCCCGTGCCGGAGAATACGGCGGAACCGGGGGAGGAGGCGGTCGGCGTACAGACGGCTGCCGCCGAAACGCCCGCGCCGGTGCAGACGATCGAGCTGTTCGGAGAAGAGATCCCTGCGGATGCGGAATCGCTGACGATCGCAGCGCCGGTCGAAGACCTGTCCGCGCTTTCAAAGGCGCTTTCCGCGCTGCCCGCATGCCGCGAAGTCGAACTGACCTTTGCGGTCGATCCGGAGAAGACGGATCTCGCCTCGTTCGAGGCGGCGCGCGCCGCATTGTTTGACGCATTTCCGGACGTCGCTTTTACGGACCGCATTCTGATCGAGGGCGAGCCCGCGGAGACGGTCGAAACGCTTGCCGTTTCCTCGGCGGAGGAGATCGGCGCCGCGCTGCGGCTCTGCCCCGCCCTGACCTGTCTGGATCTGACGAACGCTTCGGTTTCGCGCGAAAGCGTCGCCGCGGCGGAGCAGGAAGCGCCTGCGGTGAAATTCCTCTGGACGGATGCGGTATACGGCGCTTCGTCGTCGGACGCGACGGCGCTCGCGTTTTCCGGCGAACAGGACGCGGATGCGCTTGCGGCGTATCTTGCCTGCTTCCCCGCGCTTGCAGAGGTCGATCTTACGGAGACGGCGCTGTCCGACGCGCAGAAGGACGCGCTGTGCGAACGGTTCCCTGACGCCGCGTTCCGCCGCACGATCCTTCTGAACGGAAAGCCGGCGGACAGCTTTGCCGAGACGCTCGATTTCAGCGAGGCGAAGATCGCGTCCTATGAAGCGTTCTCGGACGCGCTTCAAAACTTCCCGAAGCTCAAGCGGCTTGAAATGCATGACTGCAGTCTGACGAACAAGCAGCTTGCCGCCATCCGGGACCGCTATCCGGACGTCAAGGTCGTGTGGACCGTTCACGTCAGGGGATGGCGCGTACGGACCGACGCCGTCGCGTTCTCTTCGCGGCAGATGTGGGACAACACCAACCGCGTAACGTCCAAAAACGCGGACGATCTGCGCTACTGCACGGACCTGATCGCCCTCGACCTCGGGCACAACGACCTGACGGACATCGAATGGATCCGTCCGCTGAAAAATCTTCAGGTGCTGATCCTTGCCGACAACCGCAAGCTGAAGGATATTTCGCCGCTGAAGGAGCTCAAGAAACTGAAATACATCGAACTGTTTCTGACAGGCGTTTCGGACGTCACCCCGCTCGCGGATCACGACGAGCTTCTGGACGTCAATCTGTGCTGGTCGAAGGTGAAGGACGTGTCCGCGCTGCTGTCCTGCAGGAAACTCGAGCGCATCTGGTTCGGCGCCAAGACGGCGAAAGATATAGGAAAGGAAGGCATCTCCGCATTGAAAGACGCCTTCCCGAACGCACAGTTTGATCTGGAATCGACCTCCACGTCCACGGGTGCGGGTTGGCGCGAGCATCCGCGTTACGACGCGTATATCGAAATGTTCAAAACCAACAAGCCGGTCGATCCGTTCCTCCCGTAACCGGTCTCCTTCTTATTTCACATCGGAATTTTCCAGGAACATCACAAAGTCCGAAAGACCGCGGATATTGTGGTGTTCCGTTCCGTCGAAATTGATCATCGAAAGCTCCCTGCCCATGAAGTCGAGCGAGGTGGAGTGCCCGCCGTCGAAGTTATAGGCGAGCTTTGCGCCGTAAGTCACCATCGTGATCGCCGTCGTATAATAGGAATACTGATTCGCGCGGTCCCGCAGCGAAACGAGCGCGAGGTAGTGATAGGGATCGCTGTATCCGAACGCGACGCGCATGGTGATGGAACGGTTCGCCTCCGTGTTTTCGATCAGGGATTTTCCGTCCTTCACCAGCAGCGGACCGAAGGAGAAGCTGTCCTTCACGCCCTGCTCCAGAAGCGTTTTCGCGTCGATCTGCTTTTTATCGAAGAATTTCAGCGTGCCGTCCGGATGGATCGCCAGCGTCGTGGTCTCCGTCCGGTCGTAATACACGATGCCGTCGCGGATCATGACGCCCTTCCGGTTCGAGGTGAAGCCGATGTAGTCGCCGGTGAATCCGATGACCGCATGCGCCTTTTTCGCCTGATCCTGCACCATTTCGCTCTTCATATGAATAATGCCCGCAAAGTTCGGCTTCGCGTCCGGCTCCGTTACGCGTCCGCTCGGCAGCGCGTTCGCCGTTGCGATCATATCGACGCGGAACGGCCGCTTCGCTTCGGAATCGTCGATGCAGATCATCGCCGCGCCGTTCGGATCCAGATACAGCCACGGTCCGACGTCGCTGGTTTTGCCCTCGATATATGCGGTCGCGGCCGCGTCTGCGCGTTCCGTCGCGTCGGGAACGGGATCGAGCGCCCAGTCGGAAGCAAAGACCGGCGCGGAAGCAAGCGTGCCCTCCGGCACAAGTCCCGCGGTCAGCATCGTGCCGTCCATGCGCACGGCGACCGTATGATACGCGCCCGCGTCGATCGCCGCGATCTCCGTCCAGTTCGTTACGCCGCATTGTCCCGCCGCATTGTCGCCGCAGGCGACGACCGTGCCGTCCGATCTCAACCCGACCGTCGTACACGCGCCGCAGGAAACGGCGACGATATCCGTCCAGCCGGAGACGTTGCATTGTCCGTAGGTGTTGTCGCCGCAGGCGACGACCGTACCGTCTTCTTTTAATCCGACGGTGTGCCAGAGCCCCGCGTCGATCGCCGCGATCCCGGACCAGCCGGTTACGTCGCATTGTCCGAACAGATTATTGCCGAAGACCGCGACCGTGCCGTCCGACTGCAATCCGGCCGAATGCCACGCGCCGGCGGCGACGTCCGCGATATCCGACCACTCGGAAACGTCCAGCTTGCCGAACGCCCGGCTGCCGACGCCGACGACCGTGCCGTCCGCCTTCAGAAACAGCGCGTGATTGAGCCCGATCGCCATGTCGGTCACGCCGCTGAGCGAAGCGATCGTTTCCCCGCCGCCGAAGGTCTCGCCGAACGGGATGACGGCGCCGTCCTTCAGCCCGAAGACCGAGCCGAGACCGGCGAATACGCGGTCGACCGGCGTTTCCGGCACGGTGCAGCGCGCGTCGCCCGCATAGCGGATACTGCCGTTTTCGATCCATGCGGTGTGCCATGCACCGGCGGAAACGATGCCCTGCGCCGCGCTGCGAACCGACGCTCTGCGCGCGATCCGCGCCTCCTCCAGTGCCTTTGCCGCGGCGTCGCCGTCCGCGGTGTGCAGCGCATAAAGCGCCGCAATGCCCTCGTCGTAATTGCTTCCGGTAAAGACGGCGGACGCCTCCTCAAACTGCAACCGCGCCCGGATCGCTTCCGCGCGGGCGGCCGCATCCGAATATCCGCCGATCGTAAGGAACAGGTCGATCGCGTCCAGCGGCTTGCCCGCCTCGTCCAGCGCCGCCGCTTTGTCGTAAATCATCCGGTAGAACGGCGCTGTTTTTTCGTCGGTCATCGGCTGCATCAGTTCGAGCGCGTATGCCGTTTCGCCCGCGTCGATCGCATATTCGATCTCCGCATTCGTCAATTCCTCCAGCTGCAGCTGCAGCGCATCGTACCGGCTTGCGTACTGCGGCTTTCCCTCGAGCGTCTGCATGGCGTCGCGAAGGATCGCGCACGCCTCCCCGTAGGGCAGATCGCCGCTCTGATCCATCGCGTTTTCGTAGGTGTGGTCGAGAATGAGCTCGCCGAGCAGGATCGCGAGTTCGCTCTGCTTGTCCGCAAACAGCGGCTTGCCGTCCAGATCGCGGATCGCGTCCTTCAGCACGGCGCACGCTTCCTCGTGCGGCAGCTCTTTCGCCTGCAGCGCGTTCCGGTACGTTTTTTCCGCGGGGAAATACAGCGCGGCGAACACGGCGCCGGCGATCAGGATCAGCGCGACGGGAATGAGCAGCAGAAAAAGTTTCTTAATCTTTGGTTTATGTTCCATATTGCCTCCGTCTGGGTGTTGTAAAAGGAAGGGCATTTTCTCTGATTACAGTTCTTGCATGAGTTGAAGGATAAGGCGTTTCTGCGTCGGTGTTAATGGCTTCCACCGTTCAAAAAGCTCCTCCAGTTCCGGTGTCAGTTCAACCATGTTTTCCGTCTCCGCAAAGAACTGGGACAAGGTAATCCCAAAGCCCCGACAGATCGCTTCCAGCGTATAGATCGACGGCACCGAATTCCGCTTGAACAGATTTGCTATGGTGTTTTCGGACAAATGGCTTTCCTTAGCAAGCTTGTACGGCGTCCATCCTCGGCTTGTCATCATGGTTCTGATTTTTTCATTTGCATCCATATAGACACCACCCTTTCAGTACGTATTTTACCTTTCAGGAAGGGGGCACTGGTACAGCCCAAATGTGCGGATAGTATGTAGTTGTTGTTCGGTTGCTTTTTCGTTTCGCCGCGGGTTGAACGAAGCCGCCCGGTGTGGTATACTGAAAAAAACGCCGGGAGGACCGCCCATGAAAAAACGAATCTGCCTGCTGCTTCTCGTCGTGCTGATCCTGCTGATCCCGCACGCCGCAAGCGCGAATTCCGTTGCGCGCGATCCGTGGGAGCTCCGTGTCTATCTCGAAGAGGTGGAGGAGGGCACGACGGTCACGATCCTGCTTGCGGGCGCGGACGGCGTTTTCCGGGAGGCGGAGTCCCGAACGGCGACCGGCAAAAGCGGACAGGACGTCCGGTTCTTCTTCCGCGAGGGCGACGAACGGTTCTGCCTTGTCTGCGTCGCGCCGGACGGGACCGAAACGCGCTCGAACGATGCAAGCATCGTGCTGTACGGGAAATATGTCTACGACGGCGGCAGGAATCTTCTGGAGGATAAAACCGCGTATTATAACACGAAAACGAATTGCGAAACGGGCGCGGCGATCCTTTCCGCGATCCTGCTGATCTTCTTCGTGCCGGTCGCGATCACGTTCCTCGTCGAATGGCTGACCGCGCTGTGTTTTAAGCTCCGCCCGGTCAGATACGTCTTTGCGATCAACGCGATCACCAACCCAACGCTGAACCTGATGCTGCTGATCGCCGCGGCGATGCTTTCGTCTGCGTACATCGCTTACTGGATCGTGCTCGCGGCGCTGGAGATCGCGGTCGTGTTCATCGAGTACCGGTATTATGTCAGAAAATACGCGGACGTCCGGCGCGCAAAGCTCCTGCTGTTTTCGATCGCGGCAAACGCGCTGAGCTTGGCGATCGGCGGGCTTGTGCAGTACTTTTTCCTGTAAAAAGCCCTTGACACAGCGGAAATCATCCGCTATAATAACCGTACCAATGGCGGTGTAACTCAGTTGGCCAGAGTAGTCGGTTCATACCCGACCTGTCATCCGTTCGAATCGGATCGCCGCTACCAAGTTTACAACAGACGTTAACGTGGAAGTCACTTTAATGTCTGTTGTTTTTTTATCCGTGCTGACTTCGATCCGTTCGATCAGCAGATGGATCGCCCGCTTGTCCGGCGCTTCGCGGATCGACTGCAGCCACTTGACGATGGCATCCGAAGTATACTCCTCAGGCGGCTCGGTGTTTTCCAGCGTTTCGATCTCGTTCTTGATCTCGTTCATGCGCGCGCTGATGTCGGCAACGACGTCCGGCGCAAAAGCGGACGTGGAGAGATTACGGATCAGGTTGTTGTATTCCGTCCGCTTCTGATCGATCTGCTTCTTGATCGCCGCCGCAAAGGATTTCCGGCATTCCTTTTTATGATCCTTATAGGAGCGAAGAAAATGCGCGATCTTGATCTGCATCGGTTCGGAGATCAGTTCGCTCAGATAATCCTTCACAGCCTTAAGGAGCACATCCTCGCGTACCGTCGGCGCGCCGCAGTTATCCTTACATGCATAATACACATACTTGTCACCGTGCCGGTTCGGGGAGCGGTGGACGTGCATCTTTGCTCCGCACTTGCAGTAGACAAGTCCGCTGCAGAGAAATTCGTTCTGCTTTCTTCCGCATTGTTTCCGTGAATCCATGATTTTCTGCACCTCATCAAATGTATTTTTGTCCACGATCGCCGGGATCCCGCCGTCGATCCGAATGATATTCTCGGATTCCTCCCGCTCTTTGCGATGCCGGCATCCTTCCAGGGAATACACATAGATCCCCGCGTACTTTTCGTTCCGCAGGATCTCGTAGATCTGCGGGTACTTGATCTCTTTTCCGAGCCTTCCGCGTACGCCCGCTTCCTTCATCTCGCGCATCACGCCCAGAAAGCCGTTGCGGTTCAGCGCGGCGTCGTACATCTTTCTGACCCATATGGCTTCGGACTCGTCGATCACCAGCTTCTGATCGACGATCCGATACCCGAAGGGGGCGGGGCCGCCGTTATGCAGCCCCTTCAACGCAACCTCGCGATGCCCCTTCCGAACCTCCTTCGACAGGTTCTTGCTGTAATACTCCGACAGCACCCACATCATCTGCTTGGCGAAATCGCCCTCAATGCTCTGTCCGAAGTTCTGCGCGACGGCGATGATCGGAATCTGTTCCTTGTCCAGCAGCTTGGACAGGCGCACGTGCTCCTCCAGTGAACGCGCCACGCGGTCGTACTTATGGATCAGCAGAACATTGAATTTGTGATTATGCGCGTCCTCCAGCATGTTTTTATACTGTGTGCGCTGGTCGGTTTTCTCCTCGGTGCCGGAGATCGCCTCGTCGGAATAGATGCGGTAGATGTCCATTCCGTTGTTGTTCGCGAATTCCGAACACGCCCGGACCTGTGCCTGTGTGCTCATTTCCGTCTGATGATCGGAACTGAACCGTGTGTAAATCGCAGCCTTCAATCTGCATTCCTCCCTTCCGTGTTATCGGGGATATCCATCCCGAACCCTTCTGCCAGAAATACGGCAAGGTCCCGGACCGTGATCTCCCCGCAGTCCATGTTTGCTCTGGTCACCTGCTTGGTCTTTCTGTTTACGATGTAGTGTGCAATGACCGGGATGCACACCTTTTCCGCCCCGACGCGTTCCGCTTTTTTCATCGTTCTGCCTCATCGGTCAAAAGAAGCGTATCACGGTTCGTCCGAAAACACGAATGTACGGGACGGTAAATCCGAAACTTTTTTAATATTTCGGAAAAAAGCAGATATTCACAGTTCATCGCTCTTCCTCCCTGCTGCGCTTCTGCGGCTTTTTCTGCTGTTCCAGCATCCGTACAATCGCGTTTTTAATCTGCAGCGGTGTATAATCCGGGAAGAAGAGCTGCAGAACGTCCAGAGGGATCTTCACCATCTCGCGCTGATTGGCCTTTTCTTCCGCGAGAATATCGAAGACATCATCCTCCGTGAGCTGTCCGTCCAAAAACAGCTTCTTCATCCGGCACGCCTGGGAGAGCGAGGGGGTGCATCCCTGTTCTTCCATGGCGTCCAGCACCGCGTACTGCATTTCTTCGCTTAGATAGGACAGCGCCTCGCCGACGGTCAGCGCCATCTCGCCCCGGTCCATGCACTCCAACAGTTCCGGGATCAAGTTGGTCAGACGGATATAGCGCTGCACTGTACGTGCGCTTTCACCGCTGTCATCGGCAAGCATCTCATCGCTTCGTGACTTCGTGCCAACTTGGCACAAAGTTCCCTGATGCTTCATCGCTTCCAGTTTCATCTTGTAGGCGAATGCTTTCTCGCTCGGAAGCAAATGCTCCCGGTGCAGATTGCTGTCCACCATCTGCACGATGGCGTCGTCGCGGTCGATATCGGTGACGATGATCGGGACTTCGGTCAGCCCCGCGAGCTCGGCGGCCTTTGCGCGTCGGTGTCCGGAAATGATCTCGTAATCATCCGTTCCTTCCAGCGGACGAACCAGGATCGGAGATAAGATGCCGTTCTGCTCGATGCTGTCGCGCAAAGCGTTCAGCTCAGCATCCTCCCGCACGTGATACGGATGCTCCCGGAACGGGTGCAGCCGTGCGAGCGGCATCATGGTGATCGCTGCGGCTTCACCGCCGTTCCCGGTGTCCGAGGTGTTTTTCGGTTTCGCGCCGATCGCCTCCAGTACGCTGTTCCAGTTGGGATTCGGTTTCTTTTCTTTCATAACGATTTACCTTTCTTTTCTGTAATGATTAGATTGTTGTTCCAGCACGCGCCGTATTTCCGGCGGAACCATTTCGATCGCCGCGACGGCGCGGTCCTTCTCGGTCTGCAGAGCGTCGATCTTACATCCCAGAGCAAACAGCTCTGCATCCTGTTCTTCCAGCAGCGCGTCTTTTTGCCTAATCGCTTCCCGCAGCGCTTTCGCCTGCTCGTCGATCAGTTTTGACTGTGCTTGCAGTTTGTAGAGATCGGGCAGAAGCTGTCCGAGCACTCTCTCAGCCTCATCTCGCTTCTTGCCCGCGTTGAAGACGTTTACGTCGCTGAGCGCCTTCATGATCGCATCGTAGCTCTTGCTCGCGTTGTCCATCGCCCGGAACAGATACGGCGGGATGTGCTTCCGATGCGTGATCGCCGACGGCAGCCCGCGTTCCAGCTCCGGATAGAACCCGTGCATGTACTCGTAGAAGTCATCCTGCCATTCCGACATCCGCGCACGGTTGCCGAGAATGTCCTTGGCGGACAGGCGACCGTCCTTCGTGATCGGGCAGAAGCAGAGGTGCATGTGCGGTGACGTTTCATCCATGTGGACGATCGCCGAGATCACATGCTCCTTTCCGATCCGGTCGTACAGAAAAGCGGCAGCCCTTTCAAAGTACTGCCGCTGTTCCGCCGGATTCAGTTTTGAGATGAACTCGGGTGATGCCGTAAGCATCGTTTCCACCATGACAACGCTGTTGGTGCGTGTCCGGCACCCGGCCTGTTCGATCATCTCCGTATACCGTTGTTTGTATTTTCCGTTCGGCTCCACCAGATGGTAGTTCAGATGGGACCGGGAAAGGTCGATCTTCGGATTGCTTTTATACTCCGATTTCAACCGCTCGTTGTGCCGGTTTCTGGCGGGAACGCCGCCTGCGGCACATTTCTGAAAACGCATGATCGCGTAGCTCATACTTCACATTCCTCCTTTTTGAAGTAGTCTTTCAGCGCTGTATACAGGAGCATCCCTTCGGCTTCGGTCAGAGTGACCCCCTTGCAGGGGATGTGATCGGGCGACCATTGCCGGATGTCCAGCTTGGGAGCCGCGTCGTTCCAGGAAACGAGATTCGCTTCGACGGTATAACCGCGGGTGTTCTCCGAAATCTTACAGAGATTCCGGACGACATTGCATTTGATTTTCTGTTCCATAAGTACCTCTTTTCTTTGATTTGGATTGTTCAAGGGAACATTGCAAGGTGTGTGTATTTAGAGATTGCAATGTTGATTCACGCCCTGCCGGGGGTTCAGAATCCTGCATTGCCGCAGCAAAGAAAGCCTCGGGAACGCACTGTATTCCCTCGTTTTCTTCGCCCGCAGGCGACTGCTCGGATCGGGAGTTCCTCCCGAAGCGGCAAAGCAGTATAACACACTACACCTATACGATAGGTGGTGTGCCCCTGCAGGGAGCCGGCGGACGGTCCGGGACCGTCCATGTACGTCGGCAGCGATAAAAAGCATAGAGCTTTTTATCGGATATGCCGCCGGGTACGGAAGATTGCAACGCTTAAAGACACACAATGTTGCAATCTTCCTTGACCTGCTGCGGACGCAGCCAGTACCACGCGTCGCCGCGCTTGGCAGAATGAATGCCGAGCTTCTTCTTTGCCTCGTCAACAGTGCGCTTGCTGATGCTGTTTTCGAGGAAGAAATCGTAGATCTGCTGGCATTGGATCTCGTCCGCGTTCTGGAACACTTCCAGAAGCGTCGCGCATACCTGCTCGAGCTTCGTGGGCTTGTAGTCCGGCAGGTCTCCACAGTTCAGCAGCTGGTTCGCGCTGATCTCACTGACGCCTTCGAAGTACATCCGGTTATCCTCTTTCGTGAATACCAGCGTCTGCCCTTTCGGCGCGAGACTGCATTTAACGTGCGCCAGATAGACCTCATCCGAATGATCGTCCTTCGAACCGAGCAGCATGACACTGCGCGCGGCTCCACTGATGTCCATGGAGCCGAGCCCGCGCGTGATCGCCGGTCCGCCTTTCATCTTATTCAGGTGTTCGATCAGCAGGATCGCGCACTTGGTGCGCTGGGCAACATCCACAAGGCTGTTCATGACGGCACGCACTTCGTTCGCGCGGTGCATGTCCACGTCTGCACCGATATACGCCTGCAGCGGATCGAGCACAAACAGCCCGGCGTTCTTTTCCAGGATCGTCTGTTCGATGCGTTCATCCGTGAAGCACAGGGGATCGTCATGCTCGTCGATAAAGAAGATCCGCGTACAGTCCGCCGCCGCCGAATCGAGCCGTGGTTTGATCGTATCGTCGACCGCGTCTTCCGCGCTTTGGTACACGCATACGACCGGCTCGCGGTAGTTATCCTTGTTGAACAGCGGTCTGCCTGTGCTCAGCGCGGCAATCAGCGCCATGACAAACATGGACTTGCCGTCGCCGGGCATGCCGCGGATGATCGATACCTTGCCTCTCGGGAGGTACGGCTTCCACAGCCATTCCACGTCCACGGCATGGACTTCAGCCATGCTTTTGATTATCGCTTTCTTCGTGTTTTCCTCCTTTCCGAGCGGGCTCTGCCGCTCTATTCTTTGTCGTTGGTGTTCCGTTCCCGCAAAGCGGTGCGAGACTTTCCTACCGATCCAGGGCCGTCGTTCTCACGCATGTTCTGTCGAACCCCCGCATCCCGCGGAGCCGCCCAATGCTGTGACGCGTTCAAGGCGGAAGTATCATTCTGGTGTTGCCCGGATCGGCTATTCAGTTTTCAAGGTGCTCGGGGCTTAGAAACCCCTCTATCTTTCTAACGGACAAAAAATCCGGGGGTGGCCCACTTTTTCAGCAGAAAAAATATTTTTCTCTCTATCTTTCTAAGGGTCACGAAAACCCGGGGCTTCCAATCGAAAAAAGGAAATAATAATATATTTTCGACTCTTTTTGCGCTGCCTGTCCCAAAATCGGGACAGGCAGTGGCTTTTCAGCCGCTCGATCGTATTTGCTCCTCACCTATAACGGCAACGTTTCAAGCCGTTTTTCACGGTCTAAAGAGGAATATATTTTTGAATCACGATTTATCCCTCCACTAACTAGCCCACGAAAACGCGAAATGTTACCCGGGTGAAAGGAAAAAAGATTGTGAACTTTCAGTTTTGTCTCTTTTGCCCCTCACCTATAACGGCATTTCAGAAAAGGCAATTTGGACAAAAAATGATGATTTTTGAAAGTATATTTTCTGAGCAATACAAATACGTATATGTACGTATAATACGTACAAATGCGAATAGATCTGACCTTGCAGGGATTCTCATCTTTTCCCCCTCACTTATAACGCGTGTTGAGAACCGGGTTTTTGAAATGGAAAATTGTGTATGATTTTTTGACAGGCCATTCGATGACGCGCAAAATAAAAATCAGCGGCACAAATCCGCTGATAAAACTTCTCGCTGTACCATAAATGACCTTGTGAAAATGATCGAAAAATGGTATAATAAAATGCTTTAGAGTACACTTCATGAATGGTTGTAAATCGAGTGAGAAACAAAACAAAGCGAACCGTTACGAAGCCGGAGGTTGGATAACGCAATGACACCGGAGCAGAGAGCGAGACAGACAATAGATCGGAAGCTGAGAGAGGCAGGTTGGGTGATTCAGGATATGAATCGCATCAATCCGGTGGCTTCGCTTGGTGTGGCGGTGCGTGAGTTCCCGACAAGCACCGGCCCTGTTGATTATGCACTGTTCGTGGACGGCACGCCAGCTGGCGTGATCGAGGCAAAGCGCAGCGAAGCGGGAGAGCATATCACGGACGTTGAGATGCAGTCCGGACGGTATGCCAACAGCACGTTCCGCTATACGAATAACCAAAGAATCCGGTTCGCATTTGAAGCAACCGATAAACTGATTCGCTTTACGGATTTTGATGACGTCAATTACCGTTCACGGGAGATCTTCTCATTCTTCCGTCCGGGCACATTGAAACGCTTGCTGAGTCAACAGACGACGATCCGCAACAACATGCGGCATTTCCCGCCTTTGGACGTTACGGGCTTCCGCAAGTGCCAGATTACGGCGATCAACAACCTGGATGAATCATTCGCACACAATAAGCCCCGCGCACTTGTGCAGATGGCAACCGGCGCAGGTAAAACGTTTACAGCAATCACGGCAGCATACCGGCTTCTGAAATACGGCAAGATGAACCGTATCCTGTTCCTCGTCGATACAAAATCCCTCGGAGAGCAGGCAGAGCGCGAATTCCTTGCCTATACGCCCAATGACGATCCGCGTTCGTTTGCACAGCTTTACGGCGTCTGCCGCCTGAAGTCAAGCTACATCCCGTCCGACGTTCAGATTTGCATCAGCACGATTCAGCGTATGTATTCGATCCTGAAAGGTGAGCAGTTGGACGAGAAAGCAGAGGAGACGCCGCTTGCTGAGCTCAAGACGGCGAACACCATGGCGCCGAAAGAGGTTGTTTACAACGAGAAATATCCGCCGGAATTCTTCGACTGCATCATCGTCGACGAGTGCCACCGCTCGATTTATAACGTCTGGAGCCAGGTGCTTACTTACTTCGATTCGTTCATCATCGGCTTGACAGCAACGCCGGACAAGCGTACCTTTGCATTTTTCCACGAGAATATCGTCAGCGAGTATTCCCGCGAGCAGGCAATTTTGGAAGGCGTAAACGTCGGCGAAGATATCTTCATGATCGAGACGGAGATCACCAAAAACGGCGCGCATCTGATGAAACAATACATCGAAACGCGCGATCGTTTGTCCCGTGCGCGACGCTGGCAGCAGTTAGATGAGGAGATCGATTACACCGCGCCGCAGCTTGACAGGGACATCGTGAACCCGAGCCAGATCCGTACCGTGATTCGCTCCTTCAAGGATAACCTGTTTACGATGCTTTTCCCGCGCCGTAAGGAAGTACCGAAAACGCTGATCTTCGCCAAAACCGACAGCCATGCGGATGACATCGTCCAGTGCGTACGTGAGGAGTTCGGCGAAGGAAATGACTTCTGCCGCAAGATTACCTATTCGGCGGAGAATCCGGAATCTGTGCTCAGCTCCTTCCGCAATGACTACTATCCCCGCATCGCCGTCACCGTGGACATGATCGCCACCGGTACCGACGTAAAGCCCATCGAGTGTCTGATCTTCATGCGCGACGTCCGCAGCAAGAACTATTTCGAGCAGATGAAGGGACGCGGCACGCGAACACTCGACAAGGACGAGCTGCAGAAGGTGACGCCATCCGCCACGGAGAATAAAGATCATTTCGTGATCGTGGATGCCGTCGGCGTTACCAAATCCGTCAAAACAGAAACCCGTTCGCTGGAGCGCAAGCCGTCCGTTTCGTTGAAAGAACTGATGTTGAGCGTCGCAATGGGCGACAAGAGCGAAAATACGCTGACGTCGCTTGCAAACCGCCTCACGCGCCTTGATAAACAGATGACGCAAGCTGAACGCCGGGAGTTCGCGGCGCTTGCGGGTGTTGGGATCGGTACCATTGCAGAGCGTTTGCTGAATGCGTTTGATGAGGATGTCATCCGCGCAGCAACCTGCGAAGCAGAGCCAACCGAGGAGCAGATGCACGCGGCGCAGAAAGAGCTGCTGCAACAGGCGACGGAGCCGATTTATAACCCGGACGTGCGGGAACGGCTCGAAAACGTGCGCCGCAGCCACGATCAGATCATCGACAACGTCAATCTGGATGAAGTGCGGTTCGCCGGGTTCGATGCGCAGCAGGAACAACATGCAGAACAGACGATCTCCTCGTTCCGTGCATTCATTGAGGAAAACCGGGACGAGATCATAGCGCTGCGCATTATCTACAGCGAAGCGTATAAGGATCGTCCGATGGCGATCGAGCAACTGAAAGCACTGTATGAAAAACTGAAGGCAAGGGGCGTCACCGTGCAGCGACTCTGGGATTGCTATGCGATCCAGAAGCCGGAGAAGGTAAAGCGCGGCACGATGGCGCAGCTTACCGATCTGATCTCTCTGGTTCGATTCGAGCTCGGCTATACCGATCAGCTATCGCCGTTTGCCGACAAGGTGAATTATAACTTCATGCAATGGACGCTCCGCCGCAACGCGGGTTCGGTACACTTTACCGAGGAGCAGATGGAATGGCTGCGCCTCATCAAGGATCATATCGTTGCGTCCTTGTCCATCACGCCGGAGGATCTGGATCTGAACCCGTTCGATCGCAAGGGCGGCCTCGGCAGATTCTACGCGGTGTTCGGCAAGGACTATAAGGCGATCCTGCAGGAAATGAATACGGAATTGGTGGCGTAAGATGGCGAAAAAGGTTTACGGGAAATGTGCTTTATGCGGAAAAGAAGGCAAACTAACTTTCGAGCACATTCCGCCTGAAGCAGCATTCAACAATACACCTGCTAAACCAATACCTGGAGATGAGTTTCTTTTAAGAGGAAATGTTTATCCTTGGGAAACGCATGGAATCCCATATCAGAATTTACAACAAGGAATGGGCATGTATTCTCTTTGTGAAACTTGCAATCCATTAACAGGTTCATTGTATGGAAATGAATACAAAGAGTTTGCACAAAGAGCGATTCAGGTTGCCTTTTCTGATGTAGATCCATCAAAGAGTGAGGTTGTTTTTCAGAACGTTCATCCCTTGCGAGTGATAAAGCAGATCGCATCCATGTTTTGCTCGACAACCAGAATTGAACAGTTGGATGAGTTGCGAACTTTTGTTTTGGACAAGGAAAAGAGAGGCATCGACAAAAGTAAGTTTGAGTTTCGAATGTACTTTACGCGCGATAATGTCATCAAATGGACAGGTTTTAATGTGCTTTGCATTGGTGGAGAACCAAACCCAGTTATTCTTAGTGAGATCACAGCATTTCCACTCGGGTTCATTCTCTACTTAAATCCGAGTGAGGTACATCATAAAGCAGGCATAGACATAACTTCCTTTTCGGACTTTGGATACGATGACATATGTGACGTCCATTCTCCGATATTGATTCATACCGTCAATAGTTGGGTTCCGGGTGATTATCGAAGTAGAGAAGAGATAATTGCAACATTTGAGAAGAATCGAGAATGGGAAAGGGAGCATAGTGAAGTATAAATCTTTTTTAGATGCAGTAGAGATATGCGATTCGATGCGATCGCCAATCAACAAGGAAGAACGAGCAAAACGGATAGCCGGCAAGCCTGCTGCTGAATTATACCCGTATTATGGTGCTACTGGACAGGTTGGAGTGATAGATGGTTATCTCACTGATGGCGAATATGTGCTTCTTGGGGAAGATGGTGCACCGTTTTTAGATGCATTTGCCACAAAAGCATATTTGATCAGCGGGAAAGCTTGGGTAAATAATCATGCCCATGTATTGAAGTCAAAGACAAATAATAAGTTTCTATATTATTACCTAAACTATTTCAACTATAAGGGGTATGTTTCAGGAACCACAAGACTAAAGCTTACACAAGCTGAAATGAAACGGATACCGATTCCAGATGTCAGCATTGAAGAACAGGCGCGGATCGTTGCGCGAATTGAGGAATTGTTCTCCGAACTGGATGCAGGCGTGGAAACGCTGCAAAAAATCAAGCGGCAGTTGACAGTATATCGACGTTCAGTATTGTCGGATGCGTTTGAAGGCAGAATGACTGCACAATGGAGGGAAAAGAATTGCAAGAATACGGAAGACTTAGTGCGGACTGCAAGAAATAAACGGGATTCGATTCTTTCTTCAAAGCGACTGAAGAAATTGAAATATGAATGGAAAGAAGATATTGAATTGCCGAATATTCCAAGGGAATGGGAATATGCACAGATCGGTGATGTCGCATGGGAAATAAAAGATGGGCCACATTATAGCCCTGAATATGTGGACGAAGGGATACCATTTATAACGGGAGGAAATGTTAGGCCGAGCGGGGTAGATTTTGATAATGCAAAAAGAATCTCTCCAGAACTGCATAAGGAATTGAGCAGGCGATGCCGTCCAGAAAAAGGCGATATGCTCTATACAAAAGGAGGGACTACCGGTATTGCCAGAGTCAATACTTACGATCACGAATTCAGCGTTTGGGTTCATGTCGCAGTGATTAAGTATGTCGATTCGGTTTTGCCAGCGTATTTTCAATATGTTTTGAATTCTCCACTTTGCTATCAGCAATCGCAGAAATACACACATGGCGTTGGAAATCAGGATTTAGGATTAACAAGGATGATCAATATCATTTTTCCACTCTGTGATGTAGAAGAGCAGAAGGAAATCGTGCGTGAACTTGAATCACGGTTATCTGTTTGCGATAGTATCGAAAAAACAGTAGACGAAGCGTTGCAGCAATCGGCAGCCATGCGCCAAAGCATTTTGAAACAAGCATTTGAGGGAGGGTTGTAAGATGGCGTCGAAAAAGAAAAAGAAGACACCGATCCCCAAGAAAAATGAAACACCGCTGACGATGAAGGATGTCGCTATCGAAGCCGAATCGATTACAAGGCCATTTGAAGAAAAAACAAAAAAGCAAAGGAAATTTGTCGTTGAGAATGCTACGGCGATCATAGCCTTTCTTACGATAGGTTTGCTCATAATTCTGTTTGCATATAATAAGGGCTTTTATGGGGTTTACAATGTGCCGGTAGAGTGCATTCCGGTTGACTTAAAAAGCTACCTGCCGATTGCCATTCAGGGAATAAGCGTCCTTGTTTGGGTGATTATGATCATCTCATACTTTAAAACTGATATTGCGCTGAATAGATATAAATTCAATTTTGTGCGAGTGTTGTATGGCCATATGGTATTGATGAATATCATGATAGCGAACAATTACAATATACTATTAAACAAAGTTGAGATAGCCATTCCATCAACAAACAGAGTATTCCCACTTGGTAGGATACTATTCATTATAATTCCGGCATTTGTTTCCATTGGAGTTGAGCTGATTATACTATTTTTGCGTAAGCCTCGGAAAAACACGAATCTAAGCAAACAAGAATTTGCTATGAAGAGGCATGATTTTGTCTTTTCTCGTTTCTTCCGCTCATATTATAAAGGTTGGATTTTCATATTTGTTATGGCTGTCTTAGCTGTTCCGATTCTTGGAAAGCTTAGCGCGAAAGCAAAACGAGAATATCAGATTATTACGGTAGACGAAGCAACTTATGCTGTGATTTTTACTGAAACTGACAGATTTTTGGTTCAATCTGCTACAGTGCAGGACAAGTTGTTAATGATTGATACCTCATCATTCAGATATTACGATAAGGATGCGGGGGATGTTCGGTATCTGCAATTTGATGAAGTCGTTTTAGACAGAACCTATAATCCTTGAATAGCAAGGGAGGAGAACAGAAATGCCTACAGTAACAGATTGGTTAATGGTTGGGATCACTGCTGTATATGTTATAGCGACAATCCTCATTTGCCTGTTTAACGGAAAATCCACAAAAGCAACAAGGGCACAATTAGAAGAGTCCAAACGTCAGTTTGAAGAAAAAAAGAGACTTGATATTATGCCGCTATTTAGCATTGAATTGACTTATCGCAAGGAAGGCAGTACTGGAAGCTTGTGGATTCCTCACCGGTGTGAACTTGGTATTTATCAAAGCTCGACTTCTATGAAAAGCTTTTATACAAGATCTGGATATTACATGCTTAATATGAAAAATGTTGGATTAGGGCCAGCGAGATCGATTAACATGTTTCTTGAAATTGATAACCGTCGGTTTACTGATGCTCCTATATGCATTGGAGCCATTTCGGCAAAAGACACATATGAAATGTATATGGAGTTTCAGGGATTCTTCAGCTCTGAGGATAAAACTGATGATGATATTAAGGCAAGATTGGTATTTGAGTTCTTAGATATACTTGGCAATCAATATAGTCAAACAACTGATTTGGTTTTTTCTTTAGCCGACAATAGATTGATCCTATGTGACGATAGGACTTCGGATGCTGAATTTGTGATAAAGGATTATAAGGACAATGATTGATCAAACATCCGCCATTGCCTCCAAGGTTTGGAGCTTGTGCAATCCACTGCGCGACGACGGCGTATCCTACGGGGATTATCTGGAGCAGTTGACGTATCTGATCTTCTTGAAGATGGCAGACGAGTACGCCAAGGAGCCCTATAACCTCGATATGGGCATACCGGAGGGCTTTACCTGGGCGGACATGAACACGCTGAAAGGCGCGGAGCTCGAAGCCCAGTACAAAGCGACGCTGGAAACGCTCGGTGAAAAGGGTGGCATCCTGGGCAGGATCTTCAAGGGCGCCGTCAACAAGATCAACAACATCGCCATCTTCTACCGCGTCGTGCAGATGATCGACAGGGAGAACTGGGTTTCCATGGCTTCCGACGTCAAGGGCGTGATTTACGAGGAACTTCTGCAAAAGAACGCAGAGGACATCAAGAGCGGCGCAGGGCAATACTTCACACCGCGTCCGCTGATCCGTGCAATGGTAGAGTGCATCCGTCCGGAACCGATGAAAACGATCGCGGATCCTTGCTGCGGCAGCGGCGGCTTCTTCCTCGCGGCGCAGGCGTTCCTTGCCGATCCGACGCACTATCAGTTGGATCGAGAGCAGAAGGAGTTCCTGAAAAAAGAGACGTTCTACGGCAACGAGATCGTCGCAGCGACGTACAAGACAGCGCTGATGAACCTGTTCCTGCACAACATCGGCGATATTTACAGCAACAATGTGCCGATCGCGTTCGGCGATGCGCTGCTGATGGATCCGGGTTATCGCGTGGACTACGTGATGACAAATCCGCCCTTCGGCAAAAAATCATCGATCACGCTCACGAATGAGGAAGGCGAGCAGGAGGATGAGGATCTTGTCTATAACAGAACTGACTTCTGGACGACGAGCTCGAACAAGCAGTTGAATTTTGTGCAGCACATCAACACGATTCTGAAAGCCACCGGGAAGGCGGCAGTCGTAGTGCCGGATAACGTGTTGTTCGAGGGCGGCGCCGGTGAAACCGTGCGCAGAAAGCTGTTGGACACGACGGATCTGCATACGATCCTGCGCCTGCCCACCGGTATTTTCTACAAGCCTGGCGTCAAAGCAAACGTGATCTTCTTCGACAAGCGGCCGGCGTCGCCCGAGCGACAGACGAAGGAAGTCTGGATCTACGATCTGCGCACCAATATGCATTTCACCCTGAAGCAGCATCCGATGAAGGACGAGGATCTTGTGGATTTCATTCGCTGCTATCATCCGGAGAATCGGCACGAGCGCAGGGAGACGTATTCAGAGCAGAATCCGGACGGACGTTTCCGCAAATTCGACGTCGAGCGCGACATCCTCACGCGGGACAAGACGAGCTTGGACATCTTCTGGATCAAGGACAAATCGCTTGCCGATCTGGATAATCTACCCTCGCCGGACGAGCTTGCAGCGGACATCATCGAAAACCTCCAGAGCGCTCTGCAGAGCTTTTCCGAACTGCAGGCGCAGTTGAAGGGATAAGACGGATGGTTGCAGGATGGAAAATAAAACAATATTTGCGAATCGAAATTGAGAACTAATAGAGGCTATCCGCCTCATTCGGGTACGGACGTTAAGTGCCTGTCTGCGTTTCGTGCCGTTATTCTAAACCGAACTTTTTTCGGAAACAGAATGTCGACCATCAGGCAAAAAAGCGCACAGCCGCTATTGATAGCATGAAATAGTTAGGTTAAAATATAGTTGACTTCATTTTAACGTCAAAAAGGAGCGGAATTATGATCTATATCCGTCGTGAACTGGAACGCAAGTTTTTGCGTATGAGTGAGGCATTCAAGGCGGTCATGGTGGTCGGTGCGAGACAGGTCGGCAAAGATCTTATATGTTTTCAATAAAGAATTAACAGCCAATCAAAAACGCTCCCGAACCGGGAGCGTTTCTTGTTCTAGGTAACGGATTCGATGGACCGGGTGCGGAATACGCGATCGGGACATGGTAGGCGTTTAGTTCTTCAGACGACAATAAGACTCAAAAATGCTCGCATTACTTAGTGATGTTTCTTTGGGGTGTTTCTTGTCATGTTTTTACGGAAAGCTGTTCCTCGTCCGGTAAAACGAAAAATACAAAACAAAATATCAGAAATTATTAAAACAAAAGTGCAGAAAAAACTAAAATAGAAGTTGCGAAATAATAAATAAGAGCCGGATCGCAAACTGCTGCGCGCGTTTTCCGTTTTGAAAGAAACCGAAAAGCACGTCGGACACGGCGGTATTGTCTGCATGACGGATGTGCCGCTTCCGATTGACGAAAATAACAGCTTTATTCCGTCGAATATCATATGAGAGAAGATTCCTTATCCAGGTAAATCTGACAGTATTTCACACTTTTGCAATTTGCCGGAGAAAAACGCCTCCGAGCCGATGTGGTTCAGAGGCGTCATTTCAATGGGTTCAGTCCATCACCACGACTATCTTTCCGTCTACTCCTTTTTCTTGCGCTTTGATGGCCTGCTTTATGTCTGAAAACTTAAAGGACGCTCCTATAAAAGGCGTAATGCTGTGCTCGTCGATAAACGCAAAAATCTTGTTTAAGGTTTCCTGCGTGGGATAGTTCGAAAAGAATCCTGTGAGATAACATCCGTTCGGTATTTCCTTTATCGGATCAAATCCGTTCAGATAGTATTCTCCGCCTAAAATTCCGGTATGACAAACGATTCCTCCGTGGTATAGATGTCTGAGGGAATTTCTAATGGTCTTCGGACCGACAAGCTCCAATATCTTATTTGCGTAAAACCCATCCGGTAATGTGTTTGCAGGATCAAGGATAGCTTCACAGCCAAGATTCGTAATCAGATGCATTTTTTCTCTTTTATGCGTGGTGCCATATACCTTGCACCCGAGAGCCTTCGCGATTTGCATGGCGGCATAACCCAGCGCGGAAGTAGCGCCTCTGATAAGCAGTATATCGGATGGCTGAAGGTTCAGGCATTCAAACAAGGAACCCCATGCCGTAAAAAAGGTCTCCGGAATCGCTGCAAGGTGTTCCGCATCGAGGTTAGAAGAAATGTGAAACACTTTCTGCACAGGCAGGATGGCGTATTCTTCATAGGAACCGTTAAAATTCCTTCCGAGTCCGCCCATCAGAGAACAGACCAGATCGCCTTTTTCAAAACCGTCGTCAAGAGAATCCTCAACGATTCCTACGCATTCAATACCCGGTACGATCGGCTTTTTGATATAATCCGCACGAATTTCATTGACGCGAAGCACGAGCTCCGAATGATTCATGCCAAAGGCTAATATCTTTACGAGTATCCACCCTTTTCTTGCTTTCGGCATTTCGAGCTCTTCAAGGACAATATCGTCACTGTTGGTAACATCCTTTAAGACTACAGCTTTCATTCCTCAACCTCCATCCAGCACTGCGGATCTGCATCGTACATATTATGTGTGTATCCGTAGGTGACGGACGGACAGCCGCGGCAGTATGCTTTCAGCTTACATTTGCTGCATTTTACAAACTTATCATACTGCCTGTATTCATCAAATTTGGTTGAAGTCCACAGGTCATACAGGCTTTCTTCCATCACCGAACCGATCTCTGATTCCATTCTTCGACAGGCATAGACCGATCCCGTCGGGAGGATCGTCACGTGGTTACGCCCGCAATTACAACCATCCACAATGGCATTGGAAGGAAGTGTCTCATCCGGGTAGAACAATCCTTTTTCGTATTGATATAAAGTCCACAGATGATCCTTTAGCTGGTAAGTTGTTTTAGAGTCTTTGTGTGCTGTGTAACGCTCGCAGCACTCGTCCAGATATGCCCTGTACTCCTGAGGGGTCATATGAATATCAGGATCATATGCCTTTTCAATGCTCGTCGGACAATAGCGCCCAACCGCATATACATCAACGCCGAGTTCATCGACCAAATCTATCAGGGCAGGAATCTCCTTGCAGTTTGTTTTGGAAACGGTAGACATGACCGCCGCCCACATTCCTGACTCCTTAATGAGCTTGATTGCCTCAAGCGTAGCCCTGAAGCTGCCCGGTTTACGAAACATATCGTGCGTTTCTTCCAAACCGTCAAGAGAGACCTGATATTTTACACAGCCAAGGTCATGCAATCTTTTGCAGACGTCCGCACTCAGATGGAACGGATTCCCCATAATGCAGAAACGCAGCTCTTTTTCATGAAAATATGCAAGCAACCTCCAGAAGTCCGGATGAAGGATCGGATCGCCGCCCGTAAGATAGATATATGGTGCTCTGTTGATTCTGTCGCAGAAGTCGATGATCTGATCTGTGACATGAACCATATCATCAAAGGGCATTGAAATCAATGCGGGGTGCCCTTCAGAAAAAATATAACAATGCTTACATCGCTGGTCGCAGATATCAGTGATGTGCCATTGGATTGCAAAATAACTCTTCATACTAAAAAACGCCTCTCGATAAAAACAAAGGCGTCAACTCGTCCGGAATTGACGCCTTGCTTCTTTACTTTGCTTCCGGATCTTTTGTTCCGCAAGCAGGTGCGGGTTCTGGATCTTTCGTACCGCAAGCAGGTGCAGGTTCCGGATCTTTTGTCCCACAAGCAGGCGCCGGATTAGGATCAGCAGTTCCGCAGGCAGGTGCCGGAGTCGGATCTGCAGTTCCGCAAGCGGTGCTTGCAACCTTTTCATCAAACATGGCGTTTTCCTCCTCTCAAAGATTCTATTGATATTTTATCGAAATGCCGGAATAAAAGCACCGGTCAAATATAGACTATGAGTCGGATTTTGTGGTATAATCAGTACAACTGCACATAAGGAGTTTCTTCCATGAGTGAATATAAAGAAGCCAGAGAGCGCACGAAGGCTAAGATCGAAGATGCTTATTGGGATCTGATGGTAAAAAACGAGCGGATAACGGTAAAGAAAATCATTGAGAAGGCTGGTATTCACAAGTCCACGTTTTATTTTTACTATGAATGGGTCGACGATGTTCTGACAGAAATAAAAACAAGGATGATGAATCTTCTTGTCTCTGCGATTGAGAGCAAAAATCGAGATAAGGGCGACTTTCAGCAGGTCATGATTGAAATGCGAAAGATGTTCCAGGAGAATCGAAAGTATCTCGTCCCTTTGGTTTTAGAGCAGCGCGGCGGGGAGTTTGCCGTAAACTATCGAGAATACATCAAAGAACATTTTGCAGAAGATATCGGTTTGGATTACAAAACAGGCAATGATGTAAAAAATGATGTGGCAAATTGTGTTCTGGCCGGATTGGTGGAAATCATGCTGTATGAGCTGTCCAGTGAAATAATCCCCGATGAGTTCACCTATAAGATCGGTGACGGCATTATTAAAAAAGGCGTTGCACGGACATTAAATGAAGATTTGAATATTAAGTTTGGGAAGTAAGCGCCGTGTTATCGGGAGCGTTTCTTTCTGCTCAATGGATCCAGTTGACCGGGCGCGGCATTTGCGACCGGAAGACCATGACCTGCGTCCCGAGCAGGATCGGAAGATGGGTTTTTGCGTATTCAGGAAGATTCGACACCGCTGCCATATCGGCTGCTGTATAAATCCGCGAAATTTCTGTTTCTGCTTGACAATTGCTCCGCGGCGTGATATATAATATACGATCGTTTCGAAAGGAGTACGGCAATGACGGATCGTATTATGCGTAATGCATGCGCGGTGTTCGGCTGGCGGTGGCTCAGCCGTTATTTGCCGTGCCCGAACCGGAACTGAGCCGCCGAGTAAAGATGATTGAGGCCTCGTCCGTTTGGGCGAGGCCTTTTTCATATCTTCGGCGCCGGCAGAACATCATATCATTGAAAGGAGCAGACCATGGAACAGAAAACGATCCCCTACAAAATCTATCTGAACGAATCGGAGATGCCGGAATACTGGTACAATCTCCGCGCGGATATGCCGAAAAAGCCCGCGCCGCTTCTCAATCCCGCAACGCATGAACCCATGACGGCGGAGGCGCTCAGAGCCGTGTTCTGCGAAGAACTCGTCGCGCAGGAGCTGGACAGCGATACGCGCATGTACCCGATCCCGCAGGAGATTCGGGATTTCTACCGCATGTACCGCCCGTCCCCGCTTGTGCGGGCGTACTGTCTGGAGAAAAAGCTCAAAACCCCTGCGAAGATCTTCTATAAATTCGAGGGCAACAATACTTCCGGTAGCCACAAGCTGAACTCCGCCGTGGCGCAGGCATACTATGCAAAGAAGCAGGGACTTAAGGGCGTGACCACGGAGACCGGCGCCGGGCAGTGGGGCACGGCGCTGTCCATGGCGTGTTCATATTTCGGACTCGACCTAAAGGTCTATATGGTCAAGGTCAGCTATGAACAAAAACCGTTCCGGCGCGAGGTCATGCGCGTGTACGGCGCATCCGTTACGCCCTCTCCTTCCGACACCACGGAGGTCGGACGAAAGATCCTGACAGAACACCCCGGCACCGGCGGCAGCCTCGGCTGCGCGATCAGCGAAGCGGTGGAAACGGCGGTCAAGAATCCCGGCTACCGCTATGTGCTCGGCAGCGTGCTCAATCAGGTCCTGCTCCATCAGAGCGTGATCGGGCTCGAGACCAAAACTGCGCTCGACAAGTACGGAATAAAGCCCGACATTATCATCGGCTGCGCAGGCGGCGGCTCGAACCTCGGCGGTCTGATCGCGCCGTTCATGGGAGAAAAGCTGCGCGGTGAGAACGATTACCGCTTCATCGCCGTGGAACCGGCGTCCTGCCCGAGCCTGACGCGCGGCGTGTACGCCTACGATTTCTGCGACACCGGCATGGTCTGTCCGCTGGCTAAGATGTACACGCTCGGCAGCGACTTCATTCCTGCTCCGAATCACGCGGGAGGGCTTCGCTACCATGGCATGAGCCCGGTCCTGTCCGAATTGTACGATGAAGGGCTTCTGGAAGCCGTGAGCGTGCCGCAAACGAAGGTCTTTGAAGCCGCCGAACAGTTTGCGCGGGTCGAGGGCATTCTTCCGGCACCGGAAAGCAGCCATGCCATCCGCGTCGCGATCGACGAGGCGATCCGCTGCCGCGAAACGGGCGAAGCGAAGACGATCGTATTCGGACTCACCGGTACGGGGTACTTTGATCTCGTTGCCTACGAGAAGTTCCACAACGGACAGATGGACGACTATATCCCGACCGACGCGGAGCTGAACGCTTATGCCGCACGGCTTCCGAAAATATAAGAAATAAAAACGATTGTTGAAACTATTGTGCATAGAGCATCAAAGTGATAACCGGTTTACGAAGAAATATATGCCAATCAAAACGCTCCCGATCCGGGAGCGTTTTGCTGTTCAATGGATCCGATGGACCGGACGCGGGAGCTGCTTCCGGGAAACGGTGACCTGCGTCCCCAAAAGGATCGGAAGATGGGTTTTTGCATAATCAATTAGATCCGTCTCATATGCGAACGGACGTTAGGTACCTATTTGTCTGGGGTTCATGCCCCAAAGGCTACTCGTTGTCAGCCGTTCTGTATTTCACAAAAAAGCCAGCCATTGTTGGTCGGCTCTGTTTTCATTCCCCACTGATAACCTTGACTGCCTTATAGACATCTGTGCTTGGCGCAAAGTCGTGCTTGTGGTAGGTATAACCTGATTTACGACAGTGGTCTTCCATTCTTTGCGCATTTTGAATTGCGTTAGTCGTCTTATTTTTCAGCTTTTCATATATAAGAGGATCTTCTTTGCTATAACCGCCGAGTTCTTTAGAAAGCTCGCTGGTTACGTCTTGACTGGAACGAAAGCCTTTCGTTGTGAAACGAAAATGTGCCAAGAACCAGATTTCAAAGCAGGGGTTTGAAACAATCAGCTGTCCTTCGGTGTCCGCAAGTATTGCTTCTGCTGAAGCAATTGCAGTATCCTTTTCTGGTTTCAAGTCGTGATCCACGAATGCAAATGCTACGTCGCCAAGTTCAAAATTGAAATCGCAATTGGTTTGGATACATGTTGCGGGGGATCCGGTTCTCGACCGCGATGCAGTCGATGGAAACCGTGACGCCATTGTCGTACCCGATTTTCACACACAGTGTCGATATTGTATTGACAGCTGATTCTTTTCATCGTACACTCCTTTATAGGTTGACGGGAAGCCCACCGGGCGGCAGCATTTGAAAATGCTCCAACGCTGCCCGGATGGCGGCTTCCTTCTCCGGCGGACCATGCGGGAAAACGGAGCTCGGGTATCTCGGGCGGTAGCAGCATTCTCCTA
>JAFRUN010000003.1 GCA_017438865.1 Clostridia bacterium
TATAATCGGGCACGGGGATGTAGCTCAGCTGGTCAGAGCGCTGTGTTCACATCGCAGATGTCTAGGGTTCGAGCCCCTACATCCCCACCAAATAAAAGCCCCGCCGTGTGCGGGGCTTTTATTTGGTCCGTACAAACAGGAGGGGCTCGACTGAACGCCCGCAAAACGACACAGTGCATCGTTTTGCAGTGAAGCGGGTTTGCGGCAGGTGCGAACGTGCAGCGCGGAGCGCAAACGGAAGACGCCGATATCCATTGCCGCAAACGAGCCCCTACATCCCCACCACGTCGTCGCAAGCTCCGCCTGGCTTGCGACGACTTTTTTGTGAAACAAACAAGTCATTGCTGCGCTTTGTTCCGCTGCGACTCCTTTCCGCAAAAGGTCCCGCTCGGTTCGCCTCTCCACTTCGCTGCGCTTCGTTACAGAAGTGCCGTCGCGCGCTTCCCGCGCGTCGCCATGTTCGCTTGCAGGCGCGCTCACGACGGTTCTCTGTCGCTGCCGACCTTTTGCGGTCAGCGCCTGCGGCGCTTTTATTTGGTCCGTACAAACAGAAGGGGCTCGAATGAGCGCCCCGCAAACTTTTTTTCAAAGACACTTTCTATTTTCCGGATTGTTTGTTATACTGTAAGCAAATCGGAGGTGTCGCAATGGAAGCGTTCAACACAGCATTTTCCCTCGGCGGCGCGACGCTGGCGTGGAACGGCATCGTTCTTGCCGTTTCGATCCTCGTCGCCGTCGTTGTTTCCGCCGTTCTCGTCAAAAAACGCGGCGCGTACAAGGACCTCGCGCTCGACGCCTGCATCGTCGGGATCCCGACGGGGCTTTTGGGCGCGCGCCTGTTTGCCGCGATCTCCGGAAAGGTCGCGTTCGCGTCGTTCTTCGATCTCACAAAGGCAGGGCTCAATCTGCCGGGCGCGCTGCTGTTCGCGGGCGTCGGGATCGCCCTCTACGCGAGGATCAAAAAACTGTCCGTCGCCGAAACGTTCGATATCCTTGCGCCGGGCGCGTTCTTCGGGCTTGCCGTCGGACGCTGGTCGGACTTCTTCCTGTGCGACGGTCTCGGACCGGTCGCGGGCGCGAACGTGCCCAAATTCTTTCCGCTCGTCACCTTTACGCCGCAGTATTTTTCCGACGGCAAAACCGTCGCGTTCGCGGTATTCTTCCTTGATTTTCTGGTCTGCGCCGCGCTCGGCGTCACGGCGCTCCTGCTGAAAAACCGCAGGGCGGGGACCGTGTCCCGCGTTTCGATCGTGATCTATCTGTTCGCCGAATTCATCCTCGAATGGCTGCGCGACGGTTCGACAAGGCAGATCGTGTTCGGCGAGGTGCGGTTCAACCAGATCGTGCTGATGGCGATGCTGCTGTTCTTCGTGGGACTTTCGCTGTACCTTGCAAGACGCGCCGAAACGCCAGCGCCGGCATCCGGAGCCGAACCGGAAAAAGAACCGGAGGAGCCCGCAAAGCCGGAGGAGCCGGAGGAGCCCGCAAAGCCGGAGGAGCCGGAGGAACCCGCGGCGGAGGAAGCGCCCGAAGAGCCCGTTCCGGAGGAATCCGCGGAGGAAGCGGACGCGCCGGGGGAGGGCGAAGCGGAATGAAGCGCCTGCCGTTTCTGCTGCTTGCGCTGTTGCTGCTTGCGTGCAGCTCGCAGGAAGCGAAGCTCATCTATCTTCCGGAGGCGACGCCGACGCCGCAGACGGAATTCACGCCGTCGCCCGCGCCCGAGCCCGTGCCGATCGAGATCGCGCCGGTGCAGGGCGAGGGGTTTACGACCGATGCGAACGGCATTCCGATCCTGAACGAAAAGACGCACTATTTTGAATACTATCTGACGATCAAAAACCTGCGCATCTACGAGGAAAACGGAGAAACGCTGATCGACGCGGTCATCACGAACAATTACCCGAAAAAACTCACAGGCGGGCTTCGGATCACGTTTTGGGCGGACAGTCTCGAATACGGCTACGGCGACTTCTACACGGCGGGCGGCGGGCTCGTGCTGTTCCCCGGCGAGAACCGCGTCTATGCCGACGTGCTGACGGAGGTCGATGTGCAGATGATGCCCTTCGAGATCACGGTCTCGACGCCCTTTGTGCCGGAACAGTAATAAAGAAAGGAAAACCGTATGAACAACAGAGCATTGAAACAGATCTTTCTCGACACCGATTTTGTGCACCGCAGCGGAACGCCGGAGGAGCTGCGCGTTGCGGAATATCTGAAGGCGCAATGCGAAGCCCTCGGCGCAAAGGCATGGATCGAGCCGTTCGCCGTGCCGATGGCGGAGATCGAGGAAGCGCATGTGTACGCCGACGGCAAGGAGATCCCGGCGAAGGGCTTTTTCTGCTGCGGCAGCGGCGAAGTCGAGGGCGAGCTTTACTATATGCCCGCTTTGGACAAGGTCTCCGTTGCGGGCGCAAAGGACAGGATCGTGCTGCTGGATACGGCGGGGATCGGCTTTTTCGGCTATCGGGATCTCATGAAAGCGGGCGCGAAGGGCATTCTGTTCCGGTGCGGCGATCTGCACAACGGCAACCGCGACATCGACGAACGCGATCTGAGAGCCGCGGTCGTCGGCGAGGAACGGAAGGTGCTCTGCGCCATGCTGCACGCGTCGACCGCCGTCGAACTCGTCAGAAACAAAACGAAGCGCGTGCGTATTTCGATCCGACAGCGCGAATACGAGGGCGAATCGCACAACGTCGTCGCCGAACTGCCGGGCAAAAACGGCGAGTGGATCACGCTGAGCGCGCATTACGACACGACCGCGCTGTCCCACGGCTCCTACGACAACATGACCGGCTGCGTCGGTATGCTCGGCGTGCTGGACGCGCTGAAGCGCAAGCCGCTGAACTACGGACTGCGCCTCGTTTTCTGCGGCAGCGAGGAACGCGGGCTTCTGGGCTCGAAGGCGTATGTTCACGATCATGAGACGGAGCTTGACAGGATCGCGCTGAACGTCAATCTCGACATGATCGGCACGCTCATGGGCAAGTTCATCGCGTGCGTGTCCGCCGAGGACAAGCTCGCAAGCTACATCGCCTACATGGCGGCGGAGCTCGGCTTCCCGGTGAGCGCAAAGACCGGCGTGTATTCCAGCGATTCCACGCCGTTTGCGGACAAAGGCGTGCCCGCACTGTCGTTCGCGCGGATCGCGGGCGATGCCGTCGCGCCGATCCATTGCCGCTTCGACCGTCCCGACGTGCTTTCGATGGACCGTATGCAGGAGGACATCGCGTTTATCGCGGAGTTTGTACGCCGCATGGCAATGTCCTGCGTCTGCCCGGTCGGGCGCGACATTCCCGATTCGGTCAAAGACGATCTCGACAAATACCTCTTCCGCAAGCGCAGAGAATAAAAAACCGGACCCCTTGCGGGGTCCTTTTTTTATATCTTTTTCCGCAGCAGATCGCCGGGCGCAAGGGGAAGACCGGTTTTGATCTTCAGCACCGCCTTGACCTTGTTCGCGATCTCCACCGGCGCGCCGGATTCGTCCTCGATCTCGTCCGCGCGCAGCACGGCGCGGGAAAGCACGGGAGAGACGACTTCGAGCGCGTCGCCGCGCGCGAAACGGTTGCGCTGCTCGACCGTCGCGACGCCGTTTTCGCAGGCGAGCACAACGCCCGCAAACCGGTGCGTCTGCGTATAGACGCCGGCGTTTGAATGATCCTTCGGCAGCTCGCCGTGATAGAATCCGGTCGTGTACGGGCGGTGCGACACGGTGAGAAGCTCCTTTTGCGCTTCCGCAACGGTCATCGTGCCGTCGAGTACGCGCCGGTAAGCGTTCGTCACGACCGCAACGTAGTATTCCGTCTTCATGCGCCCTTCGATCTTCAGCGACGTCACGCCCGCGTCGACGAGCTCGTCCAGAAGTCCGACGCAGCAGAGGTCGCGGCTCGAAAGAACGTAGCTCGCATTGCCCTCCTCGACGATCGGGAAGCTCTGGTTCGGGCGTGTTTCCTCGACCAGCGCGTAGCTCCAGCGGCACGGCTGCGCACAGTCGCCGCGGTTGCCGCTTCTGCCGAGGATCGCGGAGGAGAGGAGGCACCGTCCCGAATACGCCATGCACATCGCGCCGTGCACGAACGCTTCAAGTTCGAGATCGTCTGGAATGCGCCGTTTCAGGTCCCGAATCTGTTCGATCGTCATCTCGCGCGCGAGCACGATGCGCTTTGCGCCGAGCCCGTACCACGTCATGGCGGACGCGTGGTTGGTGCAGCTTGCCTGCGTGGAAACGTGCAGCTCGAGCTGCGGACACGCCCTGTGCATGGTCGCGAGCACGCCGAGATCGGACACGATCGCCGCGTCGGCGCCGCAGTTCTTCAATTCATTCGCATAGGCGGGGAGCAGGTCGATCTCGTCCGGGTAGGCGAGCGCGTTGACCGTCACATACAGCCGCTTTCCTTTTGCGTGGACGGCGTTCGCCGCGTCCGCGATATCGTCGAACGTGAACCCCGCGCTTTTTGCGCGAAGCTGCAGAAGCGGACCGCCGAGATACACCGCGTCCGCACCGAAGCGCAGAGCCGCCGAAAGCGCCTCCTTCGATCCGACCGGCGCCAGAAGTTCCGTCATATTGCCTCCGAAAAATCCGTTTTGTTCAGTATATCAACCCGAACGTCCTGCGTCAACCGCCGACCGCAGGCGGCGCGGAGGATGAATTGCGCTTCGCGCGTGAATTGCGGCTTCGCCGCATGAATCGTCCTATGGACATCAAACGATCGATGTGCTACAATAGAGCATCATAAAATGTCTTTTTGTGGGCAAAAGGGGAATTATGCTGCACATCGGCTGTCATCTGTCGCCGTCCGACGGACTTCTCAATATGGCAAAAACCGCGTCGGCGCTCGGCGCGGACACGTTTCAGTTCTTTTCGCGCAATCCGAGAGGCAGCAGGGCGAAGCCGCTCGATCAGAGCGACGCGGACGCCATGCTTGCGTACTTGAACGAAAACCGTTTCGCGCCGGTGCTCGTGCACGCGCCGTACACGCTGAACCCGTGCGCCGAAAAGCCGGAGACCGCGGCGTTTGCGGAGCTCGTCATGCGCGACGACCTTGCCCGCTGCACCGCGATGAAAACGCCGTTCTACAATTTCCATCCCGGTTCGCACGTCGGACAGGGCGAAGCGGCCGGCATCGAAAAGACGGCGGCGCTTCTGAACCGCATTCTGGACGACACGACCGATACGACCGTTCTGATCGAAACAATGTCCGCGCAGGGCAGCGAGATCGGCGGCACGTTCGAGTCCGTCCGCGCGATCATCGACGGCGTCGAACGGAGCGACCGCGTCGGCGTATGCCTCGACACCTGTCACGTCTTTCAGGCGGGCTATGATATCGTGAACGATCTGGACGGCGTGCTGACCGCGTTCGACCGCGTGATCGGGCTCGACCGGCTGAAGTTCGTCCACCTGAACGACGCCTTGTTCGGCTTCGGCCTGCACAGGGACCGCCACGCGCCGATCGGCAGGGGCTGCATCGGACTCGACGCGATGCGCCGCATCGTGAACCATCCCGCGCTTTGCGCGCTGCCGTTCTGCCTCGAAACGCCGCACGACCGGCTTTCCGAATACGCCGATGAAATTTCGCTTTGCAGGGGGCTTTCGGAATGAATCCGCATCTTGTTTCCGTTTTTCCCTGCGAAACGTACGCGCCCGAAACGTGCGAGGCGGCGCTTTCCGCCGTATTGGAACCGCTCGGCGGGCTCGACTGGGTTCGTCCCGGCATGCGCGTCGGGATCAAGGCGAACCTCGTTGCGGGCGCAAAGCCCGAAAAGGCGGTCACCACGCATCCGGCGCTGCTTGCGGCGCTGACGCGGCTTCTCATTGCGCGCGGCGCGTCCGTGGTGATCGGCGACAGTCCCGGCAACCTTTTTAACGCTGCGGTGCTGAACCGCGTCTATGCGCTCTCCGGTCTTTCCGAGGCGGAGGAGGCGGGCGCGGAGCTGAACCGCGACTTCTCCGAAAAGGACGCGTTCTTTGCCGACGCGGTGCAGGCGAAGCAGTTCACTTATACCGGCTGGCTCGACGGCTGCGACGCGATCGTCAACTTCTGCAAACTGAAATCGCACGGCATGATGTCGCTGTCCTGCGCGGCGAAGAACCTGTTCGGCACGATCCCCGGCACGATGAAGCCGGAGTACCATTACCGCTTCCCGAACCCGAACGAGTTCGCGGACATGATCGTCGATCTCGACGAGTATTTCAAGCCGGTCCTGCACATCTGCGACGCGGTGCTCGCCATGGAGGGCAACGGCCCCACGCAGGGAAAGCCGAAGCACGTCGGCGCGCTGCTCGCCTCGCACGATCCGCACCGGCTGGACGTGCTCGCGGCGACGCTGATCGGGCTCGATCCCGCGGAGGTCCCGACGCTCGCGGCGGCGGCGCGGCGGAACCTTGCGCCGGCGTCGGTCGACGGCATCGAGACCGCGGGCGACTGGAAACAATTTGTGCAGACGGATTTCGAGCGGATCGAAAACCGCAACAGTCTCCTGTTCGTGGGCGGCGACAACATTTTCGGCAGGACGGTGCGCGGCGCGATGAACCTGTGCCTCGTTTCGCGTCCGAAGGTAAAGAAACGCGCGTGCGTCGGCTGCGGCAGATGCCGCGACGTGTGCCCGGCGCATACGATCGCGATCAAAAACAAAAAGGCGGTCATCAACCGCAGAAACTGCATCAAATGCTTCTGCTGTCAGGAGTTCTGCCCGGTCGGCGCGATGCGCGTGCACCGTTCGCCGGTCGCAAAGATCCTGACGCACGGAAGGGAGAGATCGAAATGAAACGAATGCTTGCGCTGACGCTCTGCGCGCTGCTTGTCTTTTCGGCGCTTGCCTGCGGTGCGCCGGAAACGGACGCGTCGAAGCCGACCGTCGTCGTCACGATCTTTCCGCAGTACGATTTCATCCGTGCGATCGCGGGCGACCGCGTGAACCTCGTCATGCTCGCAAAACCCGGCGGCGAGGTGCACGGCTACGATCCGAGCTTATCCGAAATGAATCTGATCCTTGCCTCCGATCTCTTCGTGTACGTCGGCGGCGAGACCGACCGCTGGGCAAAGGACCTGCTCGAAACGAACGGAAAAGGCCTGAACGCGATCGCGCTTGTCGATCTTGTCGACGCCGTTGACGAGGAACTTGCGCCCGGCATGCAGGGCGAGGCGGAGGAAGCGCCCGCAAAGGACGAGCACGTCTGGACGAGTCCCCGAAACTGCATCCGCATCGTCGAACGGCTTTGCGGCGCGCTGTGCGCGCTTCTGCCGGACGAAGCCGATGCGATGAGGGCGAACGCCGCGGCGTACATTTCGCAGCTTACGGAGCTCGACAGCGCGTTTCACGACGCGGTGAACGGCGGCAAACGCAATACCGTCGTGTTCGCGGAGCGCTTTCCGTTCCGCTATCTTTGCGACGAGCTCGGGCTCCGCTATTACGCCGCGCTGCCGGGCTGCTCGAGCAACGAGGAGGTCAGCTTATCGACCGTTTCGTTTCTGATCGACCGCGTGAAGGCGGAGGATCTTCCCGGCGTGTTCACGATCGAGTTCTCGGACGGACGTATCGCGAAGACGATTGCGGACGCAACCGGCTGCGAGATCTTAGAGCTGCATTCCTGTCACAACGTATCGAAAGCGGACCTTGACGCGGGCGTGACCGTGCTCGATCTGATGCGGCGGAACCTCCAATCCCTGAAAAAGGCGGTGAATTGAATGGCGTTGATCACGTTTGAAGACGTCGGGCTGTCCTACGGCGGCGACAACGTCGCGCACGATGTGCGCTTTTCCGTGAACGCGGGCGAGTTCTGGGGCATCGTAGGCGAGAACGGCTCCGGCAAATCCACGCTGATGAAGGCGCTTCTCGGGCTGATCCCGTGCGCAAGCGGACGGATCGTGATGGGCGAGGGACTGAAGCCGAACGAGATCGGCTATCTGCCGCAGCAGAGCATGATCCAGCGCGATTTTCCGGCGTCGGTCGAAGAAGTCGTGCTCTCCGGCACGATCGGCTACCGCGGACTGAAACCGTTTTACGGACGACGTGAACGCGCGCTTGCGGCGAAAAACATGGAGATGCTCGGGCTTCTGCCGCTCCGTAAGCACAGCTATCAGGAGCTTTCCGGCGGACAGCAGCAGCGGGTGCTGCTTGCGCGTGCGCTCTGCGCCACCAAGAAGTGCCTCGTGCTCGACGAGCCGACCACCGGACTCGATCCGGTCGTGACGGCGGAGTTCTACCGGCTGCTGCACACGATCAACGAAAGCGGCATGACGATCATCATGGTCTCGCACGACGTCGAGGAGGCGGTGCGAAGCTGCTCCATGATCCTGCATCTGTCCTGCCATCCGCTGTTCATCGGCACGGCGCAGGCGTACAAAAACAGTCCGGTCGGACGGAAATACTTAAAGGAGACGACGGTATGAGCGCGATTGCAGCCATCTTTCAGAATATGCCGGAGATCATGCTCCGCGCGATCGTCGTCGGCACGCTCGTGTCGCTCTGCGCAAGTCTTCTGGGCGTCACGCTCGTTCTGAAGCGCTATTCCATGATCGGCGACGGACTAAGCCACGTCGGCTTCGGCGCGCTTGCGATCGCGACCGTTCTGCACGTCGGCAGCGCGTCGACGGCGGTCTCGCTGCCGATCGTCACGGCGAGCGCGTTCATTCTCATGTGGCTCACGGAAAAGCGGCGTATGCAGGGCGACGCTGCGATCGCGCTGCTTTCTACCGGCGCGATCGCGGTCGGAACGCTTCTGTTCCGGTTTTCCGACAACCAGTATCAGGACATCTGCAACTCGCTGTTCGGCACGGCGTCGATGGCGCTTCTGACCGATTCCGATATGTGGATCACCGTCGGCGTTTCCGCCGTCGTGCTGGTGCTGTTCGTGCTGTTCTACACGCGCATCTTCAGCGTCACGTTCGACCGGACCTTCGCGAAGGCGACCGGCGTGCGCGTCGGCGCGTACTCGATGATGCTTGCGGCGCTGACCGCCGTGACGGTCGTGATCGGCATGAAGATGGTCGGCGCGATCATGGTGTCGGGGCTCATCATCTTTCCGGCGCTGTCCGCGATGCGCGTAACGAAGCGGTTCCGCTCGGTCATGATCGTATCCGCCGTGCTGTCGCTCGTCTGCTTCTTTTCGGGATTCTTCCTGTCGCTTCTGATCGAGGCGCAGCCCGGTCCCGCGATCATCGCCGTCCACGTCGTTTCGTTCCTCGTCTGCGCGCTGACCGGCTTTTTGAGAACGCGCATCCGCGCGCGCAAAAACCGCGGCATCGTCGTCGAGCCGCCGTGCAGGGCGGGGGAATCCGGTCCGGAACGATAATTTCCTGTTGTACTTTTGAGATCCGCGTGCTATAATATATAATGTAATCTGCAAAGGGGGTTCAACGTATGAAGAAATTCTTCTCCGAATTCAAGGCGTTTGCTCTGAAGGGCAATGTGGTCGACATGGCGGTCGGCGTCGTCATCGGCGGCGCGTTCGGCGCGATCGTGACCTCGCTCATCAACGACATCATCATGCCGCTGCTGGGACTCATCATCAAGGTCAACTTCAGCAACTGGGGCGTCGTGCTCGGCGACAACCCGGACGGTCTTTCGCCCGCGGCGGCGGCCGAAGCGGGACTGTCGGTCTTCCATTACGGCAAGTTCATCTCCGCGATCATCTACTTCGTTCTGATCGCGCTTGCGATCTTCCTTGTCGTGCGCGCGCTCCGCAAGGCGGAGGAAAAGGCGAAGGAGCTCAAGAAAAAAGAAGAGCCCGCGCCCGAACCCGCAAAGCAGCCGCGTCTCTGCCCGTACTGCCGTCAGGAAGTCGCCGACGACGCAACCCGCTGCCCGCACTGCACCAGCGAGCTTCCGCCGGTCGAAGAATAACCGAATGCGATCCGAAGGCCGCAGTTTTCGCTGCGGTCTTTTTTCGTCCGAAATGCATCCTTTCCGTGAACGTTGCGCGATATTTCTTGCATTGCCGCGTCCGGTTTGCTATACTATGATAGAAAAATTGTGCGGAAAGGCGGAGGAACCGGCGTGGAGACGCAGCGTGCGTACCGGACCGTTCAAAACGCGTCCGAAACCGAATATGTGATCTCCCGGTCGCGCTTTATCGGGCGCTGTTTTCCCGTGACGGACGAGGCGGAAGCGCTTTCGATCCTCGAACGCATCCGAAAACAGCACTGGGACGCGACGCACAACTGCTTTGCCTACCGGCTGCGCACCGGCGCGGCGCGGTATTCCGACGACGGCGAGCCGCAGGGCACCGCGGGACTGCCGATGATGGAGGTGCTGAAAAAGCGCGGTCTGTACGATCTTCTGGTCGTGAGCACACGCTATTTCGGCGGGATCCTGCTCGGCGCGGGCGGGCTTGTGCGCGCGTACACGCGTTCGGCGTCCGACGCGGTCGAAGCCGCCGGGCTCGTCTCCATGGAGCCGTGCGCGCTCTTTTCCGTATCCGTCGCATATCCGTACCGCAACGCGGCGTGGAGCGTGTTCGAGCGCTTCGGCACGATCGCGCATACGGACTACGGCGAGACGATCACGGTGTCGTTCCGCTGCCGCACATCCGATGCGAACGCGTTTCTGACCGCGCTTTCGGACCGTACCGAAGCGCGTGTGACCGCAAAAATGACCGGCGCGGGATTCTATCCCTTTCCCGTGACCGAATAATTCTCCGGAGGGACCGATGAAGCGGATCGTGTATTTCATGCTTGCCGTTCTGCTGCTCGCGGGCGCGCTTCTGCCCGCGGGCGTGTTTGCCGACGGCGATCATCCGATCACGCTCACGATCACCTGCGAAAACGTCCCGGAGCTCGAGGGCGACGGCACGATCCCGGACCTGCTTTTCACGATCCGCAACGAATCCGAAGCGGACTATACGCTCATCAACGCCAGACTCACCAGGGGCTACGAAGACCGCGAGATGCTGCTCACCGAGTTCATCACCGTGCCGGGCGGCGAGTCGAAGGAATTTCATCTGACCGACGTGCCGGTCTCCGAAAACCAGCTCAACAGGGACGTGACGTACAAGCTCTCCTGGGAGGAGAACGAGACCGTCGTCGATCCCGAGACCGACGTCTCGACGATCGTCACGCACGAGCGCGAAACGACGGCGTCGTTCCGGATCGAGAAGTTCATCGTGCCGGAGCTGTCCGTTTCCGCAAGCTGCGATCAGGTCAGCGTGCGCTATGACGAGCCGTTTACGGTCGTCTATACGATCCGCAACGACACCGAGTTCGATATGTCCGGCCTGAAGCTCGTCGATCCCGAGCAGAGCATGCTTTCGATCCCACTGCCCGATTCGGATCTTACGGCGGGGCAGACGCTCACCGTGCCGGTCGAGTATAAGATGGGCGCGCTCGATATGTCGTTTGCGCCGCAGCTCGAATACATCGCGCGCCGCCGCGAGATGACCGCCGTTGCCGACAGGAAGATCACGGTCGAATCGGTTTTCGTTGATCTCACGATCTCAGCGGAGGAGCGTCCCGCCGCGGCGGAAGGCACGACGTTCGCGATCACGGTGCGCAACAACGGCAACCGCACGGTCACGAAGATCCGTGTGTATGACGAGATCAACACGCTCATCGGGGAAGAGTTCGACCTCGGTCCCGAGGAATTCCGCACGCTTCTGTATACGGTGCAGCCGGCGGTCTCGTCGGATCGCGCGCGCACCGTCCGCTTCCATCTGTCGGCGATCGACTATCTGAACGAAACGATCCGTCTCGCCGATCCCAACACCTACACCGTCGTACCGTACGTTTCGCCCGATTCCGTCCGGCTCGGGCTTTCGGTCGTGCTGCAGTCGCCGTACTACGACGAAAACGGCAAGCTGTGCGCGTCGATCCAGTTCAATATCCGCAACAACGGCGACGTCAAGATCTTCAACGCGGTCCTTTCGGAGCTTACGCTGTTCGGCAAGGTCGTTTCCTACCCGGAGCTTCGCCGCGGCGACACATATTTCACGCAGATCTACCAGCTCGACGGCGTGACCGAGCTGAAGTTCCGTCTCGACGCCTATAACCCCGCGGGAGAGCTGTGCAGCTCCGACGTCGTCCGGCTCGATCTGAGCCGCCTCAGGGAGCTTGCCGACCGCAAGCACGATCCGGTGCTGGTCTATACGACCAATCCGTATCTGCAGGACCTCGATACGCGCTACAGCGGCGTTCTGCGCGTGATCGTCGTCATTGCGCTGATCGTCGCCGCCGCCTGCGGCGTGTTCTGCATCGTGCTGTTCGCTGTCGAGATGCGCATCAAAAGCAAGCTGCCCGCCGAGTTCGAGGAGGATATGGAGCGCGTCATGCGGTCCACCAAGCGCCGCACCGAGAAGCAGCTTTTCTCCGACGCGCCGACCGAGCAGTTCGGCTATACCGCCCCGATCAAGCTGCGCAACTACGGCGAGCTGACCGAGGAGGAGGCGAAGGCGCGCCGCGAACTCTATCGGAAAGGACTTGAGGAGAATCTGCGGAAGGAGGGCGCGAGACCGGAACGTCCCGCGATCCCGCCTTCAAAACGCGATCCCGCGGACGAAACCCGGATCACCGTGATGCGCCGCACACCGGACGCGCCGCCGAAACCGGCGCAGACCGGCGAATTCCGTCCGCCGAAGCAGGAGACGGCGCAGACCGGCGAGTTCCGTCCGCCGAAGCAGGAGACGGCGCAGACCGGCGAATTCCGTCCGCCGAAGCAGGAGACGGCGCCGGTGAAACCCGTGACGCAGCGCACGCCCGCCGTGACGCGTACCGTCATGCGGACGGACGGATCGACAAAGGCGATCCCGCTGCCGAAGGCGGCGCCCGCGATCGTTCCGGCCGTTCTTCCGAAGGCGGCGCCGGAACCGGTCGAACCGCCGATTCCGCTTGAAACGCCGGAGCCGCCGGCCGAACGCGAGCCGCAGCATGAATTCGTGCCCGAGGCATACGTCGCGCCGATCATGAAGGCGGTGTTCGATCCGGTCGCAGAACCGGAGCCGGTCGTTGAACCGGAGCCGGAAGCGGAACCTTTGGAACGCATCGAACCGGAGCCCGCCGCCGAGCCGAAGCCGGAAGCGGAACCTTTGGAACGCATCGAACCGGAACCGGTCGCAGAGCCGGAGCCGGAAGCGGAACCTTTGGAACGCATTGAACCGGAACCCGCGCCTGCCGTGCGGGGACCGGTGCGCATCCTTGAAAAAGCCATTCCGGCAAGACGGCCGATCGTGCCGCTGCCGGTCAAACGAATGAACGGATAAACGTATGGATTGGTACTGGATCGTTCTCATCTGTTTCGGCGCGCTCGCGCTGATCGCGCTTGCCGTCGGGTATCTGACGTTCCGCTACGCGTTTGTGGCGGATCGCCGCGTCATCGGAAAGATCTTCCGCGACCGGGAAAAGGATCCCTCGCCGCTTGTGCGTATGCGCTTTGCGACGAAGGCGTACATGGACGCGCTCGAACGCGAGGACTGGACGCAGACCGCTTCGGACGGCACGAAGCTCGCGGCATGGTTTTTCCCGCACGGCGGCACGAACAAGGTCGCCGTCATCTGTCACGGCTGGCGCAGTCTGCCGTGGTGGGATTTCGGCAGGGCGTTCGACATCGTCTACAACGCCGGATACGCGGTGCTGGCGGTCTGTCAGCGCGCGCAGGGCGACAGCGAGGGGCGGTACATGACCTACGGCGCAAAGGAGTCCGGGGACCTTCTCGGCTGGATCGAACGGCTCTGCGACCGGTTCGGCGGCGACGTGCGCATCGCGATCATGGGCGTTTCGATGGGCGGCGCGACGGTGCTGTGCGCCACCGGCAGGGAGCTTCCGGACGCGGTGAAATGCGCGGTTTCCGACTGCTCGTTCACATCCGCGGAGGATATGTTCCGCACGGCGAGCAGGGGCGGTCTGATCGTTGCGCGGCGGATCGAGGAGATCCTCATGCGGCTGTTCGCGCACGTCAGGTATGCGGACGCGTCCCCGATCGACGCGGTGAAACGCTCGAAAACGCCGACGCTGTTTGTGCACGGCGCGGCGGACGATTTCATCCCGCCGTCCATGATGAGCGAGCTGTACGACGCCTGCGCGGCGCCGGAAAAGGCGAAATGGCTTTCGCCCGGGGCGCTTCACGCCGAAGCCGCGATGACGAACCCCGACGAATACGCCGAAGCGGTCCTGCCGTTTCTCGCGAAGCACCTTTGAGAAAGGACGCTCCCCGATCGCTCGGGGAGCTTTTTTCAATACCGCTTCAGACTCGGGTTGTTGCCGTTGCAGTAGATCAGCACGGTCGCCAGCGCGACGCCGATCGCTCCGACGACGGGGTGCATGGATACGCCCGCGCTGACGAGACTGTTCACGACCGCCTCATAGACCGCGGCGGCGAGCCCGATCCAGAAGAGGACGCTCTTGTTTCGATGCTGCAGTTCCATTCCGTTCTCCTTTCTCAAAACAGTTTTCCGATCAGATAGCCGGTCACGCCCACGGCGATCGCCGAGAGGATCGCAAGCGTCAGCGCCTCCATGCGCCTGCCGCTTTTCTGCTCGAGCTCCCGGATGCGCGCCTCGTGGTCCGCGCCGTTTTCCGCGATCGTTTTCACATTCGTTTCGATCCGCGCGAGGGCTTCGAGGATCTCCGATATCGTCCGTTCAGCCATCGCGCACCTCCGTATACTGCGGTCGGTTCGTTATGTACGCCTCCGCGCCGCGCCATGCGATGCGGTACCACCCGGACGGCGCCGCGCCGAGCAGGGGATAGCGTTCGCCTTTGTGCACGATCCCGATGCAGCGCGTTTGTACGCCGCCGCCCTCGCGGACGCGGACCGAGCCGCCGCGCACATACACGAACCGTTCGCCAGCTTCGTCCTCCGTGCAGGGCAGACGCCCGAACCGGTTCCAGTAGCCGCTTCTGCGCCGGTTTCTGACGACGCCGGCGTCGCGGCCTCTGCATTCGATCTGATCCGCTCCCGCGCAGATCCCGACGTGCACGATCTGCTTTCCGTCGTGGTGAAAGACAAGATCGCCCGGGAGGAGCTCGTCCTCTTTGACCGGTCTGCACATCGCGTAGAGCCCGCGGCTCGATACGTCCGTTTTCAGCACGCCGAGCTTCTTCAGCGCCCAGTAGACGAGTCCGGAGCAGTCGAAGGCGCGGATCTCTTCCGTGCCCGCCTTTCTGCGCCGGTCGAACAGCGCCTGTGCGCGCTTTGCGTTTCCGGGGCTCGTTTCTCTCCGTTCGATCCAGCCGTGCGGATCGGGCATTCCGGTAAGCAGCTCGCCGTTGCCGCCCCACACATAAACGCCCTTTCCGACCTCGTCCGAAACGGTTTCGACCAGCGCCGCCCTCAGCGCCGGTCCCTTCTTTGTGTCGTTCATGTTTCACTCCTTTCCATCCCGACGCCTTTATCATATCACCCGAATCCGGACGTGTTTCCCGGAAAAAAGTCCGATTTCGTGCCGGAAGGAAACCTGCTTTCCGAAGAAACCCGTTTATTGAAGAAACCTGTTTATATCAAACTGTTTTATGAAATAAACATATATAATAAACCTGTTTAATAAACCTGTTTAGTAAACTTAATAAACTTAATAAACCTGTTTAGTAAACCTTTTTCTTAATAAACAGGTTTATTGATATTTGAATATAAAAAACGGTTTATTATAAAAAACGCCTTGCCTGAAATCGGATTTAATTCCCGGAATCCTGTCCGAAGTTTTTGTGCCATACTGGTTTCGGAGGTGATCGGAATGATCGAACGAAACGCGGAAAAAACGCCTTATACGGCGGTGAAAAACAAGGTGATACGAAGCGGTATGCTGAGCGCTGAGGAACTCGGTCTGTATACGGTGATGCTGTCGAAACCGGATTACTGGGAGTTTTCGGAATTTGTCCTCGCGCGGGAACTGAACGCCGCGCCGGCGGAGATCCGGCGGATTCTGAAACGGCTCGAACAGAAGGGCTTTGCGCGGGAAAGAACGGGATCGCGCGGTGCGGTCTGGGACCTATACGAGATCTCGTGCTTTATGGGGAATGCGGGAAAGACGGCGCCGGACGCGCCGAAGCCCGCGTCCGCCGATCCGCCCGGACCGGAAAAGGGGGAGAGGACCATGACGAACGCCGAAATCGCGCAGCGGCTGTTCGCGGAGGCGGCGCGGCTGCGCAGCATGAACCGCGCGCTGAACGGAAGCGGGGATTGTCAGAACGGCGAAAGCAGGGTATAATGACCGCATGAAGATGCTGACCGTTTCCGTAACCGAACAGGAGGAAAACCGCACCGTCGAAGCCGTTTTAAAGGACGCGTTCGACGTTTCGGAATCGTACCTGCGCCGCCTGAAGCGCAGAAACGGCGCGCTGCTTCTGAACGGAGAACCGGCGTATACGACGGCAAAGGTGCGCGCGGGCGACACGGTCGCGTTCGATCCCGCAGACGAACGGAAGCTCGGACTGAAAGCCATCCCGAACCCGCTTCCGGTCGTTTACGAGGACGAATGGCTGCTCGTGCTCGACAAGCCAAAAAACATGAGCGTACATCCGGCGCGCGATCCCGATGAACCGACGGTCGAAAACGCGCTTGCGGCGTACTTCGCCGGCAGGGACAATCCGCATCCGGTCAGCCGTCTCGACAGGGGCACGACGGGGCTGATGACGGTCGCCAAAAGCGGGTACGTCCATGCGCGGATGAAGACGGTGCAGCGGGAAGGGAAGTTTTTCAAGACGTATCTTGCCGTCGTGTCCGGCGTGCCGGAACGCGAACGCTTTCTGATCGACGCGCCGGTCGGAGCGCTGCCCGGCTCGACGTACCGGCGCACGGTGCGCGAAGACGGGGCGGAGGCAAGGAGCTTGTGCGAGGTGCTGGAAGCAAGAGGAGACTGCACGCTGGTGCGGCTGACGCCGTATACCGGCCGTACGCATCAGCTTCGCGTGCATATGGCGTATGCGGGACATCCTTTGATCGGAGACTGGCTGTACGGCGAGCGGAGCGAACGGATCGACCGTCCCGCGCTGCATGCGGCGGAGCTGTCGTTTGCGCATCCGATGACGGGGGAGACGGTTTCGCTCGTTTCGCCGCTGCCGCCGGATATGCGGCGTCTGCTGTAAGGACGGTCGGCGCGCGTTCCTACTCCAACTGCTTGCCGAGGTACAGCGCGGCGGTTTTCAGGATCGACAGCTCGGTTTCGGTGAGCTTCAGCCGCGACTCGTCGGTCGCCAGAAGAACGCTGCCCAGCACGTCGCCGTTATTGGTGACGGGAACCGCGGCAAGGCGCAGGGCGGGGGCGTTTGACAGCAGCGAAAATCCCTCCGGCGCGAACGTCGTCTGCCGGTCGCGCATGCGGTCCACGAACACCCGCGAAAGGGCTGCGTGCAGGAGCTGCTTTTTCAGCGCGCCGGAGGCGAACTGCACCGTTTCCGTGTCGGTGACTGCGGCGGAAAAGCCGAGCGCGCCGGTCAGCGCCTGACAGTACGTTTCCGCGTAATCGCCGAGCTCGCGGATGCGCGCGTACTTTTTCAGCACGACGCCGTCCTCCTCGGTGAAGATCTCGATCGGATCGCCCTCGCGGATGCGCAGAACGCGGCGGATCTCCTTCGGAATGACGATCCTGCCGAGTTCGTCGATGCGCCGCACAATGCCGGTTGCTTTCATGCTTTCTGTCCTTCTTTCGCAGTTTGGAATCAGTATGGACGGAAAACGCCGTTTTGATACGCACTTGCTTTTTTGCGGGCGGTCCGGTATAATGATAAACAGCAAGATTTCGGAGGTTTTTATGAAAAAAACGGTTCTGGTGACGGGCGGCGCGGGCTATATCGGCTCGCATACCGTTGTTGAGCTTCTGAACGCGGGCTATCCGGTCATGATCGCGGACGATCTCAGAAACAGCAAGGAAGCTGTTCTGGACCGCATCGAAACGATCACGGGCAGGCGTCCCGGCTTTGCGAAGGTCGACGTGTGCGACAGGGACGCGATGCGCAAACTGTTTTCGGAGAACGACTTCGGCGCGATCATCCACTTCGCGGGGCTCAAAGCCGTCGGCGAAAGCGTCGAAAAGCCGGTGGAATACTATCGCAACAACCTCGACGCGAACCTGACGCTTCTGGAATGCATGAAGGCGTTCGACGTGCGGCACATCGTGTTCAGCTCGTCGGCGACGGTTTACGGCGTGCCGAAGGTACCGATCCGCGAGGACGCGCCGCGCTGGTGCACGAACCCCTACGGCTGGACGAAGTTCATGGGCGAGCAGATCTTTTCGGACTTCGCGCTTGCGAATCCCGAAATGTCCGTCGTTCTTCTGCGGTACTTTAACCCGATCGGCGCGCACGATTCGGGGCTGATCGGCGAGGATCCGCAGGGCATTCCGAACAACCTGCTGCCATACATCAATCAGGTCGCGACCGGAAAGCTCAAAAAACTTCGCGTCTTCGGCAGCGATTACCCGACGCCCGACGGCACCGGCATCCGCGACTATATCCATGTGGTCGACCTTGCGAAGGGACACCTGAAGGCGCTCGAATACGCCGACGCGCATACCGGCGCGATCGCGATCAACCTCGGCACCGGCACCGGCTATTCCGTGCTCGACGTCATCCGTGCCTACGAGGACGCGAACGGCGTCAGGATCCCGTATGAGATCGTCGATCGCCGGCCGGGCGACGTCGCGGAAAACTTCGCTGATCCCGCGCTCGCAAAGGAGCTTCTCGGCTGGGTTGCCGAGCGCGATCTGGTCGATATGTGCAAGACCGGATATCACTGGCAGTCCATGAACCCGAACGGGTACGATCTCTGAGAAAAAACAGAGCCGCCGGATGTCCGGCGGCTTTTTTTATTTCGTTTTCCGTTTGATCCGCAGGGATTCGGCAAGATAGAGCAGAAATGCCGCAAGCGTGATCGCGCCGAGATAGACGGCGATTTCGACGAAGATCCCCGCGTGCGCCGCGATCTCGCAAAACACCGGCTGCGTCGAGGGATAGAACGGCGTGATATAGAACATATTTGCCTCGTGCCGGACGTCGTGAATGAGCAGATGGCTTATGACGTTGATCCCCTCCGCGACCGCCGCGGCGGCGAGAAACAGCACGAGCGCGGGCGGAAACGACGCGCGCCGGCGAAGGCACAGGATGCGCAGCGCGGCGATTGCCTCGACCAGCATCAGCGCGTGATAGAGAAAACTGTGGACGAACAGCAGGATCTGCGGCCGCATCATGTCGTCGGGGATCGCGAGCGCAAAAACCGCGCCGATCGCCGAGAACGTCGAGAGGAACACGAGCGCGGCTTCCTGCGCTTTGCCCTTCAGGACCGGAACGAGCGCCGACACATACATCGCCATGCTGCAGAGCTGCCACGGGAAAAACCACATCGACGGCGTGCCGGCGTAAACATACCGGATCACGAACCACTGCTTGAAGACCTCGGCGGCGAGCATAAAAAGACCGCAGCCGGACAGGATGCGCACAAGCGTTTTCTCCCGCGCGTTTTGCACCGCGATCCGAAAGAGGATCAGCAGCGCGGCGATGCCGAGCAGGATCAGGATATGCGCAGGCCCGCAGGGGCGCGGTGTTTCCGTAAAGGTACAGTTCAACGGTCTTTCCTCGGTTACGCGTACATTCTGCCGAGCACCCAGTCGGCGAAGCGGGCGGGGAGGAGCTTCATCAGCACGAGCACGGCGGAATAGCCAAACCCGACCGAGCAGAACGGCTTGGGATTCTTCTGCCGCGAGAGCCGGTAAAAGCGCTTTGCAATGCGGTCCGGGCTCATGCCGTGCTGTTCGTCGTGCTCCATCTTTGCCACGGATCGCACTTCGTTCGGGTACAGCGCTTCGTTCACCGCGTTCTTCTCGCGCATGGCGGTGAAGTCCGTTTTTACGTCGCCCGGCAGCACCGCAGCGACGCGGATGCCGGTGCCCTTGAGCTCGTTTCGCAGCGCCATCACGACGCTGTCGATCGACGCCTTCGCCGCGGAATAGAACGCCTGATACGGGATCGGCGTGACGGCGGCGACGGACGAGGTGAACAGGATATGCCCCCTGCTTTCGCGCATGGCGGGCAGCGCGGCTTTCAGCACGCGCACCGCGCCGAACAGACACACGTCGAACTGCTTTTTCGCCGCTTCGATTTCGGTCGTTTCGATCGGACCGGAGATGCCGAAGCCCGCGTTCAGGATCAGCACGTCGATGCGTCCCGCGTCGCGCAAAACGGCTTCGATCGCCTCTTTGCACATCGTTTCGTCCGTGACGTCGCAGGGGACGTGAACGGCATTTCCGGTCGTCTCACCGCGCCTGCTTAGATCGTACACGCGATCGCCCGCACGCGAAAAAGCGGCGGCAGCCGCTTTCCCGATCCCTTTGGACGCGCCGGTGATGACGACGATCCGGTTTTCAGATCTCATATTCGGTGAACACCTCTTTGATGACGCCGAGCGCCTCGTCGAGGAGCGCTTCGGTGTGCGTCGCCATGTAGCTCGTGCGCAGCATGCACTCGCTCGGATGCACGGCGGGCGGCAGAACGGGGTTGACGTACACGCCGCGCTCGAACAGCGCTTTTTCGACGCGCAGCGTGGTCTCGAGGTCGTGCGTATACAGCGGAATGATCGGCGTCGTGCTCTCGCGGATCGCGATGCCCTCGCGCTTCAGGTTGTTCCGCATATACATCGAAAGCTCCATGAGCCGCTTCGGCAGCTCCGGCTGCTCGATCAGGATGTGCAGCGCCTCGGTGACGGTCGCGCAGGAGGCGGGGGGGATGGACGCGCAGAAGATGAACGGACGCGAGGTGTGCCGCACATAGTCCACGATATCCGCCTTTGCCGCCATGAATCCGCCGATGCCGGCGAGCGACTTCGAGAACGTGCCCATGATGATATCCACGTCGTCGTCAAGCCCGAAGTAGTGCGCGGTGCCCTTGCCGCCTTCGCCCATGACGCCGAGACCGTGCGCGTCGTCGACCATGACGCGCGCGCCGTATTTCTTCGCGAGACGGACGATCTCCGGGAGGTTCGCAATGTCGCCGCCCATCGAGAAGACGCCGTCGGTGACGATGAGGCGTCCCGCCTTGTCGGGAACGTTCGAGAGCTTCTTTTCGAGGTCCTCCATGTCGTTATGGCGATAGCGCACCATATCGGCGTAGGAGAGCTTGCAGCCGTCGTAGATGCTGGCGTGGTTTTCGCGATCGCACAGGATGACGTCGCCGCGTCCGGCGATCGCGCTGATGATTCCGAGATTGCTCTGGAATCCGGTCGAGAAGGTCATGCAGGCGTCCTTGCCCAGAAACGCGGCGAGCTCGCGTTCGAGCTGCGTGTGCAGCACGAGCGTGCCGTTCAAAAATCGCGATCCCGCGCAGCCGGAGCCGAATTTGCGTAATGCTTCGACGCCCGCTTCGATCACGCGGGGATGCGTGGCAAGCCCGAGATATCCGTTCGAGCCGAGCATGATGCGGCGCTTGCCTTCCATCATGACTTCGGGCGCCTGCATGCTTTCGAGCTCGTGGAAATACGGGTAGATGTCCTTTGCACGGATCTCATCGAGAACCGGATTGTGACATTTTGAAAACAGATCCATCGGAATCCTCCTTTCTGAAAAAAATCCGTTTGCTATTATAGTATACTTTTCGTCCGAATGCAAGAAAGAGATCGTTTTTTTTCGGCGATCCGGCCCGTTCGCGCAAAAAAATCCCGCGGTCATTTCCGAAACTTTGAAAAAAGGGCTTGCTTTTTTTCCGAGAATGTGTATAATAAGATTCCGCAAGGGGTTATAGCTCAGTTGGTTAGAGCGCCACGTTGACATCGTGGAGGTCATTGGTTCGAGCCCAACTAACCCCACCATTGTGGAAATCCTGCGGTGTGCGTTACGTTTTTTGTGATAAACCCACAGAGTGATTACGGGAAAGCACGCGTCGGTCGACCTAAAATCAGGCCCGCTTCGACGGGAAGATTGCGGGCTCCGCAGTGTACCCACCTGCCGAGTGGCGGGTATTATCACCCCGAAACGGACGGCATAGCGGGATTTTCATGAGGATAATGCCGAATTGTGTAATGGTAGCACCTACGACTCTGACTCGTATTGTCTAGGTTCGAATCCTAGTTCGGCAGCCACGTCGCCGCGGACAGAAATCGTCTGCGGCGATTTTTTTGCGCTTCGTCCCCGTTTCCGGGGAACAGCGGCGGGGGATTGACATTTTTCGTAAAAATCGGTATTCTGTTAGGGTAATCTTTCGATTCGGAGGAGTATCGTATGTCACAGGAATCGTTCTGGATCATGCGGACGTTCAATCCGCTGTTCTTCGCCTGCTTCGCGTTCTTCATCGCGCTGCTTGCGATCGCAAGTCTGATCCTCAGAAATCGCAGCGAAAAGACGCGTCGGATCGTTCTGATCGTCGCCTGTCTCGTCACGTTCGTCGGCTTCTTCATCTATAAATACTTCCTGTCCATCGACACGGAGTACGACAAGCTCGTCATCGAAACGCGCGGCGGATTCACCTGGTGGGCGGAGCTGCCGCTGCAGCTTTGCAACATCAACATGATGCTGATCCCGATCGCCGTCGCGACGAAGAGCCGTCCGCTGATGAGCTTCGGCTTCTTCATGGCGCCGCTCGGCGCGCTGATGGCGCTCCTGAGCCCCGCGGTCGGATTCGACGGATATTCGATCTTTCTCCCGCGCATGCTCGGCTTCTACGGCACACATTTCATGATCATCATCGAGGGACTTGCGCTCGCAACGTTCGGGCTCTACCGTCCGAAGTTCCGCGACTTCCCGAAGACGATCCTGACGATCGTGATTCTGATGCTTCTGATCACCGGCGTCAACCTGCTTCTGATCAAGTGCCATATCTATGAACGTGCAAACTATTTCTTCACGATGGAGCACGAGGGAATCTCGATCCTCAAGCTGTTCTGGAGCTGGATCCCCGTGCCGGTGCTGTATCTGCTGCCCGGCGCCGTAATTCTCGTCGCCTACATGTCGCTCGTGACGACGCCGTTCGCGATCGCCGACGCCGTCAAGAAGAAAAAGGCATAACCGCATTCCACGGGATCCCCCGGATCGGGGGATCCTTTTTTTGTACGCGATATGCTTTCGGAAAAATAACGAAAATGTATATTTTCCCTCTTTCCGAACGGAAAGAAAGGTGTTATACTTGATACAAGTATAAGTATACGCAGAAAGGAATCGGTATGAGCATCGTTGGCAAAAGCGAGATCCGCGTGGACGCGTTCGACAAGGCGACCGGGCGGACCAAGTACTATGAGGACCGCATGCCCGCGGGCGCTTTGTATGCGCGCATCAAACACAGCGAGATCGCGCACGGGTTCGTGAAGTCGGTCGACACCTCCGAAGCCGAAAAGATCAAGGGCGTCGTCAAGGTCCTGACCTGCTTCGACGCGCCGGAGATCGACTTCCCGACGGCGGGGCATCCGTGGTCGATGGATCCCGGGCATCAGGACGTCGCGGACCGCCGGCTTCTCAACACGCACGTTCGCTATTACGGCGACGACGTGGCGGTTGTCATCGCGGAGGACGAGGTTTCCGCCGTGCAGGGCGTCCGTGCGATCAAGGTCGAATACGAAGCGCTTCCGTTCGTGCTGGACGTGCAGAAGGCGATGGAGGACGGCGCGCCGCAGCTTCACGAGGGGTATCCGAACAACATTTTAAAGCACACCTCGGTCCGCAAGGGCGATTACGCCGCGGCGATCAGGGAACCGGGGCTTAAAAAGGTCGAGGGCTGGTACGACACGCCGACGGTGCAGCACTGCCACATCGAGAACCACGGCTGCTTCGCCTACGAGGAGAACGGCCGCATCACGGTCGTGAGCTCCACGCAGATCCCGCACATCGTGTGCCGCGTGGTCGGGCAGGCGCTCGGCCGCCCGTGGGCGGACGTGCAGGTCATAAAGCCGTACATCGGCGGCGGATTCGGCAACAAGCAGGACGCGCTCTATGAACCGCTGTGCGCATGGTGCAGTACGCAGGTCGGCGGCAGACCGGTGCGCATCGACTGCTCGCGCGAGGAGACGTTTGTTTCTAACCGCGTGCGTCACGCGATCCGCTTCCATATCGTAAGCTGGATCCGCCCCGACGGCAGCATGGCGGCAAGAAAGGTGGATCTCTATTCCAATCAGGGCGCGTACGCAAGCCACGGACACAGCATCGTCGCGAAGGCGATGGGCTCGTTCCCGCAGCTCTATCCGTGCGACAACATGGAATGCGACGCGTACACGGTCTATACGAACATCCCTGCGGCGGGCGCGATGCGCGGCTACGGCATGCCGCAGGCGTCGTTCGCGAACGATTCCAACATCGAGGAATGCGCGCACGCGGTCGGCATGGATCCGGTCGAATACCGGAACCGGTACATCATGCCTTTGGGGTTCGAGGACGGATTCAGCAAGAACGTCAACTATTACGATTCGCACCGCGAATGCCTTGAAAAGGGCAAGGAACTGATCGGCTACGACGAGAAGATCAGGGAATTCGCAAAGGATACCGGCGATATCCGCCGCGGCATCGGCTGCGCCTCGTTCTGGTACAATACGGCGGTCTGGCCGATCGCGCTCGAGACCTCGTCGAACCGTATGCTTCTGAATCTCGACGGCACGGTGACCATGCAGTGCGGCGAGACCGAGATCGGGCAGGGCGCCGACACCGCGTTCGCGCAGATGGCGGCGGAAGCGATCGGCTTAAAGAGCTATAAGGACGTGCGCGTCGTCTCCTGTCAGGACACCGACACCACGCCGACGGGCCTCGGCGCCTACGCCTCGCGGCAGACGTATGTGGCGGGCTTCTCGATCCGGCAGACCGCGGAGATCCTCCGGAACAAGATCTTCGCCTACGCCGAAAAGCTCACGCGGCAGTCGGTCGGCAATATGGACGTCAGGGACGGAAACGTCGTGCGCAAGAACGACGTCAAGGTGCTGATCTCGCTTTCCGAGCTTGCCATGACCGCGCAGTACAATCCCGCCGACAGCGAGCACATCACGGCGGAAAGCACGTTTACGATCAAGAACAACGCGTATTCGTTCGGGTGCACGTTCGCCGAGGTCGAGGTCGACATCCCGATGTGCAAGGTCACGGTGAAGAACATCGTCAACGTGCACGACTGCGGGAACCTCATCAACCCGGCGCTCGCGGAAGCGCAGGTGCACGGCGGTATGTCGATGGCGATCGGCTACGGTCTCTCCGAACAGCTTCTGTTCGACCAAAAGACCGGCAGGCCTCTGAACAACAACCTTTTGGACTACAAGCTGTCGACGGTGATGGACCATCCGGACCTCGAAGCGGCGTTTGTCGAGAATCCGGAACCCACGAGCGTGTTCGGTACCAAGGCGCTGGGCGAGCCGCCGGCATGCTCCGGCGCGCCCGCGATCCGCAACGCGATCTACAACGCGACCGGCGTTGCGCTGCACAAGCTGCCGATGAACCCGCACAACCTCTTTGCGGCGTTCACCGAGGCGGGACTGATCCACGATTCCTGGCAGGAGGGCTGAGCTATGTACGATTTGAAGGCATTGTATGAAGCGGAGAGCGTCGAGCACGCGATCCGGCTTCGTCTGGAGCATCCCGAGGCGCAGATCATTGCGGGCGGCAGCGACGTGCTGGTGCAGATGCGCGAGGGCAAGCGCGCGGGAAAGGAACTGATCAGCATCTACGGCATCGACGCGATGCGCGGCGTCACGATCGACGAAGACGAAAACATCCGCATCGGATCTTTGACGAGCTTTTCGCACATCACGCGCGATCCGATCATTCAGAAGTACATCAACGTGCTGGGCGAGGCGGTCGACATGGTGGGAGGACCGCAGATCCGGAACATCGGCACCATCGGCGGCAACACCTGCAACGGCGTGACGAGCGCGGACTCCGCGTCCACGCTGCACGCATGGGAGGCGATCGTCGAGCTGACCGGCAAAAACGGCGTGCGGCGGCTGCCGATCGGGGACTTCTATATCCGGGCGGGACAGGTCGATATCCGCGCGGAGGAGGGCGAGATCCAGACCGCGATCCTGATCCCGAAGGCAAGCTACGAAAACACGTTCGGATACTACATCAAATACGCGATGCGCAACGCGATGGACATCGCGACGCTCGGCTGCTCGGTCAACGTTCGCCTTTCGCCCGACAAAAAGACCGTTGCGCGCGCCCGCATCGCCTACGGCGTGGCGGGCCCGGTTCCGATGCGCGCGCAAAGCGCGGAAGCCGTCGCAAACGGCGCCGAAATCGGCAAGGAAATGATCGACCGGTTCGGTCTTGCGGTATTGAACGACATCAACCCGCGCGACTCGTGGCGCGCGAGCAAAGCGTTCCGTCAACACATCGCGGTCGAGATGGCGAAGCGCTGTCTCTTTGAATCGATCAAGCGCGCGGGAGGTGAGATCTGATGGCACAGTATAAGCTGATTCACTGCACGATCAACGGCAAAGAGGTCGAAAAGATGGTCGACGTGCGCGCGTCGCTGACCGATCTGCTCCGCAACGATTTCCACCTCACTTCGGTCAAAAAAGGGTGCGAGGTCGGCGAGTGCGGCGCGTGCAACGTGCTGATCGACGGCGAGGCGTTCAATTCCTGCATCTATCTGGCGGCGTGGGCGGACGGCAAGCACATCCGCACGCTCGAATCGCTGACCGGTCCGGGCGGCGAGATCTCCGACATTCAGCAGGCGTTCATGGAGGAGACCGCGATCCAGTGCGGCTTCTGCACGCCCGGCTTCATCATGACGGCGGTGGAGATCCTGGAGACCAAAAAGCTCTACACGCGCGACGAGCTCCGGAAGCTCCTGTCCGGGCACCTTTGCCGCTGCACCGGGTACGAGAACATCCTGAACGCGGTCGAGAAGACGATGAAACGGCGCCTCGGCGTTCCGGTCGAATGATTGAAACGATCCTGACCGCTCCCGAACGGAGCGGCTTTTCCGTTGAACGGGCAACTGTTCAGCAAAAGTTTGCATTTCTGTCGCAAATTCGGGGTTTACCGCGCGGGAAATCTGTGGTAGACTAATACGGATTTAAGAGGTAACCATGAAACATTCGACTCGAATTGCGATTTTTATATTTGTTTTCGTCCTGTCGGTCGCCATGATCGGCTGCGATTTCTTTACGCCGAACCAGGTCGTCGAGGCGACGCAGGAGCCGGTCGTGACGCCGGAACCCGTTCCCGACGTGATCGAAACGCCCGCGCCCGCGGAGGAGGTCGTTGTCTCCGCGCCCGAAACGCCGGTGCTTCCGACGCTGCCGCCGACGCCCACGCCGTCGCCCACGCCGCTCCCGACGCCCACGCCGGAACCGACGGAGATCCCGTTCTCGTACTATGCGCCGACGGTCAACATGACGTTCGAGGAGCTGGTCGGTTCGCTGGACGACTTCAACGAGGACGATCCGAACAACGAAAGCACGTTCCGTATGCCGCTGGGCTATCCCGCGCCGGACACATACCGCATCATCGTCGACCTCTACTGGCAGGTCGTTATGGTCTATACAAAGGATCCGGAGACCGGCGCGTACACCGTGCCCGTGCGCTATATGCTCTGCACCACCGGCAGCACCCGCGTCGGCAGCGAAACCCGCACCGGCAAGTTCAAGATGCAGAAGACGCGCGTGCGCTTCGGCAAGTTCGCGTCCTCACCCGAATCCGCGCAGTACTGGTCGCTGATCTTCAGCAAGACCTATTTCCATTCGACGCTCTACAACAAGCGCCGCGATCTGACCTCCGTGCAGAAGCTGTCCTACGAATCGCTCGGCAAAAAGGCGTCGCACGGCTGCATCCGTCTGACCGTGCCCGACGCGCGCTGGATCTTCTACAACATTTGCTACGACACCGAGGTCGAGATCCGCAAGGGCAGCAAGGACGACGCCGAGACTGCCGCGATCCGCGCGCAGCTTCATCTGGCGCCGTGGAAGGACGACGCGATCATCTCCGTCGCCAACACGCCGTATACCGACAACTGGCGCATCGAGGACGTGAAGATCGAGATGCCCTACGTCCACGCGACGCAGCCGCCGGTCAAGAAATCATAAATCCGATCAAAACGAAAGCGACGCGGACGCGCCGCTTTTTTGCTGTCATGTTTTCCCGTTTTCCCGCGTAAAGTTTGACAGCAAGGGGGGAATCGGAATGAAGCTTGACGAAATGAAGGTACAGTACGATAAAAGCCGCGACGGGTTCACGCGCGAGTCGTCGTTCGATGTCAAACGCGAGAAGCCGCTGCCGAAGATCAACATCAACGGGATCGCGGTAAAGGTCGGGCTCTGCGCGGGCGTGCTCGCGCTGGCGTTCATCGTGCGCGCGTTCGGCGTCGGCGCGCCGAAGCAGCAGACCGTTGCGGAGGTCAATTCGCATTCGGACGGGACCGGCGAACAGAACGAGGAGAACGTGCCCGGTAAGCTCAGATATGTGGAGGCGTCCGCATCGAAATGGGCGGCGCCGGTGCGTTCGACCGATATCGAGCTGATGCGCGAAGGGCAGATGCTGCGCTTTACCGCGGGCGCGTCGGACGTTCTTTCCTGCATGGACGGACGCGTGCTCTCCGTGGGCACGGACGAAACGCTCGGCGACTATGTGCGCGTACAGTCGGAATCGGACTGCGAGGCGTTCTATTACGGCTTTGAGACGGTCGCGGTGAAGGAGGGCGATACCGTAAAGGCGGGCGACGCGCTCGGCACGGTGGCGCCCGGCAGGTCGCTCTATCTGAAGGTTTATCAAAGCGGCGCGCCGCAGGATCCGACCGCCTACGTCGATCTGTCGCTGAACCGCGAATGACGTTTTCGCTCGGCGGAACGCGCGTCCGCGTGACGTTCGCCGCCGTCCTGCTTTCCGCGTTCTGCATCGTCGCGGGGGAGTGGCGAACGCTGCTTTTCGCGCTGCTGTCGCTTTCCGCGCACGAGGCCGCGCACGCCGTCGCGGCGTGCAATCTCGGCTGTCCGGTCGCGGAGATCACGCTCTGGCCGTTCGGGGCGGTTATGCGCCTCGACCGGCTGTTTCTTTCCGACCGGAACGAGCGGATCGTCGCCGCGGCGGGACCGGTCGGCTCGCTCGCGTTCGCGGGGATGCTGAAACTCGCCGGACTCGTTCTGCCCGCGCGCGAATGGTGCGACACACTGGCCGGCGCGAATCTTCTGCTCGCGCTGTTCAATCTCCTGCCCGCGTTTCCGCTGGACGGTGGGCGGATCTTTCGCACGCTTTTACGGAAAACGCTTCGGGAGCGTACGGTAAAAACGCTGATGCTGGTCCTGACCGCGCTGATCGCCGCCGGCATGCTTGCGCTCGGCGCCGTGCTCGTATCAAGGGGGTATGGGACGTGGTCGCTGTTTCCGATCCCGCCGGTCCTGCTCGTTTCGGCGTGGCGGGAATGGCGCGCGCCGGAGACGGGGATCGTCGCGCGCGTCACGGAACGGCGGGAACGGCTGCGCGCGGGTTCGGCGGAAAAGGCGCAGATCGTCGTGCTCCCTGCGGAAGCGAGCGTCGGCGAAGCGCTTTCCGCGCTGTCCGCGCCGCGGTTCACGTTCGTGCGCGTGCTGTCCGCCGGCGGATTTGCCGAGCTCGACGAGCGCGCGATCCTGTCCGCCGCAGCAAAATTCGGCCTGCATACGCCGCTGAAAACCGTGATTTTGCAATTGACCGCGGGGAAATAGCGTGGTATACTTTATCAGTTAAAGTATGCACTCGAGGAGAAACGGTTGGACACACGGATCACGGACGAGCTGTTGAGCCGCGTCGAAAAGCCCGCGCGCTATATCGGCAGCGAATGGAATATGGAACGCAAGGAGGTCTATGACTTCCGCTTTGCGCTGTGTTTTCCGGACGTGTACGAGATCGGCATGTCGCATCTCGGCAGCCGCATCCTGTACCGTGTGCTGAACGATATGGAGGGCGTCTTCTGCGAACGCTGCTACGCGCCGTGGACGGATATGGAGCAGGCGCTGCGCGAGCGGAACGTGCCGCTGTTCACGCTCGAAACGAAATCGCCGCTGCGCGATTTCGATATCGTCGGCTTCTCGCTGCTCTACGAGATGTGTTACACGAACGTGCTCACGATGCTGGAGCTTTCGGACATTCCGTTTCTTTCCGCGGAACGCGACGAACGGTATCCGCTCATTGTCGCGGGCGGGCCCTGCACCTGCAACCCCGAGCCGGTCGCGGAGATCTTCGACGCGATCCTTCTGGGAGACGGCGAGGAGCTTGAGCCGGAGCTTGTCGAATGCGTGCGAAAAGCAAAGCGCGAGGGCATCGGAAAGGCGGAACTCCTGAAACGGCTTGCGAAGATCGGCGGCGTGTACGTTCCGTCGTTCTATGAACCGGTCTATGAAAACGGACGGTACGTCCGCACGGAACGGCTGGACGACGCTGCGCCGGCACATCCGCAGAAGCGCGTCGTCCGCGACCTCGATTCCGCAAAGTACATCGGGAAACAGCTTGTGCCGCATATGCAGATCGTGCACGACCGCGTCGCGGTCGAGGTCATGCGCGGCTGTACGCGCGGCTGCCGCTTCTGCCAGGCGGGGTACATCTACCGTCCCGTGCGCGAGCGCACGAAGGAAACGCTGCTCAAACAGACGCGCGATCTCGTCGCCTGCACCGGCTATGACGAGGTCTCGCTGCTGTCGCTTTCGACCGGCGACTACTCCGAGCTGCACGCGCTTCTGCCGCAGATCATCGACGACATGGCGGCGCAGAAGGTTTCCGTTTCGCTGCCGTCGCTGCGCATCGACTCGCTTTTGAAGGACGATCTCGAAAAGATGCAGACGGTGCGGAAGGGCGGTCTGACGTTCGCGCCGGAAGCGGGCACGCAGCGCATGCGCGACGTCATCAACAAGAACGTCACGGAGGACGATCTTCTCCGCGCGGTGACCGACGCGTTCACGGCGGGCTGGTGCGGCGTGAAGCTGTATTTCATGATCGGACTGCCGACCGAAACGGACGAGGACATCCTCGGCATCGCGGAGCTTGCGAGGAAGGTTTCGAACGCGTTCTACCGCCTGCCGAAGGACAGGCGCGGATCGGGCTTCCGCGTGACGGTTTCCGTGTCCACGTTCGTTCCGAAGCCGTGGACGGCGTTCCAGTGGTGCGCGCAGGACCGGCAGGAGGAGATCGTGCGGAAGCAGCAGCTTCTGAAAACCGCTCTGAAGGGCGTGCGCGGCGCGGAGCTGCATTGCCATCCCTCGGTGCTTTCGGTGCTTGAAGCGGTGTTTTCGCGCGGCGACAGACGCCTTGCGGGCGTGCTGATCGACGCGTACCGGCGCGGCTGCCGCTTCGATTCGTGGGCGGAGCATTTCAAGCCGGACGCATGGGCGGCGGCGTTCGAGGCGAACGGGCTCGGCATGGACGAGTACGCGCACCGGGAGCGCGATACGGAGGAGCCGCTGCCGTGGGAAACGATCGACGCGCTCGTCACGGTATCGTACCTGAAGCGCGAATGGGCGCGCGCAAAGGAAGCGCGCACGACAAGAGACTGCAGACAGGGCTGCAACGGATGTTTCGGAGAACATTGTGAAGATTATTGCCGCGTTTGAAAAGACAAAGGAGCTCAGCTACACCTCGCACCTCGACGTGCAGCGCACGCTGCAGCGCGCGTTCCGCCGCGCCGGGCTGCCGCTGGCGTTCTCGAAGGGCTTCAATCCGCATCCGAAGCTGTCCTTTGCGACCGCACTTGCGACCGGCTATACGAGCGCCGGGGAATGGCTCGAGGTCGAGCTGGACGGCGAGATCACGCCGGAATCGTTCATCGACCGCGTGAACGCCGCATTGCCCCTCGGCATGCGGTTTGTATCCGCGTTCGCCGCGGACGACGGCTTCGGCACGCTCTCAAAAATGCTCGTCGCGGCGAAATATCTCATAACCCTGTATATGGACGCGCCCGTCACATTTGAACAAGTCGACGCGGCGGTCAGAGCGATCACGGAAAGCGACGAAGTGATCGTGGAAAAGAAGACGAAAAGCGGCGTGAAACCCGCAAACATTCGTCCCGAAATTTTGGAGGCGGAAGTCGTTTCCGCATCGGATCGCACCGCAGTCGTTGCGGTCGCGGGCGTTCTGACGGCTGCCGGCGGACTTCGCGCGGAGACATTCGCGCGGGCGATGTTCGAACGGCTGGACCTTGTCGGACGCTTCACGGCGCACCGGACCTCGCTGTGCTTTACGGGATCCGACCGGCTTTTCGCGCTCCGGTAAAAAGGAAGGTTTTTTATGAATAAGGAAATTCTGGTTGACGCCAACGCGTTCAATACGCGCGTGGCGGTCGTCGAGGACGGCACGCCTGTCGAGCTCTATGTGGAGCAGGAAGGCAGTGAACGCCTCGTCGGCAACATCTATCTCGGCAAGGTGCAAAACGTCCTTCCCGGGATGCAGGCGGCGTTTGTGGACATCGGGCTCGAGAAGAACGCGTTTCTGTACGCGGGCGACGTGTTCACGCCGGGCGACGCCTACGATGAACTCGAAAACATCCCCGAAACGCGCAAGATCAGCGATATGCTGAAGCCCGGCCAGAGCGTGGTCGTGCAGGTCGCAAAGGATCCGGTGGGCACGAAGGGCGCGCGCGTGACCACGCATCTCACGCTTGCTGGACGCTCGCTTGTGCTGATGCCCACGGTGGAATACATCGGCGTAAGCCGCCGTATTGAAAAAGAGGACGAGCGCACGCGGCTGAGAAAGCTCATCAAGGAACTGAAGCCGGAGGGCATGGGCGTGATCGTCCGCACCGCCTCCGCCGGACGCACGAAGGAAGCGTTCACGGAGGAGCTCGACAGTTTGAAGCTCCTGTACGCTGAGATCCAGAAGAAGGCGAAGACGATGAAGGCACCGAAGCTCCTGCACGAGGAGCAGAGTCTTCTCTACCGCACGGTGCGCGATCTTCTGATGCGCGACGTGGACCGGCTGTTCGTCAACGACCGCGACGCGTATAATGAGCTTTGCGAGATCGCGTCCGTCATGGCGCCGAAGCTCAAGGCGCGCATTCTCTTCAAGGACAGCGAAGCGCTGTTCGAGCGCTGCGAGGCGGAGAGCAAGATCGACAAGGCGCTTGCCCGCAAGGTCTGGCTGAAGAGCGGCGGATACCTGATCATCGACCGCGCGGAGGCGCTGACCGTCATCGACGTCAACACCGGCAAGTTCGTCGGCAAGGACAACCTCGAAAAGACGATCACCGCGACCAACTGCGAGGCGGCGACGGAGATCGCGCTGCAGCTGCGGCTTCGCGACATCGGCGGCATCGTCATCATCGACTTCATCGACATGGAGAAGGAGTCGAACCGCCAGCTCGTGCTGCAGACGCTGAAAAACGCCATGCACGACGATCACACGCGCTCGCATGTGTTCGGCTTCACGCGGCTGGGGCTCGTGGAGCTCACGCGCAAAAAGACCGGCAGAAGCATCGGCGACACGCTGAAGGTCACCTGCCCGTGCTGCGAGGGCGAGGGAAAGGTGCTCGCACCGCATACGGTGTTCAACAAGCTGCGCAAGCAGACGCTGCAGATCCTGAAGAGCTCGAGCATCCGCCGGATGTATATCGAGGTGCATCCGGACGTCAAGGCGGCGATGGAGTCGCTGTGCAAAAAGAACGGCACGCTGTTCCCCGAGGTCGAGAACGTTTCGTTCTACGTCCGCGCAAACGAGAATATGCATCCCGAAAAGTACACCGTGCGTCCGCTGCCGGACAAGAAGGTCGCCGAGGCGAAGCGCCTCTGCACGGTGCTGCATTAAAGCCGAAAAAAGCTGATAAAATCTTGAAAAAAGTCGTTGACAACGGCTTTTTTCTGTGTTATAGTCATGCGGTGAGCCGCTTCGGAGCGGTATTTAAGTGCGCCTGCGGGCGCCTCCGTATTTGAGCGAGTCTGGGAAGAAGGAGGAAGCACAAATGTACGCAATCATTCAGACCGGTGGTAAACAGTACAAGGTTCAGGTCGGCGACGAAGTTCTCGTGGAGAAGCTCGACGCCGAAGTCGGCACCGAAGTCACTCTGGATGTTCTGCTCGTCGCAGACGGCGAAACCGTCACGGTCGGCAAGCCCGTGGTGGAAGGCGTCAAGGCAACCGCAAAGGTTCTCGAGCACGGCAAGGGCAAGAAGGTCATCGTCTTCAAGTACAAGCCCAAGAAGAACATCCGCAAGAAGCGCGGCCATCGTCAACCGTTCACCAAGGTTGAGATCACCGCGATCGGCTGATCCATGATCACCGTGACCGTCACCCGCGAAAACGGCAGCCCCGTCGGGTTTCACGTTTCCGGGCACGCGAATATGGGTGAGTACGGGGAAGACCTCGTGTGCGCGGCGGTTTCCGCCGTTGTGCAGACGGCGATCCTCGGGATCACGGAAGTTTGTCACATTCAGGCAGGCGTTTCCGTCGAAGAAGGAAACACGACCTGCATTCTCGAAAAGGGTGCGGATCCGGATGAGATCCAAAGGGCGGGCATCGTCTTTGACACGATGATCGCGGGCTTAAGGAGCATTCGGGCGTCGTATCCCGGGACCCTCAAATTTCGGAACAAGGAGGTTTAGATCATGTTTCAGATGAATCTGCAGCTTTTTGCACATAAAAAGGGCGTCGGTTCCTCCCGTAACGGCAGAGACAGCGAATCGAAGCGTCTCGGACCGAAGCGTGCGGACGGTCAGTTCGTTCTCGCCGGCAACATTCTCGTTCGTCAGCGCGGCACGCACTTCCATCCCGGCACCAACGTCGGCATCGGCAAGGATGACACGCTGTTCGCGAAGATCGACGGCATCGTCCGTTTCGAGGTTCGTCACGCGGGCAAGAAGACCGTGAGCGTGTACGCCGAAGAGCAGGCCGAAGCATAATCAAAAATACAGTCGGAAAGAGCGTTTTATACGCTCTTTTTTTATGGATTTCGTGCAACGGATATGGTATCATATGATGCAGAAAAAAGCGGAGGAAACGGTTCCCATGATCGGATTGCGGCATTTTTGCAGAGAGGACGCGGAAACCGTCCGGTCGAAGACTGTTCCCGAAATGCATCCGGACGAGGTCGAACGCATGATCGCGGACTGGAACGCGGGAGTGTTTGAGGGACGGTATTTTGAGATGTTCGCCGTCACGAAGGACGGGCGGATCGTCGGCAGCGCGTCCGTAGCGGAACGCAGTCAGAGCGCCGTGTCGTTCGGGATCGAGATTTTCCCGGAGGAGCAGGGAAAAGGGATCGCCCCGGAAGCGATGCGCCTTCTTTCGGAACAGGCGAAGGAGAAAGGGTACCGCGCCGTTCTCGATCAGGTGCGGACGGACAACGCGGCAAGCATCCGGCTGCACGAAAAGGCCGGCTTCGAATCCGACGGATACGCGTACCGCAACCGGCGCGGGCATGAAGTCGTCCTGTATCTGAAACTGCTGTACTGATCGGAGGGAGCGCAAATGGACGCAGAGCTCATAAGGATATTCGGGCTGTTTTTCGACGACGCGCCGAAGGCGGTGCGTTCGATCGAAACCGGTCACGGCGAGGAGGATTTCCGCGCCGCCTTTCTCATTGAAACGGACGGGGGAAACAAATATGTATTGAAGCTCGCGGACAACGATTTCACGTTTCCGGAGAAGATCGCCGTGTGGAAGCGGACGGTCGAAGAATACCGGAAGCTCGGATATTACTGCCCGACGATCTTTAGAGACCGGACGGGCGGCTTTCCGCGTGTCGCATACCACGGGCGCAGATGCGTCGCCTACGCCGAGGAATTCGCGCCGTACCGTCCCGCTTCGGACCGTCTCTCCGGTGAAGAATGTGATGAGGATGCGCTTTATGAGACCTACAAGGGCGATATCTGGCGGATGACCGCGCGGGTTGCGGCGCAGCACTTCGATTATACGGATGATCCTTCGGCGTACTGCCTGTTTGAGACGTTCTGTCCGAGCGACGAGACCGACGAAGTGCTTGATAACGCGCTTGAATGGAAGAAATACGCGGACACGCTGCCCGAACGATTCCGGGAACAGACGGAACGGATCTGGAAGCTCTGGACGGAGAACCGCGCCGCGCTCGAGCCGGTCTACCGGACGCTTCCGACCTCCGTGTTTCAGGCGGACCTCAATCCGACGAACATTCTGCTCGACGACAGCGGCAGATTCGTCGGCGTGTATGATTTCAACCTCTGCGGAAAAGACGTGTTTCTGAACTACCTGATGCGCGAGAACTACGCGGGATTCGAGAAAGAGATCGACATGATCCGCGACGCGCTGAAGATCTCGACCGCGTATTATCGCTTCTCGGAAGCGGAAAAGGACGCGGCGCTGATGCTGTACCGCTGCCTGAAACCGCTCTGGTACAGCAGGACGGAGGATCTCAAGGCGCTCGGCGGCGACGAAAAAGCGGTCGGGGAATTCCTCCGTAAAACGGAATTCTATCTGACCGCGGAGATCGATTTCAGATCTTATATGGAATGACGCGGATTACCGGTGGATATACATGCGCGTCAGATCCGGTTCGCCGTCGCCCTGCACCATGCAGAGGAATTCCCAGCCGTAGCGCTCATAAAAGCCTGTGTGGTCGGTGACGAGGTAGACGGGGGAGATTCCGTGCGCGCGCAGATCCTCGACCGCCGTATTGAGGAGCGCGCCCGCGATCCCGCGGCGGCGGTACGCTTCGTCCGTATAGACCGCGCAGACGTTCGGCGCGAGGTCCTTCCGGTCGTGAAAATCGTTTTCGATCACGCCGAGCCCGCCGGCGATCGTTTCGCCGTCGAGGCACAGATACCAGCCGTACTCGGTTTCGCCGGAAAGATACTCGTCCATGCAGGCAAGGTACGCCTCTTTCGGCACGCCCCATTTTGAATGGAACCATTCCGCGGCGCGGTCCTTAAGTTCGGGACGCTCGCGCAGGGTGATGAAACGGAGCGCGGAGGAAAGATCGAGACGATAGATCCGGTGCGGGGCAATGCCGTCGTAATAGAACACATAATCCTTCGGCGGCTCGACGGTTTCCAGAAGACGCGCGCCGAGATGTTCGATCGTGCGGATCGAAGCGGCGTTGTCGAAATCGCAGGAGAAGATCAGATGATCCATGCCGTGTGCCGCCGCGACGGGTTCGAGCATACGGCAGGCATCGTATGCGTAATGATGCCCGCGGTACATCTCGTCGATCTCATAGCCGACGTTTCCGTTGTAGCGGGAGTGATAATTGTGCCCGAGACGCAGCGAAATCGCACCGACGGTTTCGCCGGTCGCTTTCAGGACGATGTTCCAGTAATAGAACGGCAGGATCCTGTCGTCGCCCGCGTCGGTTTCGATGAGATCAAGGTCCAGAACCGGACCGGAAATGTGAAAGAACTCCTTGCGGAACGGTGCTTCGGACATGGGACGCCTCCTTTGAATCGGTATAAAAACAGGGCTGCAACCGAAATTGCAACCCTTTTGGTGGAGCATAGGAGATTCGAACTCCTGACCTCAACATTGCGAACGTTGCGCGCTACCAACTGTGCTAATGCCCCGCGAACAGAAAACATTATACACGGTTTCCGAAAAAAAGCAAGGGGTTTTTCAAAAATATTTTCGGGATCGGAAAATATATCTTGCTTTTTTTAACGGTATGTTGTAAGATAGCAAAGGTGTCCGAACGCCTTGCAGAGATGGCTGAGCTTGGTCTAAGGCGCACGACTGGAAATCGTGTATACCAGGAATGGTATCGAGGGTTCGAATCCCTCTCTCTGCGCCACGAAAACAACCGCCCGATCCGGGCGGTTGTTTTCATTTTGGATGAGGGGATTCGACTGAGCGACCGCAAAACGACGCAGTGCGTCGTTTTGCAGCGAAGCGGCTTTGCGGCAGGGCGGAGTGCACAGCATGGAATGCGGGCATGACAGCCCGATATCCACCGCCGCAAAGGGATCCCTCTCTCTGCGCCACGAAAACAACCGCCCGATCCGGGCGGCTGTTTTCATTTTGGATGAGTGGATTCGACTGAGCGACCGCAAAACGGACTGTCTGATTCAGACGGTCGGTTTTTGTTTTGGATGCTGCGTCGCGGCGAATCGCCTGCGGCGTTTGTCCGCTCTTGAAGAAAAGAAAACAAGGTGCTATAATACTTCTCATGGAACGGAAGAAACCCGGATTCAAAACAGCAGAGCTTGCATATATCGCCCTCGGCGCCGCGATGATCACCGTGTGCGCATGGATCACCGTGCCGTTTACGGTGCCGTTTACGATGCAGATCTTTGCCGTGTTCTTTTCGCTGATCCTGCTTGGCGGGCGAAACGGAACGGTCTCCGTCGCGGTGTATCTGCTGCTCGGCGCGATCGGGATCCCGGTCTTTTCGGGCGGCAAGGGCGGCTTTTCCGTGCTGATCGGACCGACGGGCGGCTATCTCTGGGGTATGCTGCTGATCGGCGCGGCATACTGGATCGCCGCACGTTTCTTCGGGAAAAAACTGTGGTTCGAGATCGGCGCGCTGCTTGCGGGGCTTGCGGTCTGCTATCTGTTCGGCACGGTCTGGTTTTCCGTTCTGAACCCGGACCGCGGCTTCTTCGCTTCGCTTCTCGTCTGCGTCGTGCCGTTCATCGTTCCGGACCTTCTGAAACTTGCGCTTGCGGTCCTGCTCGGACGAAAGCTGCGGGAACGCATTCCTGCGTAACGTAAGAGAGGCGAACGCCTCTTTTTTATACTTTGTTCACTTGTTTTTGCGCGTTGACCGGTTTACAATAAAGACAGGGGAGGGATGGTTATGCAGATCGTGATCCTGGACGGATATTGCGTGAATCCGGGCGACACGGACTGGTCGCCTTTGAAGAAACTCGGGACCGTTTCGGTCTACGACCGCACGCATCCCGATATGGTCGCGCAGCGGCTGCGCGGGGCGGACGCGGCGTTTGTGAACAAGGTGAAGCTCCCGCGGGAGATCCTGTTCAACGCGCGGCAGCTGAAGTTCGTCGGCGTGCTTGCGACCGGATACGACGTCGTCGACGTCGCCGCGGCAAGGGAGCGGGGGATCGTCGTGACGAACGTGCCGACCTACGGCACGGAGGCGGTGGCGCAGCACGCGTTCGCGCTGCTGCTGGGACTGTGCTCGCACGTCGAATACCATTCGTCGCGCGTAAAGCAGGGCGCATGGACGGCGTGCCCCGATTTCTCGTGGTGGGAGATCGCGCCAGCGCTTTTGTACGGCAAAACGATGGGCGTCGTCGGCTGCGGACGGATCGGTTCGCGCGTTGCGAAGATCGCGGACGCGTTCGGCATGCGCGTGCTCGGAACGGATGCGGTCGAGCATCCCGGCTTTGCGGGCACCTATGTTCCACTGGAAACGCTACTCCGGGAATCGGACGTGATCTCGCTGCATTGTCCCGCAAAGGCGGACACGGTCGGCATGATCCGCAAAGAAACGATCGCAAAGATGAAGGACGGCGCGATCCTGATCAACACGTCCCGCGGGAGTCTGGTCTGCGAAGCGGACGTATGCGACGCGCTGAACGCGGGAAAACTCGCGGGCTACGGCACGGACGTCGTCAGCGAGGAGCCGATCAAGCTCAAGAACCCGCTGATGAAGGCGAAAAACTGCATCATCACCTCGCACTATGCGTGGTCGCCGGAGCCGATGCGGCAGCGGATCATCGACATTTCCGCCGCAAACCTCGAGGCGTTCCTTGCCGGAAATCCGGTCAACGTCGTGAGCTGAACGGGATTTCTTCCGCCCCTTCGGGGGCTTTTTTCATTTGATTTACGGATTTGCCATCCCGAATTCACAATTCCCACTTGCAAAAATCGGATTTTCGGGGTAAACTTAGAACATCTATTCTCGGAGTTGTGTATCATGTTGCTGTGGACCGATTCGACATGGACCGCGTGCGGCGTTTCCGCTTCGGACGGCGTGCTGGTCGCTCTGTCGGGCGGCGCGGACTCCGTGGCATTGCTGCTGGAGCTTATCGGGCTCCAAAAGGACGGTCGGATCTCGCGGTTGGAGGCGGCGCATCTGCATCATGCGATTCGCGGTGCGGAAGCGGATGCCGACGCGGAATTTGTGTGTGCGCTGTGCAGTCGGCTCGGCGTTCCCCTCGTTTCGGAACGGATCGACGTGCCGCGCATCGCAAGGGAGACCGGCGTATCTCTGGAGCTTGCCGCACGGAACGCGCGCTACGCCTTTTTGGAGCGCGTCAGATCGGATCGGGATCTCGACTGCATTGCAACCGGACATCATCGGGATGATCAGGCGGAGACGTTTCTGCTGCATCTTCTGCGCGGAAGCGGCACCGACGGTCTTGCCTGCATGCGGCTTCGTTCCGGACGGCTCGTCCGCCCGCTGCTGTATACGGACAGGGCTTCGATCCTTGCGTATCTCGAAGAGATCGGACAGGACTTTTGCACGGATTCCACCAATTTCGAGACGGATGCGACGCGGAACAGGATCCGGCTGCGCGTGCTGCCGGCGCTCGAAACGGTCAACCCGAACGTGAAGCGCGCGCTGAGCGACGCCGCGCGGCATATCGCGGAGGACGCGGATTATCTGAACCGGCTTGCGGACGAGGCGGAAAGGAACTGCGGCGCAAACCGCGAAAAGCTGTCGGCGCTGCCGCGTCCGGTGCGGCTCCGCGTGCTCAGGAGGATGCTTCCGTATACGGACTTCACGGGCGCGGACCTCGACCGGCTCGACGCGCTGCTTGCGGGAAACACCGGCGATACGGCGACGCTGAAAAACGGCGTGACCGCATGGCTCGACGCAAACGATCTGCGCATCGGCGCCGAAGCGGCCGAGCCGTTCTCGATCCCGCTGCCGCGGGAGGGAAGCGCAAAGCTCCCGCACGGCGTTATGTATGCGGAAACGGTCTGCCGCGCAGCGATCCCCTGCGAAGGAACGGACGCGTACATCGACGCGGACCGGCTGGCCGGCGAAACATACGTCCGCAACCCGGCGCCCGGCGACCGGTTCACGCCGCTCGGGATGCGAGGAACAAAGCTGCTGAGCGATTATCTCACGGACCGCAAGGTCCCGAGGTTTGAACGAACGATGCCGGTCGTGTGCGACGGGGCGGGGATCGTCTTTGTCGCGGGACACACGGTCGATGAGCGGATGCGCGTCACCGCGGATTCGACGAATATTCTGCATTATCATTACGAGGAGGACTGACTATGTGGGGCAAGGCGTTTATGGCACAGGACGTTAAGGAAGTTTTGCTTTCCGAAGAACAGATCAAAAAGCGCGTGCAGGAGCTGGGCGACCAGATCTCGAAGGACTACGAAGGACAGGAGGTCATCGCGCTGTGCGTTCTGAAGGGCGCATGCGTCTTCTATGCGGACATCTGCCGCGCGATCACCGTGCATCTCAAGATGGACTTCATGAGCATTTCGAGCTACGGCGACGCGCAGAAGACCAGCGGCATCGTCCGCATCAACAAGGACATGGACACCAGCATCACCGGCAAGCATGTCCTGATCGTCGAGGACATCATGGACAGCGGTCTCACGCTTTCCTACATGAAGCGGATGCTCGAGGAGCGTCAGCCCGCGTCGATCCGCACGGTCTGCTTTCTCGACAAGCCCGAGCGCCGCGAATGCGACATCACGCCGGATTACTGCGGCTTCGTGATCCCGAACGAGTTCGTCGTGGGTTACGGTCTCGATTACAAGCAGAAATATCGCAATCTGCCCTTCGTGGGCGTGCTGAAGCCCGAGATCTACAGCTGATCCGGGGCAAACGGGACTTTGTCCCTGAACGGAGGATAATTTGGAATTCGATCCGAACAACAATCAAAACAACAACGGCGATCCCGGAAAGCGCGGCTTTACCGGACGCCGCCTCATTACGCTGCTCGTCTGGGCGCTGATCCTTGTTGTGCTGATCTTTATGGTCACCAACGGATGCTCCTCGAACGGGCCGAAGGAGATCAAGTACGCGGAATTTGCGGACCTCTATCAGCAGGGAAAGATCAAGGCGGTCTATGAGGTGATCGGCGGCGGAACGTATTACGGACTCACGACAGACAGCGAGCTCGACGCGACCGCTCTGCCGCGGAAATCGGACTTTGTGCTGTATCTCGACAACGACGTGTTCGCACGCTACATGGCGACGCTCGTGTCGGCGCAGAAAGGCATCGATCCGGACAAAGTCACTTCGGTCGACTACGGCTTCGTGATGCAGAGCGCGCTGCCGGAGGGTACGCCGTGGTGGTATATCGCGCTGCAGTTCGTTCCGTTCCTGTTCTTTGCGGCGATGCTGGTCATCTTCATGTACCGCCAGCGCGGCGACCGTCAGGTGATGAACTTCTCGAAATCGCGCGCACGGCTCAACGATCCGGCGAAGGGCAAGGTGACGTTCAAAGACGTCGCGGGACTCGTCGAGGAAAAGGAAGAACTCAAAGAGGTCGTCGATTTCATGCGCGATCACAAGCGCTTTACCGAAAACGGCGCGCGGATCCCGAAGGGCGTTCTGCTCGTCGGACCTCCGGGCACCGGCAAGACGCTGATGGCGCGTGCGGTCGCGGGCGAAGCGGGCGTTCCGTTCTTCTCGATCTCCGGTTCCGACTTTGTCGAGATGTTCGTC
>JAFRUN010000019.1 GCA_017438865.1 Clostridia bacterium
AAGCTCATCCAGGCGGCGGACTACGACATCGCAAAGGCGCAGATGGGCATCGTCTACATCGACGAGATCGACAAGATCGCCAGAAAAGGCGAGAACGTCTCCATCACGCGCGACGTCTCCGGCGAGGGCGTGCAGCAGGCGCTTCTGAAGATCCTCGAGGGCACCGTGGCGAACGTGCCTCCGCAGGGCGGCAGAAAGCATCCGCAGCAGGAATGCCTGCAGATCGACACCACGAACATCCTGTTCATCGTGGGCGGCGCGTTCACGGGCATCGAAAAGATCATCCAGAAGCGCACGGGCAGCAAGCTCATGGGCTTCGGCGCGGAGGTGCGTTCCTCCAAGCAGATGGACGTCGGAACGATCCTCAAGGACATCCTGCCCGAGGACCTTCTGAAGTTCGGACTGATCCCCGAGTTTGTCGGTCGCGTGCCGATCATCGTCACGCTCGAAAACCTCACCGAGGAGGCGCTCATTGAGATCCTCACGGAGCCGAAGAACGCGCTGGCGCGGCAGTATCGCCGTCTGTTCGAGATGGACGGCGTGGACCTCGTCATCACGGAGGACGCGCTGAAAGAGGTCGCCAGAAAGGCGATCGAACGCAAGACCGGCGCCAGAGGTCTTCGCGCCATCATGGAGGACGTCATGCTGAACATCATGTACGACATCCCCTCCCAGGAAGGCGTCAAGACCTGCGAGATCACGGCGGATACGATCAAGAAGCTCTCTCCGCCGCGGCTCATCCGGGACGGCGAACCGCAGCCGAAGCTGCCGTCGGGACGCAAGACGCGCGCCAAGGCGGCGCCCGTTGTCAAGAAAGCGGAGTAACAAAGAAAAGCAGCCCTCTTTCGGGGGCTGCTTTTGCGTTGCCTTTTATTCCGCGGCGGGTTCGGGGTTCATCGCCGTATGGATCGCGCCCTGCGGATCACCCTGCACGGTCACGTTGCGGTTCACCTTTGCGTCGTAGGTTTCCGCCTTCATGATGTCCACGAGGTCGAGTCCGGTCACTTCCTTCATCGTTTCGATGGTGCGTGCGAGCACGCTCGGCACGAATCCGCCCATCGTGTCCACGCCGCTTGCGCCGTGACCGCCGTCGATGATGGTCACCTTGTCGATGGACTCCAGCGGTTTTGCGATGGACGCCGCCATCTCGGGCAGCGCTTTCACGATCATTTCCATCATCGCCGCCTGACCATACTTGCGCATTGCCTCCGCTTTCTTCTCGAGCGCTTCCGCCTCCGCGATGCCGCGGGCTTCGATCGCCGCCGCTTCCGCTTCGCCGACCGCCTTGATGCCTTCGGCCTCCTGCATTTTCGCGTACTTTTCGGCTTCCGCCTGTACGCGCTGCGCTTCGGCTTCCTTTTCGCGTTCGAATTTCTCCGCTTCGGCATGGATCCTGCGGATCTCCGCCGCCTTTTCGCGTTCGAATTTCTCCGCTTCCGCCTTGCGCTGCCGCTCGAAGAGCTCCGCTTCGGCTTTCTGCTGGCGGGCGAACTTCTCGGCTTCCGCCTTCTTCTTGATCTCCGCTTCCAGCGTCTGTTCGGTGACTTCGACGCCTTTGCGCTTCAGCTCGATCTCACGCTCCTGGCGCGCAATGTTTGCGTTCGCCGTGGCGACTTCAATGGTCTTGCGCTGCTCCTGCTGCTGGATCTCGTACGCCGCGTCGGCTTCCGCCTGCTTCAGGTCGGACGCTCTTTTGAGCTCCGCCTCGCGGATCCGGAGCTCGTTCCGACGGGAGGCGATCTCGGTCTGCGCCGCGACCTGCGCTTCGTTTGCCATGCGCTTTGCTTCGGCTTCCGCGATCGCCACGTCGCGCTCCGCCTGCGCCTTTGCGATCGAAGCGTCCTTCTGGATCTGGCTCATGTTGTCCTGACCGAGGGCGACGATGAGGCCCTTTTCGTCTTCGATCTTCTGAATGTTGCAGGAGATGATCTCCACGCCCAGCGCGTTCATGTCGGTCTGCGCCTTCTGCTGCACCTCGTCGCCGAATTTCTTGCGGTCGGTGTTCAGCTCCTTGAGCTTGACCGTACCGATGATCTCACGCATGTTGCCCTGCAGAGAGTCCGTCAGCGCCTTGGTGATCGACTCCTCGGACATGTTCAGAAAGTTCTTCATGGCGATCTTGATGCCTTCCGGATCGGTCTTCAGCCGGACCTTTGCGACGGCGTCGATGTCCACGCCGATGAAGTCGAGCGTCGGCACATAGCCGTTCGTCTTGATGTCGATGCTGATCTGCTTTAAGACCAGCGTGTCCTTTCTCTCCAGGAAGGGGAGCTTGATGCCGGCGCGTCCGATCAGGATCTTCGGCGACTTTTTGATGCCTGAAATGATGAACGCCTTGTCCGGCGGCGCCTTGACGTATCCGCTGACGATGATCGCGATGACGATCGCGACCGCGCCTGCGATCAGCCCGATGGTGAGGCCCGTGTGTGCTGCAATGAAATCCATGTTCCTCGCTCCTTTCAAATCTCGGTCCCCGGTGTTCCGGCGGTTTTGTCCGCCTTTTGTTTACGGGTTCATCATACCCGAACCGCCGCGCGAAAAAAAGATGCGCCGTCTGCAAATGGCAAATGATATTTCCGCTGCAGAAGCGAAATAAAAGACGGTAAATTGTACGTTCTTTGCTTTTCAATCGCGCGCGTATGGTGTATACTGTAGGTACAAAAAGAAACGGAGGGATCACGATGGGCAGACGGTCTGTGAAAGAAAACAAAAACGTTTATCAGCAGAGCCGCGAAAACATGGGACTGAGCCGCGAGGCGGCGGGAGAGCTTTTGATGTTCGTGTCGGCGGACCGCATCGAGAAGATCGAGAGCGGCAAGAGCGCGCCGCACCCGGACGAGGTGCTTCAGATGGAGCAGGGGTATAAGGATCCGAAGCTCTCCAATTACTACTGCACGCACGAGTGCCCGATCGGCATGAAATATGTGCAGAAGGCGGAGCTCAAGGAACTGCCGCAGCTCACGGTCGAGCTGCTTTCCGCGCTGCACGCGATGGAAGAGGAGAAGAACCGCCTGATCGACATCTCCGTGGACGGACGCGTCAACAGCTTCGAACGGAAGGAGTTCGACGTGATCCTCGAAAAGCTCGCCGCGCTCGACCGCACGATCCGCAGCATGCGGCTCTGGATCGAGGACGCCCTGAATACCGGGAAAATGGATAGCGCGGAATAACACTGCGTCTCGGTCGGATGAAAACGTTTTCATCCGACCGTTTTTTTCAGCGATCATAGATCCATCGGGCGGCGCAGGCCGCAAGACGTCAAATCCGCCGCGCATATCGCCGGATTTGACGGATTGATGTGATAGTTGTTCCGCCGGGATGCGTGTCGAACGGCGACGCCGTTCGTTATCATACTGTCTTGCGGGGCGCAGGGATCTGCGCCCCGTTTCTTTATTTTCCGCTGACCTTCTTTGCAAAGGTGTTGTTGACCAGCGTGTTGAAATCCGGTCGTCCGGTCAGCTCGCCGTTGAAGTCGATGACGGCAAGCAGGCGTTCGTAGTCCGCCTCCTGCATGATGGGATCCTTCTTCCACGAGTCCGTCTCGCGGTAGCTCTTCACGACCGCCATTAAGCTGTCGAGCGACGCGTCGGGGAAGTACGGCTGCATCGCTTTTGCCGCGTCCTCGTCGCTTGCGGTCTCGATCCACTGCTGCGCTTTATAGATCGCGCGGAGGAACGCTTCGATGCGCTCCGGATGTTCCGCGATCATCTTCTGCGAGGCAAAGTAGCAGGTGTAGGGCACTTCGCCGGATTCCAGCCCGATATTCGCCACGATACAGCCCTTGCCCGCCTTCTGGAACTCAGTCGCGGTCGGCTCGAACAGCGTCACATAATCGCCCTCGCCGCCCTCGAATGCGCCCGCCATCAGGTTGAACTGGATCGAGTCGATGATCGTACAGTTCTCGCCGTCGATGAGACCGTTCTGCGCCATCACCCAGCGGAGTGTCATGATCGGCATGCCGCCGGCGCGTCCGCCGATGATCGTTTTGCCGACAAGATCGTTCCACGAAAACTGCTCGGCGGGCTCCCGCGCGATCAGGAAGGAGCCGTCGCGCTTCGTGAGCTGTCCCACGATGACCGGATGGTCCTCCTTGCCCTCGTTCATCACATATACGCCGGTTTCGGGACCTGCAAGGCACAGGTCGGCGTCGCCGCTTAGAAGCGCGGTCATCGCTTTTTCGCTGCCGCCGGAGGTCGTGATCTCCACCTTGAGACCTTCCTCTTCAAAGAAGCCAAGCGACAGGGCGATATACTGCGGCGCGTAAAAGACGGAGCGCGTCACCTCGTGCAGTTCGAGCGTGACGGTTTCCTGTTCCGCCGGTTTGCAGGCGAGCGGCAGAAGCATCAGCAGCAGCGCGAGCACGATCGGAATCGTTCGTTTCATAAGTTCCTCCTCGTTCGTTTTTCTGCATGATATTCGCGCTTTGTAAAAAATGTGATTTTGCAAGAATCGTGTTTGCAAATCCGGAAAAAGTACGTTATAATGACAAACGGAGGAATATGCTATGGAAAACAAAGGCGATACCATTCAATTCAACGCGCCGCGGGACGTCAAGACGGCGGAGGACGTTCTGATGACCGCCTATTCCGCCATGCGGGAAAAGGGCTATGATCCGGTCAATCAGATCGTCGGCTATCTGCTTTCCGGCGACCCGACGTACATCACCAGCCACAACAATGCGCGCTACATGATCCTCAGAATGGAGCGGGACGAGCTCATCGAGGAGCTTGTGCGCTTCTATGTGAAAAAGCATTGAAGCCGCGCATGGTCGCGCTGGACGTCGGCGACAGGCGCATCGGCGTCGCGGTGTCCGATCCTTTATGGATCACCGCGCAGGGCGTCGAAACGTATTGGCGGACCGAAAGCACAAAAAAGGACGTCGCGCATATTGTGGAGATCCTGAACCGCTACGCACCGTGTCGGCTCCTTTTGGGCTTGCCCATGAACATGAACGGCACGGTCGGCGAACAGGGCGAAAAGGTGCAGCGCTTTGCCGAGGCCGTTCGGAAGCAATGGGACGGCGAGCTGCTTTTTTTTGACGAGCGCCTCACCACGATGGCGGCGCGCCGCGTGCTCGTCGATGCGGATATCTCCCGCGGGAAGCAGAAAAAGGTCATCGACAAGCTGGCCGCGGTGCTGATTCTGCAGGGATATATGGATTCCCACCCGAACGGCTGACGCCGTTCGGTCTGATGAAAAGATTTTTCATCAGACCGGTTTTCAGCTTCCGCCTGTCATACTTCGTATGCCCGGGCGGCGGAAGCTCTTTGGAATCAAATTCACCGCATATGTCGCTGAATTTGACGGATTGATTTGATCGCGCGTTCCGCTGCAGCAGCGGAATGAATTGCAGCACGGCTGCATGAATTGCGGCTTCGCCGCATGAATTGGCTTCGCCGTGAATTTTGCTTCGCGCATGAATTGACGCCGTCGGCGTCATAAAAAAGGAGAAAACGATGGAAGAACAAAACACGCTGGTCACCTTGATCGACGAGCAGGGCAAAGAGGTCGAATTCGATCTCGTCGCCACGTTCGATTACGAAAAGAAGCGCTACGCCGCGCTGATCCCCATCGACGAGGTCGAAAACGTCGACGAGGACGAGGTCGTGATCCTCGAGATCGTAAAGACCGCGGACGGCGAGATCTACCGCCCGATCGAAAACGACGTCCTTCTGGACGAAGTCTTCAACGAGTTTCTGGAGATCCTCGACGAAATGGCCGACGGCGACGACGAGGCATAACGCATATTTTTGATCGAAGCCCTCCCTGCGGGGAGGTTTTTTGAACGAATATAAGGCAGGGGACAGCATGACCAACGTATTCCGGAACCGCAACTTCCGGCTGGTCTTTTTCGGCGCGCTCGTCTCAAACGTCGGCGCGCTGCTCTACAGCTTTGCGGTCAGCTTCTATATTCTGGAGATCACGGACAACAACGCCTTTCTGCAGGGGCTGTATCTGGCGCTGTGCGGCGCGGTGAACCTGATCTTTATGCCGATCGGCGGCGTGATGGGCGACCGCTTCCACAAGGGAAAGATCATGTTCGTCTGCGACTATCTGAAGGGCGGCGTGATCCTTTCGGCGACGCTTGCAATGATCACGCTGCGCACACCGACTGCGCATCTTGTCATTCTGTTCATCGCCGGCATCCTCGGCAATGCGATCGGCGGCGTCTTTGCCCCGGCGAGCAGCGCGCTTCTGCCGCATATCGTGGAGGACGCACAGCTTCAGCAGGCGAATTCCTATTTTTCGGTCATGCACTCGCTGCAGTCCATCATCGGCGTGGTGCTGGCGGGCGTACTGTACGCGGCGATGCCGATCCATCTGCTGTTTTTGATCGTCGGCGTGTGCTATGTGGCGTCCGGCGTATCCGAGATGTTCATCCGCTATGCACACGAGCGCCCGGAAGGCAAGCTGACGGTCAAAAGCGCGCTTGCGGACTTCGGCGAAGGGCTCCGCTACATCAAGGCGCAGAAGGCGCTGCTTGTGCTGATGATCGCGATCCTGTTCATCAATTTCTTCTTCGTCCCGGTCACCTCCAACTTCATTCCGTTCTTCATCAAGACGGATCTCGCCGGTGCGGAACATTATCTGTTCGATTCGTTTTTGACGCCGGAGCTGTGGTCGTCGGTGCTGTCGGTGCTGATCGGCGCAAGTTCCATGATCGGCGCGCTCGTTCTGAGCGCAAGACCGCAGGCGGAAAAGGTCGGCCGCAGGGTGTCGCTGCTGCTGGGCGTCGAGGCGGTCATTCTGCTCGGGATGACCGGCGGGTACTGGATCCTCGTGCACCGCGGCGTTTCGCTGAACGCGTTTCTGATCCTGATGTGCGCCGGCTGCCTTCTGACGGGCGTCACCATCGTAAACATCAATATCCCGACCACGACGACGCTCATGCGCATCGTGGACAAAAGCATGCTCGGCAAGGTCAACAGCGTCATCAGCATTTCCTCGCAGGGGCTCATTCCGATCGCCTCGGTGCTGGCCGGCGCGATCCTGCAGGGCGTCGGCAGCACGGCGCTGCTGCTGTTCTGCACCGCCGGTTTTATCGTCACCGCCGTGATGCTGCTCGCGAACCCGAGAACAAAGGAGATCTGAAGCAAGAATCCCCGAAAAAACCTTGCAAAATCTGCAATTTGGGGGTTGCATTCCGATAGGCGAATGTGTATAATAGGCAAGGTATCACGCACTCCCGCGGATCGGCGGCTCGTCCCCTCTGGGGTTACGCCTTAAAAACGGGAGGAGGACAAACTAAAAACGAGGAGGTTTACTTATCATGTCCGTGATCTCAATGAAACAACTTTTGGAAGCAGGCGTCCATTTCGGACATCAGACCCGTCGCTGGAACCCGAAGATGAAGCAGTACATCTTCACCGAGCGCAACGGTATCTACATCATCGACCTGCAGATGACCGTCAAGAAAATCGAAGAAGCGTATTACTTCATTCGTGACCTCGCGGCACAGGACAAGACGATCCTGTTCGTCGGCACCAAGAAGCAGGCGCAGGAGAGCATCGAGCAGGAAGCAAAGCGCTGCGAAATGTTCTATGTCAACCAGCGCTGGCTCGGCGGCATGCTGACCAACTGGAAGACCATCCAGACGCGTATTGCGCGCCTCAAGAAGATCGACCAGATGGAAGCGAACGGCGATTTCGATCTGCTGCCCAAGAAGGAAGTCATCGGTCTTCTGAACGAGCGTGAAAAGCTCGAGAAGAACCTCGGCGGCATCAAGGAAATGAAGAAGCTCCCGGCAGCGCTGTTCGTTGTCGACCCGCGCAAGGAGCACATCGCGATCGCGGAAGCGCGCAGCCTCGGTATTCCGATCGTTGCGATCATCGACACCAACTGCGACCCGGACGAGGTCGATTACCCGATCCCCGGCAACGACGACGCGATCCGTGCGGTCAAGCTGATCGCGGCCAAGATGGCGGACGCCGTGCTCGAAGGCAAGCAGGGCGAGCAGATGACCGACGCGGCTGTGGACGCGGCGGAAGAAGAAACCGAAGACGAAGAATAATCGGGAGGTACTACCATGAACTTTACCGCAAAAGACGTACAGGGACTGCGTGAGCGCACCGGCGCCGGCATGATGGACTGCAAGAAGGCGC
>JAFRUN010000020.1 GCA_017438865.1 Clostridia bacterium
ATCCGATGTCGCTGATGCCGTTGAAACTGAGCCAGTTCGAGATCGACCGCTGCGACGCGCACGCGCAGAACCGGTCGGTGTGCCCGATGATCCAGTTCGTCATAAACCCGCCGTAGCTGCCGCCCGTCTCGCACACGCGGTTCGGATCGATCGCGGGATAACGACGCAGGACCTCGTCGGCAAAATCCATGAGATTTCTGTAATCCGTTTCGCCGTAGTGTCCCATGATATCCGCAAACGCGTCTCCCCTGCCGTCCGAGCCCTTCGGATTGCAGAAAAACACAAAGTAGCCCATGCCTGCCCAGACCTGCATCTCGTGATAGAACACCGTGCCGTAAACGGTCTTCGGACCGCCGTGGATGTCGAACACCGCGGGATACTTCTTTTCGGGATCATAATCCTTCGGTTTCAGCACCCAGCCGTCGATCGTCCACCCTTCGCTCTCGACCGAGACCGGCTCGCACTTTGCGACGTATTTGTCCTTGAAAGCATCGTCATTGAAATGCGAGAGCTTCGTAAGCGCGCCGGTCTTGAGATCCTTTGCGTAAAGCTCCTGCAAAGAACCCTCGTAGAGCGCAATGAGCAGCGCGGCGTCGTTGTCCGCGTGGATCGCGCAGGCGTCGACGGAGCCGGTTTCCGTCGCGACGGGAACATTGTTCCCGTCCATATCCAAAGCGTACAAATGCGAGCTCTCAGCGCGCGTGGTGACGTAATAGAGCTTCCCGTTCGCCGCCCAGGTCGTTTCGCCGCCGCCGTGGCGCACGTCGCTGCCGACCGAGTTCCACAAGCTCTCGGTGTTCTCATACAGCATCGAAAGCGCGCCCGTCTCACGGTCGACGGTATAGAAATCGACGTTCTCGTTGAGCCCGATGTCTTTGCCCTCCGTCGCCGTCATGACGAGCGTTTCGCCGACCGCCTTGATCCCGTCGACGAACAGCCCGTCGTATGCTTTGATCAGGCGCGTCTCGCCGGTCTCGCCGTTCAGCACAAAGAGCTTCGGATGCGTCAGGTCCATGCGCGCGGTATAGCTGTCGCCGAGGAAATAGACGAGGTTGCCGATCGCTTCGATCGTTGCGACCGCAAAGAACGGCTCCGTGATACGCCGGATCTCCTTCGCGTCCTTCGAGACGAGGAACAGCGCGGTGCGGCTCTTGTTGATGATCCCGCCGCCGTTCATCCAGTACGGCAGCTCGTCGAAGACCTCGTAATCCGCGTCGTCGGCGTACCGCTTCTGCACCTTCTCCCGGTCCTCTTTGCGCATCGCATAATAGTCCGGCTCGTTCGCGTCGATCGAACCGAGCACGGCGTACGCGCCGCACGGAAGCTGCCTGAGCCAATTCGCCGCGAACGGCAGCGTGAACGCGGGGATCGCCTCGCCGCCGCGGAGATCGAGACGGTAATAGCTCGTAAACCGCTCCTTCGCCTCCGCGCGCTTCTTTTCCGCGGCGGAACGAACGGCGGGAAACAGGATCGTATCGCCGCTTTCCCAAAGGAACTGTGCCTCCTTGCCGAGATCGGTCAGCTGACGGAACGCGCCGTCGTACAGCCAGAGACGGCTTTCATAGCAGTTTTCTTCCTCGTTGCAGTTCGACACGACGAACGCGGCGCGTTTGCCGTCCGGCGCATATTGAACGTTTGAAAGGAACTTGTAATTCAGAAAATCCTTTATGCCGATGCCTTCCATAATCTTTCTCCTTTTTTTTTGTTTCATTCTAAACGGTCTCTTTTTTTTGCAGGAAAAAAGCCCTCCTTGCGGAAGGCGTTTCGTTCAGTTGATCGGATTGACGGCGTACAGCCGCGACAGCGAGAGATACACGCCGATCAGCATATCGGCGCCGCCGCCCAGAGGCAGCGCCGCGATGCGGTTCGCATCGGCGATCAGCGTGGAATACGGCACGTCGGAAAGGACGTTGCGCACCAGCGCGAAGAGATCCTCGGAGATCAGCCCCTCCCCGCATTGCAGCAGGAACGCGCCGGACAGCTCGGTCGTGCGCGCCGCCGCCGCGGAAGCAAGCTCACGCGTCATTTCCAGCACGCGGGAAAACGTTCTGCCGAACGCCGCGGAAAGCGCGGCATAGCCCGCCATGTATCCGCAGAGCAGCCGGTCGGAGGACGGGATGAGCCCCACGCCGATGCCTGCGATCGCCGCAGTCGCCTCACGGCACTCCGCCGGATCCTGATCGCGGAACGCCGCGTGCAGCGCCGGAAGCAGCGGCTTGATGATGTCCGAGTATTCGTTCGGGCGTTCGTCGGTCACGAGCGGCGTCAGATCGTCCGGCTTTGCGTTCGTTTCGATCACGCGCAGAATGTGCCGGAGCCGGATGTCGAAATCGTTCGGCAGAAAGACGGCGCGGATCGAGTCGAGCGAGAGATCGTAATCGGTCGCCTGCGAGATATCGAGCGAAAAGCCGCTTTCGGGGATCTCGATCCGTTCGTTGCCCATCAGAACCTCCTGTCCCTCCGCGATCTCGTACCGCGGAAACGGCTTGGTGGACGAAACGACCGCCGAAAACGGCGAAAGACAATGCGCGTTAGAAAGGATCGACACCATGCCGATCTGCGTATTGCAGTAGATCGCATCCGGATATACGGCATAAACCGTACCGGAATAGGTGCTCATCTGAAGATATGCGTGCAGGCGTCTGCAGATTTTTCTTGCTGTTTCGGTCATATGATATCGGGCGGAGCGAACCGCGGTCATCCGCGCATATTCTGTTTCCGCTTATTGGATATTTTACCTTGTTTTCACGCTTTTGTAAACGCTCTCAACGCCCGTACAGTATGAATAGAATGTAAATTCATACGGGAATTGCATCAAAAAAGGAAGCCCGGGGGCTTCCCTGATGCGTCCGAAGATTATTCTTCCGGATCCTTTTCCGGGATGTGCAGCTCGATCGGCTCGTTGCAGTTCGGGCAAATGAGACCGTCGGGAGAATCGAGCATATCCTGGTCGAAATAGATGGTCTCGCCGCAGTTCGGGCAGACGATCTCAAAGAAATCGTCTTCGTCGAAATCGTCGTCCTCTTCCTCGTCCTCGTCGCCGTACAGAAAATCATCGTACTCGTCCAGATTTTCAAAGATCTCGTCGACGCTCTCCTCGAGATCCGCGAGCGCGTCGTCGTGATCGGACATCTCCTCCGCGATCACGTCGAGCGCGTCGACGATGGCGGTAAAGATCTTCGCGTACTTGTCGTCATGAATGTTGAGGCCTTCCATCAGACCGTCCAGATATGCGACTTTTTCAGAAATTCTGCTCATGCTGCACCTCCGAATGATAGTAGTATTGCGTTAAATGCGGGACATATATTCGCCGGTTCTCGTGTCGATGCGGATCACGTCGCCCTCGTTGACAAACAGCGGAACGGCAATGTGATAGCCGGTCTCGACGACCGCGGGCTTGGTCGTGCCGGTCGCGGTGTCGCCCTTGAAGCCGGGCTCGGTCTCGGTGACCTTGAGCTCGACGAAGTTCGGCGCTTCCACGGAGAACGCGCTGCCCTTGTAGAAGCGCATCTTGACCTGATCGTTCTCCTTGATGAAATCGATCGCGTCCTCGACCTGCTCAAAGTTCAGCGGGATCTGCTCGTAGGTTTCGACGTCCATGAAGTAATAGAGTTCGCCGTCGGAATACAGGTATTCCATGTCCTTCGTTTCGATATGCGCCAGCGGGTACTTGTCCGTCGGGCTGAAGGTGCGCTCCAGGACCGCGCCGGTCATAACGTTCTTGAGGCGGGTACGCACAAACGCTGCGCCCTTGCCCGGTTTTACGTGCTGGAAGTCTGCGATCGACCAGACCACACCGTCGATTTCAACCGTCACGCCCTTGCGGAAATCGCCTGCCATAATCATAAGTATATCCTCCCATTTTGTTTCCTTGTATTGTTAAATGTGCTGCAGTTCTTTCGTTGCGTGCGCAAAGTTCAGCTTGCCGTCTTTGGTGACCACGCAGCAGTCCTCGATGCGGACGCCGAATTTGTCTTCGATATAGATTCCCGGCTCGACCGTGATCGTCATGCCCTCTTCAAAGACCGTGTCGCCGGTGACCGACGCGCGCGGCTCCTCGTGGATCAGCAGTCCGAAGCCATGACCGAGCGAATGCCCGAAGCACTCGCCGTAGCCCTTCTCGGTGATGTAATCGCGGGCGATCGCATCGAGCTCCCTGCCGGTGATGCCCGGCTTCAGCGCGTCGAGCGCGCGCGTCTGCGCTTCGAGAACGATGTTGTAGATCTCCTCCGCGAACGGATCGACCTTGCCGACGGCGAAGGTGCGCGTCATGTCGGAATGGTAGCCGTTGTAGAGGCAGCCGAAGTCGACGACGACCAGATCGCCCTCCTGCAGTTTCCGTTCGCCGGGGACCGCGTGGCACATCGCGCCGTTCGGACCGGAACCGATGATCGTTTCGAACGAAGGACCTTCACTGCCGAGCTTTGCGCAGATGTATTCGAGTTCCGCGGCGACGCGGCGCTCCGTCATGCCCGGACGCACGACCTTCAGAAGCTCTGCGAACGCTTCGTCCGCCATCGCCTGCGCCTTCGCGAGACATTCGATCTCGTCCTGCGACTTTTTGATGCGAAGAAGCGACAGCTCCTTTGCAAACGGCACGAGCTCCGCACCGAACTTCTCGAACGCCTGATACGCCGAAAAGCTGACATAGTCCTCTTCAAAGCCGAGCTTTCCGACATTTTCGCTCTCAAGGATCTCCTTGAGCTTCTCGCGGTGCGCGGGACCGGAAACCTCAAAGATCTCGCAGCAGTCGCCCGCCTGTGCCTTTGCCTGAATGGTGTACCGGAAGTCGGTCAGAAGAACGCTGCGGTTCCTTGTGACGAGCACGCTTGCGTCCTCGCTGGTGAATCCGGAAAAATAGCGGATCGCGGTCACGGATTTCAGGATTACCGCATCCAATCCCGCTTTCTCCATTTCGGCACGCAGCCGAAAAATACGATCGTTCATAGCATCCTCCGTCTTTGACTATAACACAGGTATTATAGCCGACTTTCCGCCCGTTTGCAAGACCTGATCGAAAAAAACTGAAAACGTCCCGACGGCGGTCGGGACGTTCGATTAAGAGTTCATTCGCCGGACGAGCGTTTCGTAGGTCTCCTGGAGAACCGGAACGTTTCGCCACGCGCAGCCGATCGGAACGCCGGGACGGTTGTCGCCGTGGAAGTCGCTGCCGCACGTCACCATCATGTGATACTGCCGCGCGATCGAAACGTACATCTCCGTCTGCCGCGGCGAGGACGTCGGATAATACGCCTCCAGTCCCATGAGTCCGAGGTCGTAGAGCTCGCGGATCAGTCCGTGCGGGTTGTCGCGGATGTGGCACGGATGCGCGAGGATCGGAAGGCCGTCCGCGATATGGATGATGTCGATCACCTGCTGCGGGGTGAACCGCGGCTCGGTATAGTAGCCCGGCGTGCCGGGACGCAGATACTTCGCGAACGCGTCGCGCACGTCGGTCGCATAGCCCGCCTTGATGAGCGCATGTGCGATATGCAGCTTGGTCGTCATCGACTCGGGACGGTCGACCAGCGGCCGCACGTCGTATCCCGCCTCCTTGAGCCGCGCATAGATGATGCGGTTGCGGCGCTCGCGGCGGTCCCGCGCGATCTCCAGCGCGCGCAGAAGCGTCGGATTCAAAGGATCGACGTCGAGCCCGATGATGTGCAGCTCATGCCGCCATTCGTTATCCATCTCGACGGCGGGGAGCACCGGAACGCCGTATTCTTTGCCCGCTTCGAGCGCTTCCGCCACGCCCGTGATGTTGTCGTGATCGGTCAGCGCAAGCAGCTTGATCTTCCCGCGCGAAGCAATGCGCACGATCTCCGACGGCGTTGCGGTGCCGTCGGAAATGCAGCTGTGCGTATGAAGATCAAAGCGGTTTTCTTCCATAGATGCTTACGCTTCCGTCTGTTCGCTCTCCTCCGGCTTCTGCTCCGGCCCGGAAACGGTGTTCTCCTCTTCGTTTGTCTTTGCTGCCATGACCTCGTCCATATCGGCGCCGTTCAGCACCTCCGTAAACTGTTCGCCGGTCACGCGTTCGTATTTCAGCAGCAGCTTCGCGCAGGCCTCAAGCCCGTCGCGGTGCGCGGAAAGAATGTCCTCCGCCCGTTCAAACTGCCCTTCGAGGATCGCGCGGATCTCCGCGTCGATCTTTGCGGAAAGCGCCTCGGAATAGTTCTTGGCGTGTCCCCAGTCCTTTGCGATGAAGACCTCCGTGTCACCGCCGAGGAACACGGGACCGACCGCGTCGGACATACCGTATTCTTCGACCATCTTGCGCGCCGTCTGCGTCGCCTGCTTGAGGTCCTGCACCGCGCCGGTGGAAACGTCGGTAAACACGAGCTTCTCGGCGACGCGTCCGCCCATCGTCATGCAGATCTCGTCGAGCATATGCGATTTCAGCGTGTGATGGATGTCCTCCTTCGGAAGCGTCATCGTATAGCCCGCCGCCCAACCGCGCGAAATGATGGACACCTCGTGCAGATCGTCGCAATTCTCGAGCTCATGCGCAAGGATCGCGTGTCCGCACTCGTGATACGCCGTGATGAGCTTATCCTTTTCGGTCACGACGCGGCTCTTCTTTTCGGGGCCCATCTGGACGCGGGTGACCGCCTCCTCGAGGTCCGCCTGCGTGATCTCTTTTCTGTGATCGCGCGTGCAGAGGATCGCCGCCTCGTTCAGGATATTCTCGAGATCCGCGCCGGTAAAGTACGGCGTGCGCCGCGCGAGCGTCTTCAGAGAGACGTCCTTCGCAAAATGCTTGTTGCGTGCGTGGACCTTCAGGATCTCCTCCCTGCCCTTCACGTCGGGATAGCCGACGGTGATGCGCCGGTCGAACCGGCCGGGACGCAGCAGCGCGGGATCGAGGATGTCCGCGCGGTTCGTCGCCGCCATGACGATGATGCCC
>JAFRUN010000004.1 GCA_017438865.1 Clostridia bacterium
ATCCAGGCCTTTGAGCCCGTGCTCGTAGAGGGCAAGGCCCTGAAGCTCCACCCGCTGTGTTGCACCGCCTTCAACGCGGACTTCGACGGCGACCAGATGGCTATTCACGTGCCCCTCACCATGGAGGCCCAGGCGGAAGCCCGCTTCCTGATGCTGGCGGCCAACAATATCTTAAAGCCGCAGGACGGCAAGCCCGTCGTCTGCCCGACGCAGGACATGGTCATGGGCTGCTACTATCTCACGCAGCAGCGCGACGGCGTCAAGGGCGAAGGCAAGGCGTTCTCCTCCGAGGAGGAAGCGATCATGGCGTACCAGACCGGCGAAGTCGCGCTGCAGGCGAAGGTCAAGATCCGCTTAAAGCGCGAATGGCAGGGCAAAACGATCAGCAAGGTCTGCGACACCTCTGTCGGCCGCGTGATCTTCAACAACGCGATCCCGCAGGATCTCGGCTTTGTGGAGCGCAACTGCGCGGACGATATGTTCAAGCTGGAGATCGACTCCCTCGTCAAGAAGAAGGACCTGGGCAAGATCGTTGACGCGTGCTACCGCAAGTACGGTCCCACGCAGACCAGCGAAACGCTCGACCGCATCAAGAAGCTCGGTTATTCGTACTCCACCCGCGGCGGCGTCACCGTCGGTTTCCAGGACATCCGTGTTCCGGAAGAGAAAAAGGCGCTCGTTTCCGCAGCGGAGAAGAAGGTCGTCGAGATCGATAACTACTTCCGCATGGGCCTCCTCTCCAACAAGGAGCGCAGAGACCGCGTCATCAAGGTCTGGGAGCAGACCACCGAGGACGTTTCCAACGCATTGATGGATTCGCTCGACGCGTTCAACCCCATCTTCATGATGGCGGACTCCGGCGCGCGCGGCAGCCAGGCGCAGATCCGCCAGCTCGCCGGTATGCGCGGTCTGATGGCGGACCCGTCCGGCGAGATCATCGAGGTTCCGATTCGCGCGAACTTCCGCGAAGGTCTGTCCGTTCTGGAGTTCTTCATCTCCTCGCACGGCGCGCGCAAAGGTCTTGCCGATACGGCGCTTCGTACGGCGGACTCCGGTTACCTGACCAGACGTCTCGTCGACGTTTCGCAGGACGTCATCGTGCGTGAAGATGACTGCTTCGCGGAGCGCAACGATACGCCGCGCGGCATGATGATCTCCGCGATCGCGGACGACAACAAGGTCATCGAGCCGCTTTCGGCGCGTATCGAGGGCCGCTACGCGATCGATCCGGTCTTCCATCCGGAAACCGGCGAACAGCTCTGCGAAGGCGATCACATGATCTCGCACGACGAGGCGCTTGCGATCGAAAAAGCGGGCGTGAAGGAAGTCTACTGCCGTTCGGTCCTGACCTGCCGCACGGAGCACGGCGTCTGCTGCAAGTGCTACGGCGCGAACCTTGCGACCGGCGGTCACGTCGACATCGGCGAGGCGGTCGGCATCATCGCGGCGCAGGCGATCGGCGAGCCCGGTACGCAGCTGACGATGCGTACGTTCCACACCGGCGGCGTTGCATCGAGCAAGGACATCACGCAAGGTCTTCCGCGTGTGGAAGAGCTGTTTGAAGCGAGAAAGCCGAAGGCGCTCACCATCCTGTCCGAGATCTCGGGCACGGTCCACATCGAGGAAGGCACGCACAACGTCATCGTCACGAACGATGAGGGCGAATCCGCGAAGTACCAGATCTCGATCGAGAGCCGCCTGAAGGTCAAGGAAGGCGACCGCGTCGAACCCGGCAGCGAACTGAACGAAGGTTCCGTCTACCCGAACGATATCCTGAAGATCCTGGGCGTCAAGGGCGTACAGGCATACCTCTTAAAAGAAGTCCAGAGCGTCTACCGTCTGCAGGGTGTTGAGATCTCCGATAAGCACATCGAGGTCATCATCCGCCAGATGCTCCGCAAGGTCCAGATCGAGGACGCGGGCGACACGGATCTGCTGCCCGGCGAGCTGTGCGACAGCTTCCGCTTCGAGGACGAGAACGAGAAGCTGATCGAGCAGTACGAGACCGCAGTCGCGATCGCGCAGGAGAACGGAACGGAAGAGCCCGCGGAGCCGGTGCTCGCAAGAGCGAAGCGCAAGCTGCTCGGCATCACCAAGGCGGCGCTCGCCACCGAATCGTTCCTGTCCGCGGCGTCGTTCCAGGAGACCACGCGCGTGCTGACCGAAGCTGCCATCAAGGGCAAGATCGATCCGCTCGTCGGTCTCAAAGAGAACGTCATCATCGGCAAGCTGATCCCCGCGGGTATCGGATTGAAGCGTTATCGCAACGTCGAAGTGAGCGAGGCGCAGGACGTCCCGACGGATGCGGAGTAATGCCATGGACGAACGCAAGCTGACCGACACCGAATGCGCGCTGTACGGCACGAAGGCCTGCGCGCTGCTGAATATGCAGGACTGCGACAAGTGCCCCTTAAAGGGCCGCGTCGCAGATCCCGCGATTTTCGACGATCTCAGACTGTTCTGCGATCTGCAGCCGGAGGGCACGGTCGCGCAGCTCTTCGAGAACGAGATCTGCACCCTGTGCAAGGACGAGCCGAAGGGAAGGACCGCGTCCTATGCCGTGTTTGACATGGCGCACACCGAGCCGAAAAAACTGGCGAAGCGCAAGTGGCTCGCAAAGCAGGAGACCGGCTTCATGGTTCCGCTGCAGTTCGCGTGCTGCGCAAAGTGCCGCCGCAGGATCCTGCTGATGTCATACCTGCCGCTGATCGCGCCGATCGTGCTGACGCTGATCGTGCTGCCGTTCGTGATGATCGAACACTTTGCACAGGCGATGCGTCAGGTCGCGGGGTGGCTGCCGTTCGCGGCGGTCGTCGCGGCGATCGTCGGCGGCTGGGGCGTCGGAAAACTGCTTGCGTATCTCTATAAGCGTAAGCTCGAAACGGAAATGTACGTCGACGTGCGCACCCATCCGTTTGTGCTGAATATGCAGGAGAAGGGCTGGCGGCCGTTATTCAACGACCGCGCCCCGCACCTTGCGTTCACGAAAAAACGGATCGACCGGGGACTCGGCACCGCGCCGAGCGCCGTTTACGCCATGCCGGACCGGGAAGAACCCGCTGCCGAAGATAAAATTTCGGATTGACAAGACAAACGTTTTCTGTTACACTAACTTTTTGGCGGTGTTTTGAGAAAAACACGGCCGTTACCGCGTTTCTCGACGGAAAACGCGGCTGAAAACCGGACAATATCCTCTGAATTGGGTTGCAGAGGGATTGATTTATACATTGATTGAAATATTATTAGGAGGAAACATCTGAATGCCGACCATTAACCAATTGGTTCGCAAGGGCAGACAGCCTGTGGAATACAAGTCCACGGCGCCCATTCTGAAGCAGTGCCCGCAGCGTCGCGGCGTCTGCACCGCAGTCCGTACGATGACGCCGAAAAAGCCGAACTCCGCACTGCGTAAAATCGCTCGTATCCGTCTGACCGACGGTCTCGAAGGTACCGCGTACATCCCCGGTATCGGCCACAATCTGCAGGAGCACTCCGTGGTTCTGATCCGCGGCGGTCGTGTCAAGGACCTGCCGGGCGTTCGTTACCACATCATCCGCGGTGCTCTGGATACCGCAGGCGTAGCAAACCGCAAGCAGGCTCGCTCGCTGTACGGTGCAAAGCGTCCCAAGAAGTAAGGAGAACACACCATGCCGAGAAGAGGTGTTATTCCCAAGAGAGACGTTCTTGCAGACCCGA
>JAFRUN010000021.1 GCA_017438865.1 Clostridia bacterium
GGGGCGTCCTCATCGGGAATGAAATCGCCCAGATGGCTGTCCTCCTCCTCGCCGATGGGCGTCTCCAGCGAGACCGGCTCCTGCGCGATCTTCAGGATCTCGCGGACCTTGTCCTCGGAGATGCCCATTTCGCGGGCGATCTCGTCCGGACGCGGATCGCGGCCGAGCTCCTGGACGAGCTGACGGTTCACGCGGATGAGCTTGTTGATCGTTTCCACCATATGCACGGGGATACGGATCGTGCGCGCCTGATCCGCGATCGCACGGGTGATCGCCTGACGGATCCACCACGTCGCGTAGGTCGAGAACTTATAGCCCTTGCGATAGTCGAACTTTTCGACCGCCTTGATGAGACCGAGGTTGCCCTCCTGAATGAGATCAAGGAACAGCATGCCGCGTCCGACGTAGCGCTTCGCGATGGAAACGACCAGACGGAGGTTCGCTTCGGCAAGCTGATGCTTCGCTTCCAGGTCGCCCTCTGCCATGCGCTTTGCGATGTCGATCTCCTGCTGCGCGCTCAGAAGCTGGACCTTGCCGATCTCTTTCAGATACATACGGACCGGATCGTCGATATTGATGCCCTCGGTGGGCGCAAGCATCGTTTCGATCTCGGCGATCTCCTCGTCGATGTCCTCGGGGACTTCGACCTCCTCCTCGACGATGTCGATGTCCAGCTCTTCGAGCTCGCCGTAGAGCTTGTCCATCTGATCCGCGTCGATGCCGAGCTCGTTCAGCGTATCCATGACCTCGTTGAAGGTCAGCATGCCCTTCTGCTTGCCGCTTTCGAGAAGATCACGGATGCGCCGTTCGGCATTCACGGGCTTCGGCTCAAGCTCGTCCTCGTCGGACTCCTCTTCCGGCTCGGATTCCTCGGCGGGTTCCGCTTTCTTTTTGGCCTTGACCGGCTTCTGCTCCGGTTCGGGCGCATTCGCTTCCGGCTCCGGCTCAACGGATTCCGGCGTGGGCGCTTCCGGCTCGACCGGCGTTTCGACCGGCTGCTCTTCCGGCTTCGGCTCCGTCTTCTTCCGGCTCTTCGACGCCTTCTTCGGCTTTTCCGGCGCGGGCGCCGCAGCTTCCTGCACGGGTTCCGCCGCTTCCGGTTCCGGCTTCGGTTCGGTCTTTTTCGGCTTCGCGGCACGCTTCGCCGTCTTTGCCGGCTTTTCTTCCGCTTCGACTGCGATCTGTTCTTCCTTGACTTCGTCAGGGATCGTCTTCTTTGCCTTCTTCGAGGTTTTTGTTTCTTCCATGTCCCGTCTCCTTATTTATTTGCCCGTATGCGTTCGGTGATTTCTTTCAATACGGCGTTCCGTTCCTCCGCCGTCAGATCCGGTTTGTTGAGCTTCGCCTGAAGCGCCGCGATCTCGTCCGCCTCGTTTTCACGCTTCATGCGGCGAATGCAGTCCGCCGCCGTTTCGGACGCGTTTTCCATCGCGTCCTCCTCCCTGAGAACCGCCGAAGCGGTCTCCGCTTCCTTTTCCGGCAGCTCGCCGATGTACTTCGCCGGCGAGAACGCGTTCCCCTGCGCGCACATCGCCCGAAACATCGCGCGGTATGTGTCGTTCTTGATCCGCTCATCCGCATGCTCGTTCGCCGCGTACTTCAGCGCCGCGGGATCGTGCAGGCAGGCAAGGATCAGCGTGCGCTCGATGACGTCCCGCGGATCCTCGTTCGTATCGATCCGTCTGCGGAAGCCGGGACGCGCGATCGTTTTCGGTTCGCCGATCTGCAGCCCGCCGCTGCGCACACCCTGCGCCTCCAGCGCTTCCAGAGGATAACCGGTTTTTTTCGCGATCAGCCGGTAATAGCGCTCCTGCTCGATCGGCTGCAGCCCTGCGACGAACGCGCACGCCGCTTTTGCGTAACGCTCGCGGCCGTTCTCGTCGTTCAGGTCGTATCCCTTTGCCATCGTTTCGAGCTTGAACGCGTTCAGCGACAGCGCGTTTTCCTTCAGCCGGTCGAAGCCCTCCTTGCCGTAGATCTGCACATATTCGTCCGGATCGAGATCGTCCGGGAACATGATGACGCGCACCTCGAGCCCTTCGGCTTTCAGGATGTCGAGTCCGCGGACCATGGCGTTCTGCCCCGCCGCGTCGCCGTCGTAGGCGATGAAAACCTTTTCCACATATCGTTTCAAAAGCCGCGCCTGCTGCTGCGTCAGCGCCGTGCCCAGACTCGCGACGGCGTTTTTCACGCCCGCCTTGTAGAGCCCGATCACGTCCATGTACCCCTCGACCATGATGAGATCGTCGAGCTTTTCGTTCTTATGCAGATACAGCCCGTACAGGTTGTTGCGCTTATTGTAGACCGGCGTGTCGCCCGTGTTGATGTATTTCGGCTTTTCATCGCCCATCACGCGCGCGCCGAAGCCGAGGACCTGTCCGTTCACGCCGAGGATCGGGAAGATCAGCCGCCCGCGGAATGCGTCGTAAACCGTGTTGCGCTCGGTGTTGTGCACGAGCAGTCCCGCATCGACGAGCTCCTTTTCGGAATAGCCCTTGCTCTTCAGGAGCTTCAGCAGCGAATCCCAAGTGTCCGGCGCGTAGCCGATGCCGAACCGCGTGACGATCTCGGCGTTCAGTCCGCGCTTTGCGGCGTACGCCTGCGCGTCCCTGCCGGTCGCCGGGTTCAGAAAGCACCGCGAATAGTACCGCGCCGCTTCGGTGTTCGCTTCGATGATGCGCTTTTTATACGCGCGCTGACGCTGCATTTCGCGGTCGTTGATCTCGTTCGGCAGTTCCATCCCGACGCGGTTCGCAAGCTGCTGTACCGCCTCGTAGAACGTCAGACGTTCCATGTCCATGACGAACTGGATCACCGTGCCGCCGGCGTGGCAGCCGAAGCAGTAAAAGAGCTGCTTGTCCGGAGAAACGGAGAACGACGGCGTTTTTTCGCCGTGCAGCGGACAGCACGCCCAGAGCTTTCTGCCTTTCGGCTTCAGCTCCACATATTCCGAAACGACGGAAACGATATCGTTTTTGTGTAAAAGCTCGTCGAGCCATGCGCTCGGAAATGCCATCGCGCGCCTCCTTTCTCCGTGATTTGAAAAAACTTAACTCCAGCTTTTGGGAACGAACAGGCGCTCGTAGGTGGAGATCGCATAGGTATCGCTCATGCCGGCGATGAAATCGGCCACCGCGCGTTCCTTGCCCTCGGTTTCGAGCGTTTTCAGGTATTCGGTCTCCAGAAGCTCCGGATGTTCGCAGTAATACCCGTACAGCGCGCGGACGACGCCCTTTGCCTTGCCCTCCTCGCCCTTTGCGACCGGGTTCAGATAGACACGGTCGAACATAAACCTGCGAAGCACCTTGAACTCCTCGGCATAATCCGGCGAAAACCGGATCTCGGGACTGTCCATACTGTTTTCGATCACGTTGATGATCAAGCTGTTGATGCGCTTGGAATGCGTCGGCCCGAACAGCGCGATACAGGATTGCGGAAGATCGTCCTCGGTCAATACGCCCGCGCGCATCGCGTCGTCGATGTCGTGGTTGATATAGGCGATGCGGTCGGCAAGCGAAACGGCCTTCCCTTCGACCGTCGCGGGACGTCCGCTGCTGGTGTGGTTCACGATGCCGTCGCGCACTTCCCACGTCAGGTTCAGCCCTTTGCCGTCGTATTCGAGCTTTTCGACGACGCGCAAGCTCTGCTCGTTGTGCTTGAACCCTCCGGGAAGAAGATCGTTCAGGACTTCTTCGCCCGCGTGCCCGAACGGCGTGTGCCCGAGGTCGTGCCCCATGGCGATCGCTTCGGCAAGATCTTCGTTCAGGCGAAGCGCCCGCGCGATCGTGCGCGCGATCTGCGTGACCTCCAGCGTATGCGTGAGCCGTGTGCGGTAATGGTCGCCCTGCGGCGCAAGAAAGACCTGCGTTTTATGCTTCAATCTGCGGAACGACTTGCTGTGCAGAATGCGGTCGCGGTCGCGGACGAACTCGGTGCGCACGGGACACGGTTCCATATAAACCTCGCGTCCGCGCGTATTGACCGAAAGCGTCGCATAGGGCGAGAGCATCTCTTTCTCCCATTGTTCCCGCATTTTCCGGACCGTTCCCTGCTCCATATCCGCCTCCGCGAAAAGTATTCTATAATTATATACGCCAAAACTCCAAAAAATCCTTTTTTTCCGTGAAGAAAAAACGATTTTTATTGCGAAAGAAAATCCCCCGGGGTTGTCCCGGGGGATCGATGTTCGGTGGATTACTTGTAGAGACCGCGCTCGGTGTAATGCGTGTGCAGAAGCTCGTGCGCCTTGTGGCTGTTCGGCTCGCCGAGGTAGTCGCGATAGAGCGCCTGGACTTCGGGGTTCTCGTGGCTCTTGCGAAGCTGCATCTTGTCGTCCTCGCCGTAGAGGCCGGCCGCACGCTTTGCGCGGAGATCCACGAAGTTGCGGACCGCGCCGGGCTGGATCGGCTGACCGCCGCCGTTGACGCAGCCGCCGGGGCACGCCATGACTTCGACGAACTCATACTGCTTTTCGCCGCTCTTGATCATGTCAAGGAGCTTCGACGCATTTTCGAGACCGCTGGTGACCGCGACGCGGACCTTGACGCCGTTCAGGTCGTATTCCGCTTCCTTGATCGCTTCGGTGCCGCGGACCGCGTGGAACTCGACCTTCTCCAGTGTCTTGCCGGTGACGACTTCGTACGCGGTACGCAGAGCGGCTTCCATAACGCCGCCGGTCGCGCCGAAGATGTGACCTGCGCCGGACGCAACGCCCAGCATCGGATCGCAGACCTCGTCGGGAAGATCCTCGAACTTGATGCCTGCGCGGCGGATCATGCGGGCAAGTTCACGCGTGGTGAGCGATACGTCGACGTCCGGTCTGCCGTCCTTGCCGAGCTCGGGACGCTGTACCTCGAACTTCTTCGCGGTGCAGGGCATGATGGAAACGACGAAGATCTTCTTCGGATCGATGCCCATCTTCTCGGCATAGTAGGACTTGACCA
>JAFRUN010000022.1 GCA_017438865.1 Clostridia bacterium
CGGTAGCCTCAGTTCTTGCGAGAGAACCGCCGAAGGTCAGACCCTTACCGGTGAGCACGCCCTCGAACAGACCTCTGATGCGCTTGTACTGACCGAACATATAGCCGATCTCACGTCCGCCGACGCCCATGTCGCCTGCCGGAACGTCCACGTTCGGACCGATGTGACGATAGAGCTCGGTCATGAAGCTCTGGCAGAAGCGCATGATCTCGCGATCGCTCTTGCCGGTCGGATCAAAGTCCGCGCCGCCCTTGCCGCCGCCCATCGGGAGGGAGGTCAGGCTGTTTTTGAAGGTCTGCTCGAAACCGAGGAACTTCATGACGGACAGGTTGACGTTCTTGTTGAAACGGATACCGCCCTTGTACGGTCCGATCGCGCTGTTGAACTGAACGCGGAAGCCGCGGTTGATGCGGACAACGCCCTGATCGTCCACCCACGGTACGCGGAACTCGATGACGCGCTCCGGCTCCACCATGCGCTCGAGAAGGCCGTTCGCCTCATACTCGGGATGACGGGAAACGATGACTTCGAGGGACTTCAGAACTTCTTCAACGGTCTGAAGGAATTCCGGCTCGTTCTTGTCGCGGCGTTCGACATCCGCGAGGACACGTTCGATATAGCTGTTCATAGCTCCTCCGATAATAGTTTATTTTGGGAATTTCCCAACAAAATTATGATATCACTTTGCGGATAAAAGTCAACCGGAACACCTGCCGTTTTTCCGTCAAACGCAGAATATATTTTTCATTTCGCGTCCCATAGAAAAAGGATCCGTCTCCGGAAAAACGGATCCCGTATAAAACCGCCGGATTCAGTTCGTGCGGATCAGCAGCACCGGCGTGCCCTCCCTGATCGGTTCGGACAGCGTCGGGTTGCAGGACTTCACGCGTTCCGTCGGAACGCCGAAACGCTTGCCGATCGAAAACACCGTTTCGTCCGGATCGGCGAACCAGACCAGCATGCCGCAGTCCGTTTCGCACGGCGTTCCCGGTCCGAGCTCCGGCACATGGTCGAACGTAAACGCGCGGTACCACTCCGTTTCGACCGAGAGTGTCACGGTGAGCGCGACGGTGCGTCCGCCGCCGGAAAGCGACGCGTCGAACGCGCGGATGCGCACGATCGGCAGCGTGCCCTTCGCCTCCGTTTCAAACGACAGCGGCAGTTCGTAGGTAAAGCTCTGCTTCATGCCGTCGTCGTCGCGGTAAACGACCGTCGCCGCCAGCACGCCTTCGATCATGCCCTTGCCGTTCTCGACCGCAGCGCGCGTCACGGCGGGACGCAGCGCGGCATACAGCGGCAGATACGCGTCCTTCATATGCGACGGCACGGGGATGTTTTCCGTCATCTGCACGTTCTGGCTCCATGCGCCCTCATAGTTCAGCGCCCGCGCGCGCTGCACGCCGCACGAGAAATCGCACGCCGCGTCGTATGCGTCGGTCAGGATCCGCAGCGTCTCCGAGGTGCAGCCGTACACGCCGATCGACATTGCCGCGTCGACCGTCGCCGCGCCCTCCTCCTCGACCGTGACCGAAAGCGAGGTCAGCGTCGCGGTCGCAAAGGCGTTCTCTCCCGGCTCGCAGGCGATCACATCGGAAAACGGCAGCGAATACTGCTCCCTGCGAACGCCGCCGTCCGCCGCGCCGTACAGCACGCACAGCTTCAGCTCGCCCTGCGGCAGCATGCCCTCCGTACCCTTGACAAGTCCGTTGACGAGCGGCGTCGCCGTCGCCCTGATCACCGTCATGCCGCGCGGCGCGTCGATCTCCTCGTTCATCCGCAGGCTGTGCGCGCCGAGCAGCGTCCGCTTTTTCAATGTGACCGAAGCCGTCAGCGTTTCCGCGTCCTTCGCGTCGTCCAGTCCCGTGATGCAGTCGATCTGCGCCGGCTGGAACACCGCGGCGCGAAGCTGTACCGTCGCCTGCATCCGGAGTCCTCCGTCCTCGCGCTTCACGCTGCACGCCGGGATCTCCGCGGAAACGCGCGCCGTCATTTCGGGCGTCACGCCCTCCATGCGGATCGTGTGCGAAAACTCCGCCGCCGCCTCGAACGCGTACGGAAGCCGCTCCGCGCTTTCCACCGTCGGACGCAGCGTCATCGTCCCCGTCACGACGATCGCGCCGTCCCGGCAGCTGATCTCGTCGATCGTCGCTTCGCTCTCCGCCGACAGCACACGCTCGAGCGTTTTTCCCTGCGGCAGCGGGATCGCGCTTTCCATCTGTGCCTGCGCCGTCGTTTCGCCGAACAGCGTTTCCGTCATAAGCGTCGTTTTTCGTATCTCCATGTCGAACACTCCTTTTTGATCTTCTCGGCAAAGAATATGCACAATCCAACCAAAACTTGCGTTTTTCCCGTCCGCCGGCTATAATGATATACGGAAAAGATTACACGGAGGTACGACCGATGGCGGATAAACTGCGCTATACACTGATGCTGCGCGTGTACGGTGAGGAGAAGATCTTCGGTCCGGGCATTGCGGAGCTTCTGGAGCGCGTCGAGCAGACGCATTCGCTGCGGAAAGCCACGCAGGATATGGGCATGGCGTACAGCAAGGCATGGCGCATCGTCAAGACAGCCGAAAACGCATTGGGCTTTCCGCTTCTGGATTCCACCGTGGGCGGCAAGGGCGGCGGCAGCGCGCACCTGACCGAACGCGGCAGACGGTTCCTTACGGCATACCGCCGGTTTGAATCGGTCGTGCACGCCTATGCGGACGAGATTTTCGAGGATATGTTCGGGGAGGACTCGGAATGAGGTTTTTTAAAATGCACGGACTCGGAAACGACTTCGTGCTGTTCGACGGCAGAGCGCTTGAAAACACCGACTGGAACGCGCTCGCCGTGAAGGTCTGCAACCGGCACACCGGCGTCGGCGCGGACGGCGCTTTGATCCTCCTGAACTCGGCGGCCGCCGACGTGCGCATGCGCATCTTCAACGCCGACGGCAGCGAAGCCGAGATGTGCGGCAACGGCATCCGCGCGTTCGCGCGGTACGCGTTCGAGAACGGCGTCGTGCGCGGCACGGAATTTACGGTCGAGACCGGCGCGGGCGTCATGAAGCCGCGCATCATCCTGAAAAACGGCTGCGTGGACGGCGTTCGCGTGGACATGGGCGAACCGAAGATCGAATCAAAGGACGTTCCCGTCAAAGTCGACGGCCGCGCGATCGACCGGACGCTGACCGCGGAGGATCGCACCTTTCCGTTTTCCTCCGTTCGCGTCGGCGTACCGCACACCATGGTGTTCGTCGATCCGCTGATCGAATCCGACGTACCGAAATACGGTCCTTTGATCGAGCACGATCCGCTGTTCCCCGAACGCACGAACGTCGATTTCGTGCAGGTGCTGTCAAGCGACCGCATCAAAATGCGCACCTGGGAACGCGGCTGCGGCTGTACGCTCGCCTGCGGAACGGGCGCGTGCGCCGCGGCGGTCGCCTGCGCACTGGGCGGCAGGACCGGGCGCAAGGTCGCGGTCGAGCTTGCGCGCGGCACGCTTCTGATCGAATGGTCGGAAGCCGACAACCATGTTTACATGACCGGACCGGCGGAGAACGTCTTCTCCGGCGTGTGGAACGACTGAATGAAAACGCCCGCAAAAACCGCGGGCTTTTCTGCAACCGAACGGCGTGCCGTGCGGTATTCCATATGAAATAACAAAAAAGGAGAAATCATTATGAAACGGATCATCCCGATCGCACTTGTTTTCCTGCTTGCAGTCGCCATGGCGTTCGGCTGCTCGGGCAAAGCCGCCGCAGCCCCCGAAAACGGCGTATACTATTCCTCGCAGGCCAAAGCGGATTATGCATACGACGAACCCGAGGCGCCGATGGAGATGGAGGACGCCGTCTACGGATATGAAGGCAATACCGCCGCCGCGCCTGCGCCGAACCCGTCGACCGCGCTTTCTAACCGCAAGATCATCCGCAACGCGGATATGTCCGTGGAAACGCTCGTGTTCGACACGTTTGTCGAGCAGCTCACGGGCTCCGTCGACGACTTCGGCGGATATATCGAATCGAGCAGCGTCGGCACGCGCAGCTACCGCAGCGATCATCCGCTTCGCTATGCGCACTATACCATCCGCATCCCCGCCGACCGGCTCGACGAGTTTCTGAACGCCGTGTCCGGTCTCGGCAATGTCACCTCCGTGAACACGGGGCTCCGCGACGTTACCACAAACTATGTCGATTCCGAAAAGCACCTTGAATCCCTGCGCATTGAGCAGCAGGCGCTCCTGGAGATCCTGTCGAAAGCGACCACGGTCGAGGACATCATCACCGTGCAGGACCGTCTGACCTATGTGCGCTACGAGATCGAATCCTATGAAGCGATCCTCCGCACCTACGACGATCAGATCGCGCTTTCCTCCGTATCGCTTTCCGTCAATGAGGTCGAACGTGAAACGCCCGTCGTCGAAGAAACCTTCGGCGAGGAGGTCTCCCGCCGCTTCAACGAGAGCTTGGAGGACGTCGGCGACGGCTTTAAAAACTTCGCCGCATGGTTCCTCGGCAACGCGCCGGAGATCATCGTTGTCCTCGTCATCATCGGCATTCAGGTGCTGATCATCGTCCTCATCGTCAAGGGCATCAAGCGCCGCGTCAGAAAGAACCGCGAGAAGAAGAACGCCGAAAAGCAGTCCTAAACAATCGAAACGCAAAAGAAGCGACCGAAAGGCCGCTTCTTTTTTATGTTCGTTTTACGCGCGGAAGATGCGCAGAAAAAGACAGTACGCCGCAAGAAGTCCGAACACGAGCCCCAGAACAAGTCCGGCGATCGCTGAGGGCAGACCGCGCTTTTCGGGGCTTTTGACACGCGCGGCGATCCCGAGGACGCCGAGCACACAGGCAAGCGGCGCAAGGAAAAACGTCGCCGCGGCGGTTGCGTACAGAATCTTCAGATCGAACCGGAGGAGCTTTCCGAGCAGCGTCAGCATACCGAACACGAACGTGCCCGCGCCCAGAAGCAGCGCCGCTTTGCTGCGCTTGGAGCTTTTCCGATCCGGCTCCGAAGCCGCCGGCTGTTCGGGGACCTCAAACGCCGTTCCGCAGACCGGACAGATCCGGACCGTTTCGTCCGGCAGCGGACGCCCGCATTCAGGACAGAACATGTTCGGCTTCCTTTCGTGCCTTGTTGCGCTTTCTGACCAGCATCAGCACATACCAGAGGATGATCAGGACCTGAAAAACGGCGGCGACCATGAACAGCATGGCGACCTTTTGAATGCCGCCGATCGCGACGAAGGAAATATAGACCGCCGCGCACAGCGTCCACACGAGACCGGACACCGAAAGCGCCTGCCACAGCAGCGTGCTCCACTTGTGGCTGAAAACGACGAGCAGGATCATGCTCACCGGTACGGCGTAAACAAACGCCAGCCAGCGTACGGGTACCTTCAACAGATAGCACACGAAGAACCCGATCGCGGCGACGAAAAACGCGAGCCCGATCGAAATCAGCGTGATGATGATATGACGGCTTTTCTGCTCCGCCTGTGAACGGACCAAAGATCCCTCGCGCAAAAATGCGTCGAGCGGAACACCGTAGAGATCGGCGAGCCGGCACAGCACCAGAAGGTCCGGCATGCCGTCCCCGCGCTCCCACTTTGAGATGGATTTATCCGAATAATTCAGCTTTTCGGCAAGCTCCGCCTGCGTCATTCCTGCGCGTTTCCGATACGCGGTCAGCTTCTCCGCAAGCACGGTACGAATCCTGTTTTCTTCCATATAACCCTCAAAACGCCCTGACCGTCCGGACTCTACTGTCGGTAGAGCTGTCATTCTCCGTCTCTACCGAACCGTTTTCGGGCAATAGACGCCCGGTCCTTCCGAATAGGGTGCAATTTTATAACGATGCGTCTATTATAATGGCAGAACGGTTTTATTGCAAGAGCGAATTGCGTCATACGGAGGTCTCAAATGCAAAAAAAACGTGTCATTTCCATTTTCGGCGACTCGATTCTGAAGGGCGTGCGCATGCTTTCGGGCACGACGCGCTACGGAACGACGGACGATATCGGGCTGGAATCCATTGCAGAAAGCCACGACTGGATCCTCGACAACCGTTCCCGCTTCGGCTGCACGATCCAAAAGGGCGAGATGCTTTTAAACCGCCAGCTCGAAAAGGGCGAGGCGCCCGCCGCGGTGCTTCTGGAGTACGGCGGCAACGACGCGGACTTCCGCTGGGCGGAGGTCGCGGCGCGTCCGTTCGACGAACATGAGCCGAACACGCCGCTGCCGGTCTTTACCGAAACGCTGCGCCGCATGATCGGAACGCTGCGCGCGCATCATGTGAAGCCGGTGCTTTCCACGCTCCCGCCGATCTCCTCGGAGCGCTATCTCGACTGGATCACGCGCGACGGGCTGTCCAAGGAAAACATCCTGCTGTGGCTCGGCGACGCGAACGCGATCTATCGCTATCAGGAGAAATACTCGCTTGCGATCGAACGGCTCGCGGCGGAAACGGGATGCTTCCTTGTCGATCTTCGCAGCGCGTTTCTGGAAAAGCGCGCCCTGCTCCCCTATCTCTGCGCCGACGGCATCCACCCGAGCGACGCAGGACAGCGTCTGATCCACGAAGTTTTGTCGAAGGCGGCGGACGCGAATCCCGCACTTGTATAGTTCCTCCCGGATAAAAGCGGCACGGAAAGAATACCGTACCGCTTTTATTGTTCCAAAATAGATGGTAAACCGATGAAATTATGCGGTTTTTGCATAATCATCCCGTTTTTCTTGCTTTTTTCGTATGTTTATGAGATAATACCGTCGGTAGGTCGTTCCTTTTCGGAGGATAGCCGCGCGCTTTGGGGAAAGCATGGATCGATCCGCCGCAAAATGATAACGGAGGAAATACTATGGAGACAAACCAACCGAAAAAGAAACGCTCTCTGCTGCCGCTTTGGATCATGATCGGCATGTTCGCCGGGATCCTTGTGGGACTCATGTGCCTCTGGCTCCCGGGCTGGGTCAATCACCCCGAGTGGAAGGAGCCGATGGTCAACTTCACGACGAACTGGCTGAAGCCGATCGGTGACATCTACATCAACCTGCTGAAGTTCCTGATCGTTCCGGTCGTTCTGATCTCGATCACCGCGGGCGTCATCTCGCTGGGCGACCTCAAGAAGGTCGGCAGCATCGGCATCAAGACCTTCCTCTACTACCTCTGCACGACCGCGATCGCCGTCATCATCGGCCTTGTGATCGTCAACCTGTTCAAGGGGCTCTTCCCCGCCTTGCCGGGCGCGAATCTGAACGAGCTTGAATACCAGGCAAAGGAAGCGCCGAAGGTGATGGACGTCATTAAGGGCATCTTCCCGGACAACGCGCTGAAACCGCTCGTCAACGCGGATATGCTGCCGGTCATCTGCATCGCGATCTTCCTCGGCGCGGGCATCCTCGCCGTCGGCAAGAAGGCCGATCCGGTCACGAATCTGGTCAACGCCGCAAACGAAGTCGTCATCAAGATCCTCATGATGATCATCAAGGTCACGCCGATCGGCGTCTTCTGCCTGATGGCAAACGTCGTCGCGGTCAACGGACCGATGATCATCGGCTCGCTCGCGCTGGTCATCGGTGTCGCCTATCTCGCATATCTTGCGCACATCATCGTCGTATACGGTCTCAGCGTACAGCTTCTGAGCCGCATGAATCCCTTTAAGTTCTTCCGCGGCATGATGCCCGCGATGATCACGGCATTCACCACCACGTCGTCGAACGCGACGCTGCCGGTCAATCTGGAATGCTGCACCGAGCTCGGCGCGGATAAGGGCGTGACGTCGTTCGTTCTGCCGCTCGGCGCAACGATCAACATGGACGGCACGGCGATCTATCAGGCGGTTGCGGCAGTCTTCATCGCTTGCTGCTACGGCATGAATCTGACGTTCGGACAGATGGCGCAGATCGTTCTGACCGCCGTCCTCGCCTCCATCGGCACTGCAGGCGTCTCCGGCGCGGGTCCGATCATGCTCGCAATGGTGCTCGCACAGATCGGCGTTCCGGTCGAGGGCATCGCGCTGATCATCGGCGTCGACAAGATCTTCGACATGGGCCGTACCACGCTGAACATCACGGGCGACGCAACCTGCGCGATCTGGGTTTCCCGTCTCGAGCAGCGCAAAGCCGCAAGGAAGGCGGCAAAGCAGGCGTAATTCCAAAACGTCAAAGGACCGCTCAAACGGGCGGTCCTTTTGTTTGCGGTGTTTTTCGCAGATGCCGAAGCCATTGTCCCCGCCGCTTCTTTGCGCGCAGGAACGGTCCGCGGTTCAGTCCGCGTAGTTGTTGAAGTAGTTCTGCACCAGCACGATCGGGGTTCCCTTGTCGCCGCTGCCGCTCGTCAGATCGCACAGCGAGCCGATGAGGTCGGTCAGCCGGCGCGGCGTCGTGCCCTGCGAATCCATCTGTCCTTTCAGATTGCGCTCCTTTTCGCGGATGCGCGCGCGGATCGCGGCGGTCAGCTCCTCGCCCGAAAGCGCTTTGAATTCATTGTCCGCAAGATACTTGAGCTTCAGCTCGTTCGGAAGCCCGATGAGCCCGTCGGTATAGCCCGGAGACACCACCGGATCGGCAAGCTCCCAGATCTTGCCCACCGGATCCTTGAACGCGCCGTCGCCGTAAACCATCGCCTCGACGCGCACGCCGGTGCGGGCGATGATCTCCTTCTGAATCGCTTCCGCAACCTCGCGCGCGTTTTTCGGGAACAGCTTGACGAGGTTTTCCGTCGCCTTGTTGGAACCCAAAAGACCGTAATCCGGCTGATAGCCGCTGCCGTTCCGGGAAACGTTCATGATGTCGCACATGGTCAGAACGCGCTTTGCGCCTGCGTTTCTCACCCTGCGCGCGGTGCGCTCGCGCTCATGGATGTTGCTGACGAGCACGCTGTCGGTGTACTTCAGAATCGCAGTCGGATCGTTTGCAAGCAGGATCACTGCTTCCGCGCCCTCCTCCTCGATCAGCGACCGGTAATACGAAAGGTAATTCACGCCCGTGAACGGATGGCACGGCTCGCCGAACTTCGCAACGAATTCCGCCTCCGTGAACACGTCGGTATACGGATTCACGCCCGCGTCGAACAGCGCGTCCTCGTCGATCAGATGGTTGCCTTCCTCGTCTGCCGGATAGGAAAGCTGCACGACGACCTTTTTTGCGCCGCGCGCGATGCCGCGAAGACAGATCGCGAAACGGTTGCGGCTCATGATCGGGAACACGACGCCCAGCGTGTCGCCGAGCTTCTCGTTGACGTCCGCCGAAATGTCGTCCACCGTGCAGTAGTTGCCGTCCGCACGCGCAACGACCGCCTCCGTCACCGCGATCACGTCGCGGTCATGCAGCGTAAAGCAGTCTTCCTTCGCCGCGCTCAGAACCGAATCCGCAACGATCTTTACGATGTCGTCGCCCCGGCGGATGATCGGCGCCTTGATGCCTCTTGAAATCGTTCCTGCCATAATAACGTTCTCCTTTCGCCTTGAAAAACAAAATATATAATACGGGAATCCGGCGCTTTTGTCAAGACAAACCTGCGCCGCAAAAAGAAAAAGGAGCGCTCCCGCGCTCAGACCGCCGATGCGCTTTTATTTCGCGCCGACCAGCGGAAGGAAATTCGATTCGTCCGTTTCGGTTGCCGCGGCAAGCTCCGCAACCAGCACCTGACGCGCCGTCAGGTACATCTTGCGCTCACCGGCGGAAAGCCCGCGTTCGCGATCACGCCGCATCAGACATTTGACCACGTCCGCCACGACCATGATATCGCCGCCGCGCAGCTTATCAAGATTGTCGCGGTAACGCTGGTTCCAGTTGTCGCTTTCCGCGGAACATTCGTCCGTCTGCAGAAAACCGACGACCTTCTCACACATTTGTTCGTCGGCGAGCGCCCGGAGCCCGACTTCCTGTGCCCGCTCCACGGGAACCATCGCCGTCATGCGGCCGTTGGTGAACCGCAGCCGGTAATACTGCGCCGTTTCACCGAGTATGGTCTGTTCTTCGATCGCTTCCACCACGCCGACGCCGTGCATCGGATAGCAGACGAGATCCCCGATCTGAAACACCGGACTCCCTCCTTCCCGTCTTTTCAAATATATTATAACGGAAAAAAAGGCGTCCTGTCAAATGAAAATGTTACAATATCATAAGAAACTTTTTCTGTCAAGCGCTTTTTTCGACAGAAAAAAGCGCCGGAACACGTCCGGCGCATGAAAAGTCAGTCCAGCGGATCGTCGCGGTAGTTCATAAGGAACCGTGCGCTGCCGCGCGCATACAGCCGTTCCGCAAGCCCGTCCGCGATCGGGATCAGGATCCGCTCGTGCTCGCACTGCACCGGCGCGACCTCGTGCATCTTTCCGGTCAGCGAGTAATTCAGGCAGGCGCAATGGTGACGGCAGCGGTCAGCGATCGCACAGCCCTCGCAGTCCGGCTCGGGATTCAGGGATGCAAGATAGATTTCACGCTGCTTTTCTTTGTCAATTCCGTTCTTTACGTCGCCCATGCGGTAATCAGGATCGTCCAGAAACTGGTTGCACGGATAGATCGCCCCGTCCGGCGCGACCGACGGCTGCCGCATACCGAGCTTGCATTCGAGGCACGGGCGGTCGTTCAGATACGCCGCGATCTTTGACCAGAAGTTCAGATACTGCAGGGGACGCGCATCGTCGAAGTGTTCGTCGCAAAGGTCCGCGATCCGCTCGTACTGCGCTTTCAAAACCGCCATCGAGCCGTCGTCCCATCCGGCGTCCTTCCGATAGTCGATCGCCGTGTTGATCCGCGAAAACCCGCGCCGGTACAGCCACTCGACCGACTCCGCCATCCGCTCGACCGTAGACGGCATTACCGTCTGCATCGCGACCGCGTTCGGCTGATATCGAAGCAGCAGATCGATAACCGGCTCGAGCTTTGCCGCGGTCGGACTTCCGTCGCGCGTGACGCGCTGTACGTCCTGCAGAAGACCGTCGTGCGACAGCGCGATATCGAGCCGATGTTCGCTCGCAAACCGGAGGAACGGCTCGTCCAGAAGCGTTCCGTTCGTCGTCATCTTGAACCGGAGCTCCGTACCCGTCTCCTCTGCCTTCCGCGCCGCGTACCGGCAGATCGTTTCGACCAGAGGACGCTCCAGAAGCGGCTCGCCGCCGAACAGCGAAAAACCGTTCTTTTCGTGTCCGAACGAGAACGCGAGATCGACGGCTTTCTTTGCCGTCTCCTCCGTCATATGCCGCTTTCCGTGCGTTTCGTAACAATAACGGCAGGCCAAATTGCAGTCTGCCGTCAAATGCAATGTAAAATTCATACGCGCTCCTTACGGATTCTCCGGCTCGCCCTCGGGGAGCAGCTCGGTATCATCATATGCCACTTCGCCATCCAGAACAAGCTCGTCGGTCGGTTCCGGTTCCGGTGCGCCGCCTGTGCGAACCATGTCGCAGCCGGCCGTGCCCATCAGTGCGATCGCTGCGGCGGTCGTAAGGATTGCGCCGCGCAGCAGCTTTTTCGGATAGTTCGGACGGTATTCTTTGACTTGATCCCGTTTCATTTCGTTCCTCCTTACGGCATATCGTCGATGACCAGGACGTCGCCCGAAAGCATGACCTCCTCCGGATCCGGCGTCGGCTCGCTCAGGATCAGCCCCATCGTCATCGTTTCTTCGACCGGCGTTTCCTCCGGCATCATATAGCCCTCAAGCTGTACGTCCTCGATGGGCGTCGGTTCCTCGATCGGCACGATACCGGTCGTTTCCGGACGAATGAAGCGGCATCCCGTCGCGGTGCCGAGCGCAACCAGCGCCGCCGCCGCGAGTGCAGCGCCCTTCACGGCTTTTTTCGGATATTTCGGCGCGTAGCCGTCAAGTTTCTGCTGTTTCATAATCGTTTCTCCCTTGTGTTCTGCACCAATAATACCGCGCAGAACGGAAAAAGGTTGCAAAAAAGGGAAACGAATCCTCGTTTCCCCCTCTTTCCCGAATCAGTCGTTGTCCGTTTCGATGCTCATGTCCATCAGACGCTTCAGCACGCGGTGATCGAACATCGAGCTCATCGGCGCGCGGTCGTGGATCGTCTTGACCGCCTGCGCGAACATCGGCGCCGCCGAGATCGTTCTGAGCTTCGTGCTCTCGTTCATGAACGGACATTCGAGCGTATCGGTGGAAACCAGCCATTCATAGTCGCTTTCCTCGATGCGGCGGACCGCCTTCTGCGTCATGACGTTGTGGGAGAGCGCACCGTATACGTGCTTCGCGCCGTTCTCGCGCAGTGCGCGCGCCACGTCGACGAGCGTGCCGCCCGTGATGGAGAAGTCGTCGACGACGAGGCAGTTCTTGTCCTTCACGTTGCCGATGATGTTCAAAACCTTCGCGTCGCTCTTGTGATCGTAGCGCGTCTTGTCGCCGATCGCGACGCTTGCGCCGAGCGCGGTCGCGAACGCATGCGCGCGCTTTGCGCTGCCTGCGTCGGGCGAGACCACGACGAGATCGTCGTCCACGATGCCCTGACGCTTGACGTATTCGATAAGCAGGGGACGTGCGGACAGATGGTCGACCGGCTTCTTGAAGAAGCCCACGACCTGATCCGCATGCAGGTCCATGAACAGGACGCGATCAACGCCGATCGTCTCAATGCAGTCCGCGCAGACGCGGGCACGGATCGAAACGCGCGGCTCGTCCTTTTTGTCGCCCTTTGCGTAGGAAAAATACGGAATGATCGCGGTGACGGAGTTTGCGCTGGAGCGCTTGAACGCGTCGATCCAAAACAGCAGCTCGGTGAACTCGTCGTTCGGCTCGCGGCCGATCGGCTGGACGATATAAACGTCCTTGTCGCGGATCGATTCATTGATGCGGACGAAAATGTTGCCCTCGTCGAACATGATCGTCGTCGCGCTGCCCATCTGCGCGCCGAGATAGTCGCACATGCGCTGTGCAAACGGCTTGCCCGTTCTGCCCGCAAAGATCTTGATGATTCCGGATCCCGTATACATTTTTGTTCCCCATGCCCCTTTTCGTTGTATTTGCCTATAGCAAAGTAAGTATATCACACCCGATAAAAAAGGGCAACCGTTTCCATGTCTTTTTTCGACGTTTTCCGCGCCGGTTTTTCCGGTTTATTTTTCCGTCCGCTCCTCCCCTCCCAGCGCCGCGCGCATTTTCTCCACCGCTTTCTTTTCGATACGGGAAACGTAGCTCCTCGAGATGTCCAGCACGTTTGCGACCTCGCGCTGCGGCATCGGCGCGTCGCCGGAGAGACCGAAGCGCAGCGTCAGCACCACGCGCTCGCGTTTCGTCAGCACCTTCCGCATTGTCTGCGTGATGATCGCGGCGTCGAGCCGTCCCTGCACCTGCTCGAAGATCGTATCCTCCTCGGTGCAGACGAGATCCGCAAGCCGGAGCTCGTTCCCCTCCTTATCCGCGCCGACCGGCTCCTCGATCGACACGGTCTCGACGAGCTTCCGTTCGCGCCGCAAGCTCATCAGGATCTCGTTTTCGATGCACCGCGCCGCATAGGCGGACAGCGTCCCCTTCGATTCCGAAAACGTCGAGACCGCTTTGATAAGCCCGATCGTGCCGATCGAGATCAAATCCTCGCGGTCGCGCTCCGCCTTCTGATACTTCTTCGCAATGTGCGCGCAGAGCCGCAGGTTGTGCACGATCAGCTTTTCCCGCGCCTCCTCGTCGCCCGCGATCAGGCGCTGCACCCATTTCTGTTCCTCCTCCGCCGAAAGCGGCTGCGGAAACGAGCCGTTCGATCCGATCGCGCCGATAAACGCGATCGATTGAAACAACAGCCATAAAAATGAAAACATACCCTTTCCTCCCACGGAAAGGGTATGTCGAATTCTGAAGAATCAGACCGTCAATTCCAATACTGCCGGTATTTTTCGACGTTCTCGCGATGTTCCTCGTAGGTCTTTGAGAAGACCAGCGCACGCGTTTCGTTCGGGTTCGCGTTGCAGAAGTAGAGGTAGCCCTCTTCGAGATACTGCTCGTCCGGATACAGCGCCGCACGGATCGCCGCGGCGCCGGGGTTGCAGATCGGACCGATCGGCAGTCCCGCATTCAGATAGGTGTTGTAGGACGAGACGATCGCCATTTCGTCCGCCGTGAACGTATAGCGGTCCTGTCCGGTGATGTAGTTCAGCGTCGCGCAGGATTCCAGCTTCATGCCTTTGGCGAGACGGTTGTGGAACACGGCGGAAACCCGTGCAAGGTCCTCCGGAACGCTCGCTTCGCGTTCGATGATCGATGCGAGCGTCATGACCTGATCGCGCGTCATGCCGAGCTCTTCGGCGCGGCTCACCCACTCGCCGGTATAGATCTCGTAGCAGCGCGTGAGCATCTTGTCGAGGATCTCCTCCGGCGCGGAATCGGCATAGATCTCATATGTATCCGGGAACAGATATCCCTCGAGCGCATAGCGGCGGTCCGAAGCGTTGCTGAGCTCCGCAATGAACGGATACTTCGAGAACGCCGACGCGTCGCGGCACATTGCAAGGAACGCTTCCGGATCGGTCTTGATCGATTCGTTCTCGTGAAGCGATTTTGCGATCTCCTCGATCGTCTTGCCCTCGATGACGACAAGGCGCGCGGTCCGGCGCGCGGGATTGCCCTCGGCGAGAATGTCGACGATCTCCGGGATCGTCATGTTCTTTGAAAGCCGGTACGTCCCCGCCTTTAAGCTGTTCGCCTTGCCGACGAAATCGACGTATACCTTGAACGACGCGCTCGACGCGATCAGCCCCTTTTCACCCTCGCCGCATGCGTGATACAGAAGATCGGCGATCTTGCCCGCGGACGAATTCTGCGGGATCACGACCTCGTAAGGCGTGGCGTCGTCCGGATCGACGGCGGAGATATAATGCGACAGCACAAACCGGACGGCGACGATCGCGATCACGGCGACAAGACCGATGCTGAGTATCCATGTGGCGATCGGCCGCGCGTAATGCCAGAACCGCTGCCATCTCAGGCGCACGGCGCTCAATTCGGTTTTGTCCATCCGCTTCATACCGTCAGTATACCATGTCCCGCTTCGGATTTCAAGCGCTCACGCTTCGAGCGCGCCGAGGTCCAGATCCACCGCCTTCGCAAGGATCTTGTAGATGTCGCCGAGCAGCGCGTTCAGGCGGTATTCCGCCAGCAGATATTCCGCCGCCGCGGCATCAAACTGCAGAAGCTCGCCGAGTTTCTGCAGCTTCTCATTCACATCCGCATCCGGCGTTCCCGCGACCGAAGCCGCCTGCGCCTTCATGCGCAGCGCATAGAACTCATCCAGCAGCGCCGCCGTTGCGGGCTGCGCATAGGCGCGTTCCTTCGTCTCGCGATAGGTGATGTATTCCTCGGATGCTTTGAGCTTGTCCGCCAGGATCTTTGCGTCATCTAAAAGCATTTAATCTCCCGCTCCTTCCGGCATCTTTAGGTTTTCTGCGCACCATGCATCGTTGTCCGCCGTCCATTCGGAGAACAGCGTATTGAAATCCTTGCCGAATACCTCCTCGAAGCGCTCCGGACCGATCGCCATATGCGAATAGACGAACGCTTCGCCGTAACGCCCGATCAGCCATTCGAAGAAGCAGCACGCCTCAAAATAGGTCAGCGCGCCGATACCCGGGTTTCTCACCTGCGCCTCCGTCAGCGTCATGTCCCTCTGATCGACGGAAAGATACTGCATCCCGATCAATTCGCCCGCACGGGCCTGCGCCGCCCACGCATAATACACTTTTCTCTTTTCCGGTTCTCCGTTCGCGTCCGTCAAACCGTACTGCCGGTACATTTCTCTCAGTTCTTCCGTCAGCACGGAATGTGACAACCGGTTATAGCAGACGAATTCCGAAATGTACTCCGCGATGCTCTCCGACCAGAAGTCCGTATTCAGCTTGAACGAGCAGCATTTGTGGGTAAGGTAATGCACATATTCGTGCAGCAAATTCGATTTTGCGTACTGAAAATCATGATAGACATAGATCAGATCCATATCCCATATGCAGTACGCGCCGAAATACGCCGCCTTTCCGTTTTCCGTGCGTCCGGCAAAATCCGTCCAGATCTCAACGGTCGGAATATCGCCGGAAAGGTAGTCCTTGAGCGCGTCGATCGCGTCGGCAAAATCCGCTTCCTGCTCCGTGAGCACCTCGCCGAGCTCCCGATAGAACGTTTCTTCGCCCAGAAGATCAATATCCGCCTGCGCCAGATACCATGTCGCGTGCGGTGTGCGGACGATATACGGATAGATCTCCGTGTTCCGGATATCGTTTTGCTCGACCCGGTACGGACCGACCTTCCGTCCCTTTGCGCAGCCGGTGAACAGCCCTGCGCACAGGATCAGCGCCAGGATCAGCGCTGCGATGCGGATGCTCTTTTTCACAGAGAAACGTCCTCTCTTCCTTTATACTTCGATCACGATCGGCAGGATCATCGGCGTACGGCCTGTCCGGTCATACAGGAACGACCGGAGCCGGCTCTTTACCGCGTTTTTCACTGACGTGTAATCGGTTTTATCCGTTTCCTCGAAGCGCTTGGCGGTCTCGTACGCCAGCGCGCTCGCCTCGGCGATCAGCGGTTCGTTTTCGCGCATGTAGATGAACCCGCGCGAGTAGATCTCGACCGGCGCCAGAAGCCGTCCCGTCTCGGCGTCGAGCACGATGATCGCAGATACCAGCCCGTCCGCCGACAGCAGCTTCCGGTCATGCAGAACGACGTCCTCGATGTTCCTGAGTCCGTCCACCATCAAACTGCCCGCCTGCACGGTCTCTTTCATGACGCCTTTCCGCGCGGAAAGCTCGATCACGGCGCCGTTATGCGCGATGAACGTGCGCTCCGGACTGACGCCGAGCTCCTTCGCAAGATCGGCGTGCATTTTAAGGTGCCGCGCCTCGCCGTGCACCGGAATGAAATATTTCGGCTTCGTAATGCCGAGCATGAGTTTCAATTCGCCCGCGCAGGCATGTCCGGAAACGTGGACGTCCGCCATCCGGTCGTACACCACGTCCGCGCCCTTTGCGTACAACGCGTTGATCACGCGCGCCACGCCGCGCTCGTTGCCGGGGATCGCGCTCGCCGAGATGATCACCGTATCGCCCGCGCCGACGTTCAGCTTGTGTGTGGAGTTCGCCATGCGAAAGAGTCCGCTCATCGGCTCGCCCTGGCTGCCCGTCGTCATCACGCAGACCATGCTGTCCGGCAGGTTTTTGAGGTGCTCGACGCGCACGATCCTGTCGTTCGGGATGTGCAGGTAGCCGAGTTCCTGCGCGTATTTCACGATCTGCTCCATGCTTCTGCCCTGGAAGCAGATCACGCGTCCGTGCCCGATCGCCACGTCGGCGACCTGCTGGATGCGGTACACGTTCGACGCGAACGTCGCCACGATCACGCGCCCCTGCGCCTTGTCGAAGCACTGCTCGAAGGTCTTGCCGATCTCCTTTTCGCTCTGCGTAAAGCCCGCGTGTTCGACGTTCGTGCTGTCGGAGAGCAGCGCCAACACACCCCTGGAGCCGTAATAGGCGAACCGGTTGATGTCGATCGGTTCTCCGTCGATCGGCGTCATGTCGATCTTGAAGTCGCCCGTGTGGATCAGCGTGCCGATCGGCGTGCGGATCGCAAACGCCACCGCGCCCGCGATCGAATGTCCCGTCTTGATGAACTCCACACGGAAACAGCCGAGCGTGACGGCTTGTCCCGGATCGACGTCGATCACTTCGACGTCGGAAAGATGATGCTCGTCCAGCTTGTGCCGGATGAGCGCGTTGGTAAACCGCGTGCCGTAGATCGGGCAGCGGAAGCGTTCCATTGCATACGGGATCGCGCCGATATGGTCCTCGTGACCGTGCGTGACGCACATGCCGCGAATGCGATCCGCGTGCTGTTCGAGATAGGTCATGTCGGGAATGACCACGTCGATCCCCGGCATCTCCTCGTCCGGAAAGATCAGGCCGCAGTCGATGATAAGAATATCGTTCTGATACTCGATCACCGTCATGTTTTTGCCGATCTCCCCCACCCCGCCCAGCGGGATGATTCTGAGTTTATGCTGCATAAAGTCCTTTCTATTCGGTTTTTCCGTAGAAGAACAGGTTCCCGCCGATGTTCTTATAGAACTTGCGTCCGCCCCAGCTCTTGCCGAGCGTCTGACAGCAGAAGAACAGAATGTTCTCCGGCAGATCGAGGTTGCCGTAGACAAAGATGTCCCGCGCGGCGTCCACGATCTCCTGCGGCGGTACCTGTTTCTTGAATTTCTTGTTGTGTATGACCGAAAACTGTCCTTTCCGGTACGCTTCGGTCGAAATGCTCGTCACCTTTCCGCCGAACCGCGTCGCCACGCACCGGTTATACAGTACGCACAGCACGGCGCGGTAGGCGTCCTCGTTCCACCAGCCCGCTTCAAAGTACGCGACGCGCGCGGCGAGGTTCAGGTCCTCCTCCGTCACGTCAAACACCTGCGCATAGCGCGAAAGCGGGCGCATACCGAGGAATACGGCGATCTCTTCCCCGTCTTGTGCAAACGCTTCGGCGGTCTCGTCCGGTTCCTCCCACAGAACCCAGTTCGGATCCCATTCGGCGACCGGCGGCGTTTCGTCTTCGGGGCGCTCGGTTTCCGCCTGCACCGCGGCAAACGGAAGCAAAAGGGTACACAAAACAACGATGAGGATGCGCTTCATTGTCCGTCCTTTCCGGGCGGACCGCGCCGCCCGTTACAGTATGTACTTCGAAATGTTGTCCTCACCCCACTCGGCGGACAGATGCGCATCGACATAGGCGCCGTCCACGACGACGTCGATCATCGGATGCTGACCGTTCGCGTTGAAGGAGATGTCGTTCAACAGATTCTCCATTACCGTATGCAGGCGGCGTGCGCCGATATTCTCATTCTGTTCATTTGCGCGGAACGCGAATTTTGCAATTTCGCGCAGCGCGTCCTCGGTAAAGCTCAGATTCACGTTGTCGGGCTTTAAAAGCGCGGCGTACTGCTTGGTCACCGCATTGTCCGGCTGCGTGAGGATCGCATAGAAATCGTCCTCGGTCAGATCCTTCAGCGTCACACGGATCGGGAAACGTCCCTGCAGCTCCGGGATCAGGTCGGAGACCTTTGCCACATGGAACGCGCCCGCGCCGATGAACAGGATGAAGTCCGTTTTGACGGGACCGTACTTTGTGGAAACCGTGGTGCCCTCGACGATCGGCAGGATGTCGCGCTGGACGCCCTCGCGCGATACGTCCGCGCCCATCTGGTTCGCGCTGCCCGCGATCTTGTCGATCTCATCCAGGAAGATGATGCCGTTCTGTTCGGCGTTATGGAGCGCCTCGCGGTTCACGTCGTCCGGATCGATGCGTTTTTCGGATTCCTGCTGCATGAGGATCGACCGCGCGTGCTCGACCGGCATCCGCTTGGACTTTTTCTTTTTCGGGAGCAGGTCGCCGAGCATACCGCCCATGTCGACCTCCATGCCGCTTGCGCCGAACATCATGGCGTTGATGCTCTCCTCGACCTCGATCTCCACGATCTCCTTCTCGAGGAGTCCCGCGCGCAGACGCTCCAGCGTCTGTTCACGCAGCGTTTTGCGCGCCTGCTGCTCCTCCTCCGTGGGCTTCGGCTCCTCCGGCTCCGCCTGTCCGCTGCCGAGCAAAAACTGCAGCGGATTCACGGGCCTTGCCGCACGCTTCTGCTGGGGAAGCAGCAAATCCGCAAGGCGCTGCTCGGTGGCTGCCGCCGCCGCGTCCTTCACAAGTTCCATCCGCTTCTGCTTGGTGAGCCGGATCGACTCCTCGACGAGGTCGCGGACCATGCTCTCCACGTCGCGGCCGACGTAGCCGACCTCGGTATACTTCGACGCTTCGACTTTCACGAACGGCGCTTCGACGAGCTTCGCAAGCCGCCGCGCGATCTCCGTTTTGCCGACGCCCGTCGGCCCGAGCATGATGATATTCTTCGGCGTGATCTCCTCCCGGAGCTCCGGGGGCAGGCAGCTTCTTCTGTAACGGTTTCTGAGCGCGATCGCCACCGCGCGCTTTGCCTCGTCCTGACCGATGATGTACCGGTCCAGTGCGTTTACGATCTCTCTCGGCGTCACGGACGGATCACCTCCACATGAATATTGCCGTTGGTAAAGATGCAGATCGAGCCCGCGATCGCCATCGCTTCCTTCACGATCTGTTCCGCATTCATATCGGTATGCTCTTTCAGCGCCTTCGCCGCGGCGAGCGCATACAGCCCGCCGGAACCGATCGCCGCGATGTCGTCGTCCGGCTCGATGACGTCGCCGGTGCCGGACAGCACCAGAAGATCGTCTCTGTCCGCCACGATCATCATCGCCTCAAGCTGCCGCATCATCTTGTCGCCGCGCCAGTCCTGCGCAAGCGCGATCGCCGCGCGCTTCAAAGCGCCGCCGTGCATTTCGAGCTTCGCCTCGAACCGGTCGCACAGCGTGAACGCATCCGCCGTCGAGCCCGCAAACCCGACGACCACGCGGTCGTGATACAGCCGGCGCACCTTTTTGGCGTTCGCCTTCATGACCGCCTGCTGTCCCATCGTGACCTGACCGTCGCCCGCGATCGCAGTCACGCCGTCGCGCTTGACCGCAACGATGGTCGTTCCCTTCAACTGTTCCATCGGAAATACCTCCTCATAAACCGTAAGTGTCCGTGATCGCGCGCACCTTCGAAAGCGCGCGCCGCGCGATCCGATCGCAGCGCTCCTGCTTGCCTTTCACGCGTTCCGAAAGCGGATCCACAATGCCGAACGTGACGTTCATCGGCTGGAAATCGCCGCCGTTGTATCCGGCGACATAGTGTCCGAGCGCGCCGATCGCGGTCTCGGACGTAAAATCGATCGCAGGTCTGCCTTCGAGCTTTTCGATCAGTTCGATCGCGGCGAGAAGCCCGCTTGCCGCGGATTCCACATACCCTTCCACGCCGGTCATCTGTCCGGCAAAGCTGATGCGAGGTTGGGTGCGCAGGCGGTAATACCGGTCGAGCAGGTGCGGGCTGTTGAGGAAGGTA
>JAFRUN010000023.1 GCA_017438865.1 Clostridia bacterium
CGGCAGCGAGGATGAGATCCACGAATTCTGCACGCTGAAATTCGGCACGGACTTCCCGCAGTTTAAGAAGATCGACGTCAACGGCGAGACTGCCGATCCGCTGTTTGCATACCTTGCGGCGGAAAAGCCGTTCGAGGGCTTTGGAAAGGGCATCAAAAACGCCATGCTCGAAAAGTTTGCGAAGATGAACAACAAGCAGTTCGGCGACAAGGCGTATATCAAGTGGAACTTTACGAAGTTCCTCATTGATCGCGAAGGTCATGTGATTGCGCGTTTCGAGCCGACCGTCGATATGGCGGAGGTCAAAAACGCCGTCGAAGCGGCGCTGTAAGGAGACGGTATGAAGGATCTTTCGACAGAAACTGTCATCCGGGAAAAAACGATCGTCCGTACCAGCATCGTCGGGATCGTCACGAACGTGCTGCTCGTCGGATTCAAGGCGTTCGTCGGGCTGATGTCCAACTCGATCGCGATCATTCTGGACGCGGTCAATAACCTATCCGACGCGCTTTCTTCGGTGGTCACGATCATCGGCGCAAAGCTCGGCGCCAAACAGCCGGACAAAAAGCATCCGCTGGGCTACGGCAGGATCGAATACTTAAGCTCCATGATCGTCGCGGCGCTGGTGCTGTACGCCGGTATCACGTCGCTCGTCGAGTCGATCAAGAAGATCATCCGTCCGGAAGCCGCGGACTACAGCACGGTCACGCTCGTCATCATCTCCGTGGCGATCATCGTCAAGCTGATCCTCGGCATGTATGTGAAAAAACAGGGCAAGAAGGTCAACTCCGGCGCGCTCGTTGCCTCCGGCTCGGACGCGCTGTTCGACGCGATCCTGTCCGCTTCGGTGCTTGCCTCGGCGATCGTTTATCTCGTCTGGGGGATTTCGCTGGAAGCGTATGTCGGGGTCGTCATTGCTGGCTTCATCATCAAGGCGGGCGTCGAGATGATGATCGAAACGCTGAACGATATCATCGGCAAGCGCGAGGACGCGGAGACCACGAAGGAATTGAAGCGGGTCGTCTGCGAGGAGGAATCCGTGCTCGGCGCGTACGACGTCACGCTGTTCAATTACGGACCGAACAAGAACTACGGCTCGGTGCATGTGGAGCTTCCGGACACGCTGACGGTGGACGAGGTCGACCGCATCACGCGGCGCATCCAGACCAACGTTTTTCATAAGACCGGCGTGATCCTGACCGGCATCGGCGTGTATTCCCACAACACGTCGAACGATGCGGCGGCGCAGATGCGCAACAAGATTCAGGAAACCGTTTTGTCCCACGACTGGGCATTGCAGATGCACGGCTTCTATGCCGATACCGAACAAAAAACGATCCGTTTCGATGTGGTCGTGAGCTTCGACGTCGACAGAAAGGAAGCGCTGGAAACCTTATGCAGCGAAGTGACTGCGCTCTACCCGGAATACGAGGTTTTGGTCGTACCGGACGTCGATGTTGCGGATTGAACCGGAAGAAAATCATTCGTTCCGTCAATCCATAAAGCCCGAAGCGTGTGCGCTTCGGGCTTTCGTAAAAGACAAATGAACCCCTTTTGCGTTTTCGCAAAAGGGGTTTCTTTCGCATACAAGCCGCCGTATGGTAAGGTTTTTCCGGAACGTTTGGGGAATCCGTCAGTCCGGCTGATGCTCGCCGCCGTCTTCGCTTCGCACGATGTTGACGACCCAGCGGTCGCTCTTTACAAGGAGAAAGCCGATGACGCACTTGATGAGCTCCAGCGAACAGCAAACGATATAGAGCGGCAAAATCGGAAGCGCCGTAAACCGGCTCAACACGAACGCGACGGGAATGCAGATCGCCCAGACGAAGCAGCTGTCGAACAGCATTGTGATCCGCGTCTGCCCGCCGGAGCGCAGGGTGAAATAGCAGGCATGGGTGAACGCGTTGAACGGCATCATGCATGCGGAGACCCAGAGGAAATGCGTCGCAAGCGTCTTCACCTCGTCGCCGGTGTTGTAAAGACGGGGGATGAACGGCGCGGCGACGGCGAGTGCGGCGCCGAAGAACAGGCAGGTGCACACCGACAGCGCAATGATCTTTCTGTCCGTGTCCTTCGCTTCCTCCAGCTTGTTCGCGCCGAGCAGGTTGCCGACGATGATGCCGATCGAGGAGCCGATGGACATGAAGACGATGTTGAACAGGTTCGATACCGTGCTCGAAATGTTCAGCGCCGCGACGGCGGAGATGCCGCGCATCGAATAACATTGCATCATGGTCGTCATGCCGAGCGACCAGAACGCCTCGTTCAACAGAAGCGGCGTGCCCTTCAGAACGATCTGCTTTGCAAGGGCGCCGGGCACATAAAGCGAGCGGCAGACGCCTTTGAAGAACGGGAAGCGCTTCGTATGGGTATGCGCGTAGGTCACGATGATCGCAAGCTCCGCAAAGCGCGAGATGACCGTTGCGATCGCCGCGCCGAGCACGCCGAGCGCGGGGAAGCCGAGCTTGCCGAAGATCAGCAGATAGTTGAACAGCAGATTGATGAGCACGGCGGACCCGCTGGCGACCATCGGCACGAAGGTCTCGCCCGTTTCGCGCAGAGAAAAGGCGTAGCACATCGAAAGCGCGGCGGGAACGAGTCCGATCAGCATGATCAGGACGTACTTGCTGCCGTATTCGAGCGTTGCGGCAAGGTCGCCCTCCGCGCCGCTTTCGTGCAGAAACAGTGTGAGCAGCGGTTTATGAAAAAAGCCGAGGATGACCAGCGCGACGGCCGAGACGCAGGCGCAGATCAGCAGCTTAAAGCGGAGCACGTGCCGCACGCCGTCCGTATCCTTTTTCCCGGCGAACTGCGCGCCGAAGATGCTGGCGCCGGAGAGC
>JAFRUN010000024.1 GCA_017438865.1 Clostridia bacterium
ACAGCGATTTTCCGATGGCAGCCGAGGCGGTCGGGCTTTCCTACGACGATCTCATAGCAGCCGTTGCGGAAAGTGCTCTCTCACGTATTGAAAAATAAACTATTCGAGAAGGACAAAATGACAAATTACGAAGTTGAATATGATCGTTCGCTGCTGAGTCAGTTATATCTACTCGTACCATAGAAGGACTCTAATTTGGATACAATTAGGGTCCTTCTTTTTTGCACCCCTCCCCTTCGAAATAATCCTTGTACTATGGGATTTTTCGACTTCTCGAACACGAATACCTGTTCGAGCTTTCTCTTCATTCATGCTCATCCAGTCGATTTTCGACCACTTACAGCAAAACACCCATCTCGACCGACTCTGAAATCGTGTGCGAGATGGGGTAATCGTGTGCGAGATGGGGGTAATCGTGTACGAGATAGGAGTAATCGTGTGCGAGATGGGGTAATTCGTGTGCGAGATAGGAGTAATCGTGTGCGAGATAGGGGTAATCGTGTGCGAGATGGGGTAATCGTGTGCGAGATGGGGCTGCCGGAAAATACTTCACTCGGCGTTACTTTTTGCAACCCTAAGTAGTACTCGAACATCTGTTGGATCATTAACAACATGCATCTTTTTATGACAATTAGGGCACAAAGCTACTGTGTTGTCTACAGAATCAGCGCCACCTTTTGACAGCCAAACAACGAGATGAAACAGCCGATCCAGCTCCTCCGCGTTGTAGGGATGGGTTTCAAACCGCTCCTTGCGCGGGCGCTGCACCTTATCCGCCGGGTTGCTGTCTATCAGTCCCGTCTGGTACGCATACTTGAGCGCCTTGTGAATGTTCGCATGGCGGTAGATGACCGTGTTCGGACTGACCTTTTCGACCTCTAGTTCATACGTGTAATATGTTCATTAAAAACCAACCCGCCTTGCTCTTTCAAAAATATATTTTGCAAAACAGGGATATATCAGCGACCTTGTGCTCGCTTTCATAGTATTATTTTCATAGTATTATATAGTAGATAGTCGAAAGCAGGAACTACCTGCTGGAATTGGAGTTTCTCATGAATAGTTTTATCAGATTATTTGTTGTCATCCTCGCGCTTGCAGTTCTGCTGTCATCTGCAGCATGTGTGGAAAAGCCGGTCGCATCCGATTCCATCAAGCCCGTAAACGTCAGCTCAACCGAACCTCCTGTGACCAAAGCGCCAGACCCGGCTGAAATGCCCACGCCGGAAGAAACACTCACGCTCGCCAACTATGCAGCGGCTATGGAACTGCCTGCGATCCGTGGGCATTACCTGATTAACGATGACGGCGCTATGTACGACCTTTTAACCGGCCGTTTTATCATCCACGGTGTCAAGGTATTTATCCCCTGCTGGGAAACAGCGATCAATTTCAACAACGTCAATCTCGTCATCCGTGATGACGGCGAATTAATGGGCTGGCATGAATCTGAACCGGAGATCAACTACGGCGAGCTAATGGACATGGAGTACCATCCCGAGCCTATTCATCTCATGGATCACGTCATCAATGCCGCGCCTGGTTGCGCGATCAACGACAAAGGTCAGCTCATTCTCTGGGGCGGCGTGCAGATGCCCGGCGAATGGGAGGAGATGACTGCAGAACAGCAGGCAGAGCTGATGGAGCCACGGATAATCGACGGCGTCGTTGATGTCGACGGCTGGTGTGCTCTTCTTGCCAACGGCACACTGGCACGGATCGATCATTTCTCGATCGGCTTGACCGAAGATCCGGAATTCGTTGCATCCGATGTAAAAGCGCTTTATCCCCTCTGTAATTATCTCACAAGCGATGGTACGCTGCACGTCAATACGCTTGCGATTCCCAATGTCGAAAAGGTCTATTGGGATTCGTTCTTCCAATGCAGTTATTATATCGACACAGCCGGCACGCTGCACAGAGTTTACGGCTCTATGGACACGAGCGACAGGCCCGCGCTGCTGGAAAATGTCGAAACGATCTTCTTTGATAACTGCGAGACGGAGATGATCGCGGGTTCCTATTTCTATCTGTTTGCCAAGACGAAGGACGGCGAGCTCTGGTGCGCGGACGAATATACGCTCGAAAATCCCTATCCCATCTGCAGCGGTGTAAAAGATGTCTGTTCGGACGGAGTCAATACCTATATCCTGATGGATGATGCCAGTCTTTGGGCATACACTGCCGCTGTTAATTCCGTCTATACGGAACAGAGAACAGAAAGACACAATGAGGATTATACGCTTGTCAAGGTCATGGAAGACGTTGCTTGCTGCGGTGCAACAATCGCCATCGACGAAACGGACAGGGAATCCGCCTGCATCCGCTCCACATTCTATGCCTGCACCAACGATTGCAGGGTGTTCGAATGGGGATATGTGAACGGCAATACCGTGTCCGATCCTCAAGAAGTATTCCTGAAGAAGTAAAACAGAACCGGTTATTTATTTCATAAATAGCTTTGATGCACCTCACCTTACGGTCAAATGCACCCCGGGAAGCGAGGTGGGGTGCATCGGTATCCAAATTAGCGTGATTTGCCACGTCGTCGCGGGCTTCGCTGAGCTCGCGACGTTTTTTTTATTTCATAAATAAATCATCGCATCGCCTTGCTTTGCCGCTCCTCCTTTCCGCAAAAGGTCACGCTCGGATTTTCTGCTCACTTGTAAACGCGTTCGCGACGAAAATCTATCGCTACCAACCTTTTGCGGGCAAGTCCGTTATCAACACTCGTACCAAAAATCTCAGCCCCGTGTTCAGGGGCTGAGATTTTTGCTTGTTGACAGGCCGGGACCCGACCGGGCAGATGCGAAACCGTCCGGCAGACGAAAAACCACGAAACAGCTTTACACCCGGCACACGTCGATCCATTCGGCGGCGGGGCAGGCAAGTTCGAGCTCGGCGATCGAAAGACGCACGGCGCTGCGGTCCGTGCCCGCGGCGGGATAGACGGTTTCGTGCAGCTTCAGACTTTCGTCGAGATAGACGACGACGTTTTCGTTGACGCCGAACGGGCAGACGCCGCCGACGGCGTGCCCGATCAGCGTTTCCACCTGTTCCGCAGGGATCATCTTTGCCTTGCGCGAGAACCGCGCTTTGTACTTGGCGTTGTCGATGCGTGCGGTGCCCTCCGCAAGGATCAGCACCGGCTGTTCGCCCTGTAAAAAGGAAAGCGTCTTTGCGATCATGCCGGGTTCGCAGCCCAATGCCTCCGCCGCGTCCGCGACCGTTGCGCTGCTGTGTTCGGGGATAATAATGTGCTCCGCCAACCCCTTTTCCCGAAGATACGCCTTTGCCCGTTCCAGTGACATCCCGAAATGCTCCTTTTGTTCTTTCACAAAAGTATACCGCAGCGGACGGCTTTTGAAAAGCCCCCGCGTGAAATGTCTTGCAATTTACCGGCATCGCTGTTATACTTTTCAAGCAAATTCACCCGATAAAGGATTTACGGATATGATCACCGGAGAAAAACGGAAAGCGTTATTCGGAAAAAAGGAGAAAATCGCGCGCGCGGAGCAGGCGATCGCGGCGCAGGAAACGCAGGCAAGAGAAGGCGACTTTTACGAGGAGCTTCTGGAGTTTGCGGTGTCGCTTGCGAACAAGCTGCAGGCGTGCGGCGCGGAGACCTACCGCGTGGAGGAGACGATCAACCGCATCGTTGCGGCATACGGCGTGGAGCGTGTCGACGCGTTCGTCATCCCGAGCAGCATCATGGCGAGCTTGGAGACCGACGGGGGGCAGATCATCACAAAGATCCGCAGATTGAAGAACAGCGAGACCATGCTGGACGGCATCGAGCGCTATACCGCGCTGAGCCGCCGCATCTGCACCGAAAAGCCGGATATGCAGGAGGCAAGACGGCTCCTGCGCGAAACGGAGCATAAGGTCTGCCGCTATCCGCTTCCGATCTTCTATCTCGCGGCGTTTCTGATCGGCATCGGCTTCGGCGTATTCTTCGGCGGCGGGTTCCTCGAAGCGCTCGCGGCGGGCGTCTGCGGGGTTGCGATCGGCGCGGCGACCAAGTTTATGGGACGGTTCCACGCGAACGCGTTTTTCACGTCCTTCGTGTGCAGCTTCGTTCTCGGATTCCTCGCCAACACGTTCACGGCGATCGGGTTTTCCGGCAACGCGGACATCACGGTCATCGGCGCGATCATGCTGCTGGTTCCCGGATTTCTGTTTACGAACAGTCTGCGCGACGTCATCTACGGCGACACGATGTCGGGACTGAACCGTCTGGTGCAGGTGCTGATCATCGCGATCGCGCTGGCGTTCGGCACGAGCTCCGGCGTATCTCTGGCGCGGCACGTCTTTTCGGACGTCGTATTTACGCTGGAACCGATCGCGCATCCGCTGTGGATCCAGTGCATCGCGGGACTCGTCGGCACGCTCGGCTTCGGGCTGATGTTCAACATGCACGGCAGAGGCATTCCGTTCGCCCTGCTGGGCAGCGTGATCTCGTGGCCGGTGTGCGTGCTTTGCATGCGGCTCGGCCTTGCGGAGCCGATCGCGTATCTGATTGCGGCGGCGGTTTCGGCGGTCTATGCCGAGATCATGGCGCGTATCCGCAAATGCCCCGCGACGAGCTATCTGATGTGCGCGCTCGTTCCGCTGATCCCCGGATCCGGCATCTATTATACGATGGACTTTATCCGGCGCGGTATGCTGCCGGAAGCGTACGACAAGGGCATGCTGACCGCGGCGATCGCGGGTTCCATGGCCGTCGGCGTGCTGCTGGTTTCCACCGGCTTCCGTATGTGGGGCGTTTGGAGGGCAAATCGCAAAAAGAAAGCGAAAAAAGCGTAATAAAAAAGGGACTGTGCAAACAGTCCCTTTTCTTTCAGTCTTCCACTTCTATTTCTTTGATGATGCACTCGTTGCCCTTTAAGAGCCACGTCTCACCGCTGCCGCAGTAGGGACAGGTGCGCCCGTACTGCACGGTGGGATAGGTCTTTTCGCAGTTCCCGCAGAACGTGACTGCGGGGAGCGTCTGTAAATCCAGCTCGGCGGATTCGAGCACCGGATGCTTTCTGCGGAAATAGTTCCAGCAGTCGGTAAAGTAGTCCGTGATGATGCCGGACACCTCGCCGACCTCCAGCGTCACGCGCGTGATCTTTTTGATCTGTTCCTGCTCGGCGGTCTCCTCAAGGGTTTTCGCCAGATGCAGTATGATGCCCATCTCGTGCATATCAGTCCTTCATGAGCTCTTCGACGCTCACGCTGTTTCCGGTGTGCGGATGCGTCTTATGGAACTCCTTGGTCGCCTTGTTGTATGCGCGGCGTTTTTTACGCATGGCTCTCGCTTCCTTGGAGCCGCTGTGCAGCAGGATCCTGATGCCGCGCTTTGCCGCGTAGGAAAGAAGTCCCGTAACCTTGTCCTCCGCGCGGCGCATATCGGAATTTTGCGGATGATCGCGCAGCAGATGGATGGCGTCGAACTCACAGCGCGTGGTGCACAGACCGCAGCCGATGCACTTGCCGGTGTCGACGATCGTTGCGCCGCAGCCGAGGCAGCGCGCGGTTTCGATCTTCACCTGTTCCTCGGTAAGCGGCAGCCGCGGATCCTTAAAGCCGTTCTTCGCGTCGATCGCGGGGTCGACGGGCGGAACCTGCCGCTGCGCGCGGTCATATTCGTCGATCGCGATGTTGTTCTTGTCGAGCTCCTTAAAGAACCGGCGGTCGCGGCCGAGCGTCTGGTTCACGCTGTTCTTCGAGACGGCGCGGGCAAGCGATTCCGCCGCCTCATGCCCCTGTCCGATGGCGTCGATCACGAACTTCGGACCGGTGAACACGTCGCCGCCGACAAAGATCATCGGATCGTCGGTCTGATAGGTGAACTTGTCGGCAACGGGATAGTTGCCGTGATGGAACTTGACGTTCGTGCCCTCGAGGAGCTTGCCCCATTCGATTGCCTGACCGATTGCGAACACGATCGTCTTTGCTTCGACCGTGATCGTTTCGTTTTCGTCGTATTTCGGCGAGAACTTTCCGGTTTGCGGATCGATCGTACTGACGCAGCGTTTCAAAACGAGCCCCTTGACCTTGCCTGCTTCGTCGACAAGGACTTCCTTCGGACCCCAGCTCGGCTGAATCTGCACGTTCTCCTCTTCGGCTTCTTGGATCTCTTCGGGCGAAGCGGGCATCGTTTCGCGGGATTCGAGGCAGAACATCGAAACGTGTTTTGCGCCGAAGCGGTGCGCGGTACGCGCGCAGTCAATCGCCACGTTGCCGCCGCCGACGACGATCACGTCGCCTTCGAGTTTGCGGCTGTTGTCGGAAAGCGCCTTGTTCAAAAAGCTCACCGCGATCTCGGTGCCTTCGGCACGCTCGTTCGGGATGCCCGGGAGTCTGCCGCCCTGGCAGCCGATCGCGATGTAGAACGCTTCGTAGCCCTGCTGTTTGAGCTGCTCGATGGTAATGTCTTTTCCGACTTCGACGCCGCAGCGGATGTCGACGCCGAGCGCGCGGATCACGTCGATCTCCGCGTCGATGACGTCCTTTTCGAGCTTGAACGACGGGATGCCGTAGGTCATCATGCCGCCGGGCTTCGCGTTCTTTTCAAACACGGTGGGGCGATAGCCCATGGTGCCGAGGTAGTAGGCGGCGGAAAGTCCCGCGGGGCCCGCGCCGATGATGGCGATCTTCTGCGGCCATTCGCCGGTCAGGTTGTTGATGATCTTCTTGGGAATGTAGCGGGTTTCGGCGGAAAGATCGCGGTCCGCAAGGAAGCGTTTCACGTCGTCGATCGCCACCGGCTGATCGATGGTGCCGCGGGTACAGGCGTCTTCGCAGCGCTTGTTGCAGACTCTGCCGCAGATCGCGGGGAACGGGTTTTCGCGCTTGATGAGCGCGAGCGCCTCGTCGTAGCGTCCCTCTTTCGCCATTTTGAGGTAGCCCTGAATCGGCACGTGCGCGGGGCACGCGGTTTTGCAGGGCGCGGTGCCGGTCTTGTGCGTGTTGACGCGCGCGGAATCGCGGTAATTCTCATCCCAAGCATACTTGCCCCAGCGCAGACGGTCCGGGATCGGCGACGTCGGATATTCGACTTCGGTGCCGTCCTTTTTGCACAGCTTCTGACCGAGCTTCAGCGCGCCGGCGGGGCAGATCTCCACGCAGCGTCCGCACGCGACGCAGTTTTCCTTTTTGACGCTTGCGGTGTACGCGGACTTCGACATGTTCGGCGTATTGTAAAGAAGCGAGGTGCGAAGCGCGTTGCAGATCTTGACGTTGCAGTTGCAGATGTCGAAGATATGATCGTCGCCGTCGATGTTCGTCACCTGATGCACATAGCCGTTTTCCTCGGCGCGTTTTAAAATTTCGAGCGCTTCCTCCTTGGTGATATAGTGCGCGCGGCCGGTTTCGACCGTGTAGTCCGCCATGTCGCCGACCTGAATGCACCAGTCGTTCTCGTCGTCGGTGCAGCCTTCGCCGAGCATCGCGCGGGACGCGCGGCAGGAGCAAATACCCGCGGCCAGATGTCCGTCATATTTTTGCAGCCAGTAGGAGATTTTTTCAATGCTGATCGACTCGCGGTTCGCGCCGACTTCCTTTTCGACCGGGATGACGTGCATGCCGATGCCGTTGCCGCCCGGACGGACCATCGGGGTGATGTGCTCCAACGGCAAAAACGTCATGCGTTCGAACATTCTGGTAACCGGCGGGTTCTTTTCAATGCGGTCGCGGGAGGAATTGAACAGCTCCGCGCTGCCCGGCACGAAATAGCTCGTGCGATAGCGGATCTCCTTCGGCGCGCCGGGGATCGGACCGTTGTCGTCGTAATGATCGCCGTAGTCGTACTCGACGAAGCCGTGGACGCACAGAAGATCGAGCGTCTCCTTGAAGAGCGGTTCGCCCATCGCTTTGTTCATCTCGAAGAGCTGTTGATAGGTGTACCATTTGCGCTGCTTCATTGAAAGCGCAATGTCGACCTCGTGCTCGTTCAGGATTTCGCGCAGACCCCAGTATTCCTCGTCGGTCGTCTTAAGTCCGAAGAGCTTGTGCGGGACGTTGTCCGTGATTTTCGCTCCGAGCTTTGCATACTTTTTCTGCAGGACCGGCTCGCCGTCAAATTTGGATTTGGTGCGTGGATTTTGATCGTAAATTTCCGGCATGGCAATACTCCTTTATCCTTTTTTTCGGGTTTGTATTTGTTGTTCCGTCAGTTTTTCCAGTTCTTCACGGCTGATTTCAGCCAGGATTCCCATTCTTCAAAGCCGTCGCCGGTCTTGGCGGAAACTTTGAAGATCGTGATGTCCGGATTCAGCTTCTTCGCCCGCGCGACGCACGCGTCGAAGTCGAAATCGAAATACGGCGCGACGTCGGTCTTCGTAATGATCAGAACGTCCGAGACCTTGAACATCAGCGGGTATTTCAGGGGCTTGTCGTCGCCCTCCGGCACGGAAAGCAGCATCACGCACCTGCCCGCGCCGGTGTCGAACTCCGCGGGACAGATGAGATTCCCCACGTTTTCGAGCACCACGAGATCGAATTGCTCGTCGCCGAGCCCCTCCAGCGCGCGGCGCGTCATGCCCGCGTCCATGTGGCACATGCCGTCGGTGTGCGCCTGCACGGCCTTCGCGCCGATCTTTTCGATGCGGACGGCGTCCACGTCGGAATCGACGTCCGCCTCCATCACCGCGATGTTCATCTCATCCTTGAGATCGCGGATCGTGCGCTCTAAAAGCGTCGTTTTGCCCGCGCCGGGCGACGCCATCAGGTTGACGAGAAGCGTGCCCTTTTCCTTGAGCTCCGCGCGCAAAACCGCCGCGTCGCGGTCGTTCGACGCCGTGACCGTTTCTTTCAGTTCGATGATCTTCATTCGATTTCCCCTTCGATGAGTTATATTTTATTATATCAAGCCGCGAAGACAAACGCAAGGAAAAAGCGCCTTGCGGCGCCCGGTTATTTTTGTTCCAGTTCCAAAAGGGCTTGCTTCCGTTCCAGCCCTCCGGCAAAGCCGGTAAGCGCACCGTTTTTGCCTACCGCGCGGTGGCAGGGAACGAACAGAAGCAGAGGATTATTGTGCAGCGCGTTTCCGACGGCGCGGGCGCAGCGGGGCGAAAGTCCCATCCGCTCGGCAAGCGCCGAATAGGAGACCGTTTTGCCGTAAGGGACGGTTCCGATCGCGTCCCGGACCGATTTCTGAAACGCCGTGCCGTTCGGCGCAAGCGGCGGGACCGGACCGGGATCGCTTCCCGCAAAATACCGGTCGAGCCACGCTTCGGCTTCGCAGAGTACCGGAACGGACGGTTCGGTTTCTTCCGCGCCGTCAACAAACGACGCCGAAACGAGCGCGCCGTTTTTCTCCGCAACGCGCAGGATTCCGAGCGGCGAGCGATAGAAAAAAGCGTTATTCAAAGCGGTTCTCCTTCCACGGGGTGGGATAGATCGTGATTTCAAAATCACCCTTATCCGTTCTTGCATAGGCGACGTCGGGATCGAGCGCGGGCACGAAGAGCTCGTCCGCCTCGACCTTGTTCGGCGTGACGAGGAACAGCGATTCACCGGACGCGGACAGGTTGAAGCCGGTGCAGAACGGATCGTCGTCGGACGCCGCCGTGCCGCCGGTGCAGTAGAGCACAAGGTATTCGCCGGGCTTCAGGACCGTGCCGTCCGGGAATCGGTAGCGGAACGGATGCTTGATCTCGGTGGAAAAGCCGTAGCCGGAAAGATCGATGTCCGTATCGCCCGGGTTATGGATCTCCACCCAGTCGACCGTGCCGTAAGAGGGGTGGTCGAACGCGCCGCGGTTCGAGGTCATGACTTCCGAAAACTTCGGCAGTCCCGAGGGCTTCGGCAGCAGCAGCGCCGCGACCGTAACGCCCGCGATCAGAACGACCAGCGCCGCAATGAGGATCAGCGCGCGCTTTCGCGTGAACACGATGCGTTCCTTCTGAAATTCGTTCTCCAGAGAGAGTTCTTCCGAAATGCTTTCCATATTTGCATTATACACGAAAAAAACTGTTTCCACAAGAAAAAATCCGTGGTATAATCAATTATTAAGGAAAGGCGGTACCGATCATGCAGAAATACCTTTTGTCGCTGGATCAGGGCACGACGAGCTCGCGCGCGATCCTGTTTGATCTTTCGGGAAAGATCGTCACCTCGGCGCAGTTCGAGTTCACGCAGCATTATCCGATGCCGGGCTACGTCGAACACGACGCGAACGAGATCCTGAAAACCGAGCTGGACGCCGTGCGCAAGGTTCTGAAGAAGGCGAACGTACAGAAGGGCGAGGTCGCCGCGATCGGCGTCACGAACCAACGCGAAACGACGATCGTTTGGGAAAAGGCGACGGGCAAGCCCGTGCATCCGGCGATCGTCTGGCAGTGCCGCCGCACCGCGCCGCTGTGCGAGCAGCTCATCCGCGAGGGGCTTCGCGACTATATCGCGCAGTCGACCGGACTCCTCATCGACGCGTACTTCTCCGCGACGAAGCTGCGCTACATCCTCGACGCCGTTCCGAACGGGCAGATGCTTGCGGAATCGGGGAACCTTCTGTTCGGCACGGTCGACACCTGGCTCATCTGGAACCTCACCGGCGCGCATGTCACCGATTACAGCAACGCGTCGCGCACCATGCTCTATAACATCCACACGCTCCGGTACGATCCGGTCATCATGCACCGGCTGAACATCCCGGCGTGTATGCTGCCGGAGGTGCTTCCCTCCGCGCATATCTACGGGCACGTCAAAGACGGCATCGAGGGACTTGAAGCGCTGGCGGGCGTTCCGGTTTCGGGCGACGCGGGCGACCAGCAGGCGGCGCTGTTCGGACAGGCGTGCTTCGAGCCGGGGCAGGCGAAATGCACCTACGGCACCGGCGGATTTTTGATGATGCAGACGGGCGAAACGCCGGTCGCGAGCAGGAACCGGCTTCTCACCACGATCGCATGGGGCGTCGGCGGCAAGGTTCGCTACGCGCTGGAGGGCAGCATCTTCAACGCGGGCAGCTCGATCAAGTGGCTCCGCGACGAGGTCGGTCTGATCTCCTCGGCGAGCGAGATCGACCGGCTTGCCGAATCCGTGCCCGACGCGGGCGGAGCGTACTTCGTCTCCGCGTTCACGGGACTCGGCGCGCCGCATTGGGACATGTACGCGCGCGGCGCGCTGGTCGGCGTCACCCGCGCCACGAACCGCGCGCACATCGCGAGAGCGGTCCTCGAGGGTATCGTGTATCAGGTGGGCGATCTTGCCCGCACGATGGAATTCGACAGCGGCAGAAAGCTCGGCGAGCTCAAGGTCGACGGCGGCGCGTCCGTCTCGAACGTAATGATGCAGTTCCAGGCGGATATGCTCAACGTATCGGTCAACCGTCCGAAGTGCGTCGAATCGACGGCGCTCGGCGCGGCGTATCTCGCGGCGATCGGTGTGGGACTCTATAAGGACGAAGCGGACGTCATGCGCTACTGGGAGAGCGAAAAGATCTTTACGCCCGCTATGAGCGACGTCGAGCGCGCAAAGCGGCAGCGCGGCTGGACGAAGGCGGTCGAAAAGGCAAAGAACTGGGAAGATTGATCCGAAGGGAGAATAAAAATATGGCAATCAAAGAAACAAGACCTTATGTGGACTGGGAAACCATCGGAAACTTCATCGTCGACGCGTTCGTCGCTTACGGCGTGCCGCGTGAGGACGCGGAGATCTGTGCGGACGTTCTGATGGAGAGCGACCGCCGCGGCATCGAGAGCCACGGCGTCAACCGCTTCAAGCCGATCTATCTGGACCGCATCAAGGCGGGCATCCTGAACCCCGTCACCGAGTACGAAGTGCTCAAAGAGACGCCGACGACCGCGGTGGTCGACGGACACGACGGCATGGGCATGGTCATCTCTAAGCGCGCCATGCAGACCGCGATCGACAAGGCGAAAAAGTTTGGCATGGGCATGGTCGCGGTGCGCAATTCCTCGCACTACGGCATCGCGGGCTACTGGACCACGATGGCGACGAAGCAGGGACTGATCGGCATCACGGGCACGAACGCGCGTCCGTCCATCGCGCCGACGTTCGGCGTCGAGAACATGCTCGGCACGAACCCGCTGACGGTCGCGTTCCCGACCGACGAGGAGTTTCCGTTCTGCATCGACTGCGCGACGAGCATCACGCAGCGCGGCAAGATCGAATACTACGCAAGAAACGACAAGCCCACCCCCGCGGGCATGGTCATCGGCAGAGACGGCAGCGCGCTGACCGATTCGAAGCAGATCCTGATCGACCTCACCAAGGGCGAGGCGGCGCTTGCCCCGCTCGGCGGCATCGGCGACGAGCTGGCGGGCTACAAGGGCTACGGCTACGCGACGGTCGTGGAGATCCTTTCCGCGGCGCTGCAGGCGGGCAGCTACATGAAGATGCTCACCGGCATGGACGAGAACGGCAGCAAGCGTCCGTATCATCTCGGACACTTCTTCATCGCGATTGATCCCGAAGCGTTCATGGGACTCGATACGTTCAAAAAGATCACGGGAGACATCCTCCGCGCGCTGCGCAATTCCGAAAAGGCGCCGGGCGAGGAGCGCATCTACACCGCGGGCGAAAAGGAATGGCTCGTGTGGCAGGACCGCAAGGACAAGGGCGTTCCCGTCAACGAGGCGGTGCAGAAGGAAATGATCGCCGTCCGCGACGAGAAGCATCTCGACTATCATTTCTCGTTCGAGAAGTAACGACCGCCGTCACGGCGCCGGATCATTTACGGCAGCAGAGCCGGATCGCGTTTTGCGGTCCGGTTTTTTGCTGCGTTCTTGCAAAAACCGACAAAACGTGATATAATCCGGCACATGAAAAAGTGCCTTGTTATTTTGCTTTGCATCCTGTTCTTGTTCGGCTGTGCGGATTATCATCCCGCGCAGCAGGCCGCCGTGCCGGAAACGGAAGCGCCCGCCGCTCCCGTTGAACCGGAACCGGAGGAGATCGTCGCCGCGGTCGTCACGCCGACGATTACGCCGGAACCGGAGCTTCCGACGCTGCCGCCGACGCCGAGTCCCACGCCGGAACCAACACCGACGCCCACGCCGGAGCCCACGCCCACGCCGGAACCGACCAAGGATCCGAATCGGCTGATGGTCGCGCTGACGTTTGACGACGGTCCGAACCTGAACTGGACGGGGCCGGTGCTCGATAAGCTGGAGCAGTACCATGTGAAGGCGACGTTCTATGTGCTCGGCTCCACGATCAACGAAAAATCCGGTCCGCTGCTGCAGCGCATGGTCGATCTCGGCTGCGAGATCGGCGTACACGGACGGAACCACGATCTGATGACGGGTTTTTCGGCAAGTCAGAACGCGAAGCGAATGATCGCGACGTGCGAGGAAATCTCGTCATGGATCGAGGGCGGATATCAGCCGACCACGGTGCGTCCCCCGGGCGGAAGCTACAACGCCGCCGTGTCGCGCGGGGCAAAGGAAGCGGGACTTGCCGTTGTGAAATGGTCGGTCGACACGGCGGACTGGAAGACGCAGAACGTCGGCAAGATCATGGAGGTCATCAGAAAGAAGACGAGAAACGGCTCGATCATCCTCTGCCACGACCGCCACAAGCCGACGGTCGACGCGCTCGACGAGATGATCCCGTGGCTATTGGAGCAGGGATACGAGCTCGTCACGGTGACGGAGCTTCTCACCAGCGCCGGCGAGCCGCTGGAGCCGGGGAAGCTGTATTATAAGAAAGTAATCCCGGAATAAATAAAAACGGAACCGCGACGCCCGCGATTCCGTTTTTTCGCGTCGAAGCACTTGCAACCGCATAAAACGTGTGTTATAATATGCTTCGCGCATGTGCCCGTAGCTCAGCTGGATAGAGCGTCAGACTCCGACTCTGTAGGCTATGGGACGCGAATCAGCAACAATTTTATATAGATGTGCCTGTAGCTCAGCTGGATAGAGTGACAGACTCCGACTCTGTAGGTCGCACGTTCGAATCGTGTCAGGCACGCCAAGAAGCCCCGAAAACACTACGTTTTCGGGGCTTCAGTTGTTTTGCGCATTGACTACATGCTGACTACATTATTTAGAAACAACATAAACTTAGCGTTATAGCCCTTCAAATTATGATGAATTTGAAGGGCTCTTTTTTTACCCATTTTGTGGTTTTGACTACATTTGACTACATTTTCACTATAACGCATTGAAAATCAGCTGGTTCCTAGGGTTCAGTTCTGTCCTCCGGGTATTTATACCATTGTGACTACTTCCAGTGGTGCGTGGGCTTCTCTTTGGGGGAAACTGAAAAGCGGGATTGGCTGGCTGAGTTTGGATTTCTGCCAGAGAGTGTAATAATTGCGGCTGATGGAGTTTTGTCTGTCAGCTGCCTTTTTTTGAATTTTCAGTTGACAAGTCAATACAATTTTAGTACAATTGACCTGTCAACTGAGATGGAGGAATTAAAATGTTAAAAGCAGGAACATATATATCTGTGTTGATGCGTCAGCTGAATTTGTTCTTTGGTCATGAACTATCTGATGTTGAGATTACAGCATCGGAGCTGATGTACCTTTCACAGCTGTATAATAGAGACGGACTTACCCAAGAGGAGATGGCAGCTGTGATTACCGTAGATAAGGCGGCAACGACAAGAACTATCCAGGGAATGGAGAAGAAAGGGCTTGTCCGCAGGGAAGCGCACGAAGAAAATTACCGGGCAAAAAGGGTGTATCTGACTGATAAGGCGAAGAACGCAGAGCCGCGGATCCGTGAGCTTCAGAAGAAATGGGTGGATTTTATTACACAGGACATGACGCAAAAGGAAGCAGAAGTCTTTGCTGCTCAGTTAAAGAAGATGTCGCAGCGGGCAAAGGAAATCAATCAGTAAATGGAGGGATTTCATATGGATATGAAACAGGCAATGTTAGAACGGCATATGGTGCGTAAATACACGGATAAAGCTATCCCGGAGGATGTCGTGACGAAACTGAATGACCGCGTAAGAGAAAATAATGAGCAGTTTGGACTATCCATTAAGCTCATGACAAATGATAATACTGCGGTTCCGGGCGTGATCAAGCTGATCCTGGCCAAGGGCGTGAACAATTTTTTCATTATGGCGGGTCCGGAAGGTGCTGATGAACTATGTGGCTATTGCGGCGCAGACCTTATGCTGTATGCGCAGACACTGGGGCTGAATACATGGTGGGTCGGTGGAACCTTTAACAGGAAGGGAGCACAGGAGAAGGCAGAGGGAGCAAAACCGGTGGGGATCATTGCTGTAGGTTATGGTCAGACACAGGGGGTGCCGCATAAGTCTAAGAAGGCATCCGATGTCAGTACTTATGACGGAGAAGTGCCCGAGTGGTTTAAGAATGGTGTGGATGCAGCACTTCTGGCACCTACGGCGTTGGCAAAGCAGGCATTTACTATAAGCGGAAAAGAAAGCAAGGTTTCCATTTCCTGTGATAATGGAATCTTTACCGGGGTGGATACCGGCCT